>NZ_JBXANU010000027.1:0-91740 GCF_058802085.1 Pseudomonas sp. GW822-FHT02G04
AGCAGGCACAGCAAGGGGGAGCAAGCTCCCCCTTTAGTTTTTACCGGACACTAGTGACGCGGAGCGTGGGAACGATCAGCCCTAAAAACTTTAACGCTGATGCACCAGATTCCCCGCCGCGTACGTCTGCAGAACAGTCCGGTCATCCCCCAGCGTCATCAACACAAACAACGTCTCGGCAATGTTATTGGCCTGCTTCAGGCGATAGCTCAGCAGCGGCGTCGCGTTGTAGTCCAGCACCAGGAAGTCCGCGTCGGTGCCCGGTTGCAGGGTGCCGATCTTGTCTTCCAGCCGCAGCGCGCGGGCGCCGCCGAGGGTGGCGAGGTACAGCGACTTGAACGGGCTCAGCCGTGCGCCTTGCAGCTGCATGACCTTGTACGCTTCGTTCAGGGTTTGCAGCAGCGAGAAACTGGTGCCGCCACCGACGTCGGTACCGAGGCCGACATTCAGCTTGTGCTTCTCGGCCATCGGCAGGTTGAACAAGCCGCTGCCGAGGAAGAAGTTCGAGGTCGGGCAGAAGGCGATGGCCGATCCGGTCTGCGCCAGGCGTGCGCATTCCTCGTCGCACAAGTGCACGCCGTGGGCGAACACCGAGCGCTCGCCGAGCAGTTGGTAGTGATCGTAGACGTCCAGGTAGCCCTTGCGCTCCGGGAACAGTTCCTTGACCCACTCGACTTCCTTGAGGTTTTCGCTGATGTGGGTCTGCATGTACAGATCCGGGTATTCGCTGAGCAACTGGCCGGCGAGGGTCAGTTGCTCCGGGGTGCTGGTCGGGGCGAAGCGCGGCGTGACCGCGTAGTGCAGGCGGCCCTTGCCGTGCCAGCGCTCGATAAGCGCCTTGCTTTCGACGTAGCTCGATTCGGCGGTGTCGGTCAGGTAGTCCGGCGCGTTGCGATCCATCATTACCTTGCCGGCGATCATCCGCAGATCCAGTTGCTCGGCAGCCTCGAAAAACGAGTTCACCGATTGCGGATGCACGCTGCCGAAGACCAGAGCGGTGGTGGTGCCGTTGCGCAGCAGTTCCTTGATGAAAATATCTGCCACTTCGTCAGCGTGGGCCTTGTCGGCGAACTGGCTTTCGCACGGAAAGGTGTAGGTGTTCAGCCAGTCCAGCAGTTGCTCGCCGTAGGCGCCGACCATGCCGGTTTGCGGCAGGTGAATGTGGGTGTCGATGAAGCCTGGGGTGATCAGCGCGTCCTGATAATGGGTGATCTCGATGTCGGCCGGCAGCGTCGGTAGCAATTCGCTGGCGTGGCCGATGGCGTTGATCTGGCCGTTCTCGACCACCAGCAGGCCGTCTTCGAAATATTCGTAGGAGGCTTCGATACCCACTTCGGCAGGGTCGGCGATGCTGTGCAGAATGGCGGCGCGGTAGGCTTTGCGAGTTAGAGGCATGGGGTTCTCAATTTTGGTTCAAAGCTTGGCTGCGGCGTGAAGCAGGCAGCAGTTTGGCGATCGATGATCCGGCGCTGGCGGTGTGCTGGCCGAAATTCGCGTTATAGGTGGCGATGATTTCGCCGGCGATGGAGATGGCGATTTCCACAGGCAACTTGCCTTTGACTTCGCCCAGCCCCATCGGGCAGCGCATGCGTTGCAGCACGGCGCTATCGAAACCACGATCACGCAGGCGGTGTTCGAACTTCACCCGTTTGGTCTTCGAACCGATCAGGCCGAAGTAGGCGAAGTCGTTGCGCTTGAGGATCGCGGCGGTGAGTTCGAGGTCGAGCTGGTGATTGTGGGTCATGACAATGCAGTAGCTGCCAGCGGGCAGGTCATCGACTTCATCCAGCGGTTCTTCGGTGACGATTTTGCGCACGCCGTGGGGGATCTGTTCGGGGAATTCGGCTTCCCGCGAATCGATCCAGCGCACCCGGCAGGGCAGGCTGGCGAGCAGCGGTACCAGCGCCCGACCGACGTGGCCGGCGCCGAACACAGCAATCTGCGCTTGTACCTGGCCCATCGGTTCGAACAGCAACACGGTCACGCCGCCGCAGCACTGACCCAGGCTGGCGCCGAGGCTGAAGCGCTCCAGATGGGTGTCCTGCCGACCGCTGGCAAGCATCTCGCGGCCGATCTGCATGGCCTTGTATTCCAGATGCCCGCCACCGATGGTGTCGAACGTTTGCGTGGCGCTGATGACCATCTTCGAGCCGGCATTGCGCGGCGTCGAGCCGAGCTCTTCGATGATGGTCACCAACACACAGGGTTCACCCCGGGTTTGCAGGTCGGCGAGGGCGTCGATCCAGTTGTACATGTTCACCTCTCAAGATCGTTCCCACGCTCGGCGTGGGAATGCATCTCTGGACGCTCCGCGTCCGCTGTTCACAATGCGACGCAGAGCGTCGCGGGCTGCATTCCCACGCAGAGCGTGGGAACGATCAAACCACTACCTCCGACTCAGTTTCGACGGCCTTCACCGCCTTCAACTGACGCATCTGCTCACAGCCCCACAACACCCGCTCCGGCGTCGCCGGCGCGTCGATTTTCGGTTGATGCCGGTAGTCGCCCAAACTCGCCACGGCGTCCTTGATCGCGCACCAGACGGCGATGCCGAGCATGAACGGCGGCTCACCCACGGCCTTGGAATGGAACACCGTGTCTTCCGGGTTCTTGCGGTTTTCCACCAGCTTCACCCGCAGGTCCAACGGCATGTCCGCCACCGCCGGGATCTTGTAGCTGGCCGGGCCGTTGGTCATCAGTTTGCCTTTGTCGTTCCACACCAGTTCTTCCATGGTCAGCCAGCCCATGCCCTGGATGAAACCACCCTCGACCTGACCGATGTCGATGGCCGGGTTCAACGAGGCGCCGACGTCGTGGAGGATGTCGGTGCGCAGCATCTTGTACTCGCCGGTCAGGGTGTCGACGATCACCTCGGCGCAGGCCGCGCCAAAGGCGTAGTAGTAGAACGGCCGACCGCGAGCCTGGCTGCGGTCGTAGTAGATTTTCGGGGTCTTGTAGAAGCCGGTGCTCGACAGCGACACCTGGGCGAAATACGCCTGCTGGATCAGCGCTTCGAACGTCAGGATGTGATCGCGAACCCGCACATGGCCGTTGTGGAACTCCACGTCTTCTTCGCTGACCTTGTATTGCCGCGCGGCAAATTCCACCAGGCGTTTCTTGATGATTTCTGCGGCGTTCTGCGCGGCTTTACCGTTGAGGTCGGCGCCGCTCGAAGCAGCAGTCGGCGAGGTGTTTGGCACCTTGTCGGTGTTGGTCGCGGTGATCTGCACCCGGTCCATTTCTACCTGGAATACTTCAGCCACGACTTGCGCAACCTTGGTGTTCAGGCCCTGGCCCATTTCGGTGCCGCCGTGGTTCAGGTGGATGCTGCCGTCGGTGTAGACGTGAATCAGCGCACCGGCCTGGTTGAGGAAACTGGCGGTGAAGGAAATACCGAATTTCACCGGGGTCAGCGCCAGGCCTTTTTTCAGGATCGGGCTATTGGCGTTGTAGCGACGGATCGCTTCGCGGCGCTCGGCGTACTGACTGCTGGCTTCCAGTTCGGCGGTCATTTCCTCGAGCATGTTGTGCTCGACGGTCTGGTAGTAATGGGTGACGTTGCGCTCGGTCTTGCCGTAGTAGTTGGCCTTGCGCACCGCCAGCGGGTCGAGGCCCAGATGGCGGGCAATCGCGTCCATCACTTCTTCGATGGCGACCATGCCTTGCGGGCCGCCGAAACCACGGTAAGCGGTGTTCGACGCGGTGTTGGTCTTGCAGCGGTGACCGTTGATGGTCGCATCGCCGAGGTAGTACGAGTTGTCGGCATGGAACATCGCACGGTCGACAATCGAGGCCGACAAATCCGGTGAGCAACCGCAGTTACCGGCCAGCTCCAGAGCGATGCCGTGCAGGCGGCCGGTGCTGTCGAAGCCCACGTCGTACTCAACGTAGAACGGGTGACGCTTGCCGGTCATCAGCATGTCTTCGACACGCGGCAGGCGCATTTTGGTCGGTTGACCGGTCAGGTGCGCAATCACCGCGCACAGGCACGCCGGGCTGGCCGCCTGGGTTTCCTTGCCGCCGAAACCACCGCCCATGCGGCGCATGTCGACGACGATCTTGTTCATCGACACGTCCAGCACTTCCGCCACCAGTTTCTGCACTTCGGTGGGGTTCTGGGTCGAGCAGTAAACGATCATCCCGCCGTCTTCAGTCGGCATCACCGAAGAGATCTGGGTTTCCAGATAAAAGTGTTCCTGGCCGCCGATGTGCAGCGTGCCCTGGATGCGATGCTCGGCAGTGGCCAAGGCATTGGCCGAATCGCCACGCTGATGTGTATGACTGTCGAGCACGAAATGGCGTTTGCGCAGGGCTTCGACCACGTCCAGAACCGGTTCGAGGTCTTCATATTCGATGATCGCCGCCATCGCGGCTTTGCGCGCGGTTTCCAGGTCTTTCGCGGCGACGGCGAGTACCGGTTGACCGACAAACTGCACGTCATCGATGGCCAGCAGCGGATCGCCCGGCAACAGCGGGCCGATGTCTTTCAGGCCCGGCACGTCTTCGTGGGTGATGGCGATGCGCACGCCTTCGAAGGCGTAGCAGGGCTTGGTGTCGATGCTGATGATTTTCGCGTGGGCGCGGTCTGACAGCCGCGCGTAAACGTGCAGCTGATTGGGGAATTCCAGCCGGTCGTCGATGTACTGCGCTTCACCGGACACGTGTTTTTCGGCGCTGTCGTGCTTGACGCTGCGGCCGACGCCGGTGGTCAGGTCCTTGGCGAACAATTCAGCCAGTTCGGCTTGGGTCTTCTCTACGGCGTGATGATTAGACATAAGCGGTCACCCGAGTCTCGATGTGCGGTGTTTGCAGTTCGATGAAGTATTTGCGCAGCAGGTTCTGCGCGCTGAGCAGGCGGTATTCCTTGCTGGCGCGGAAGTCCGAGAGCGGTGTGAAATCTTCGGCCAGTGCGGCGCAGGCGCGTTCAATGGTGGCGTTGTTGAACGGTGCGCCAACCAGCGCGGCTTCGCAGTTTTTCGCGCGTTTGGGGATGGCTGCCATGCCGCCGAAAGCAACGCGGGCGTCGGCGACTACGCCATCGTCGATGCGCAGGTTGAATGCCGCGCAGACCGCGGAAATATCATCGTCCAGACGCTTCGATACCTTGTAGGCGCGGAACAGTTGTTCAGCGCTGGCGCGGGGCACGATGATCTTCTCGATGAACTCGCTTTCCTGACGCGCGGTGACCCGGTAATCGATGAAGTAATCTTCCAGCGCCAGGGTGCGGCGGGTTTCACCTTTGCACAGCACGATCTGCGCGCCAAGGGCGATCAGCAGCGGTGGCGAGTCACCGATCGGCGAGGCGTTGCCAATGTTGCCGCCGAGGGTGCCTTGGTTGCGAATCTGCAGGGAAGCAAAGCGTTGCAGCAATTCGCCGAAGTCCGGGTACTCTGCTTTCAAGGCCTCGTAGCAATCGGAGAGGGCGGTGGCAGCGCCGATTTCCAGGCGATCGTCGAAGCGCTCGATGCGCTTCATTTCGGCGACGTTGCCGACGTAGATCATCACCGGCAAGGTGCGGTGGAATTGCGTGACTTCCAGCGCCAGGTCGGTACCGCCGGCCAGCAGGCGCGCCTGTGGATAAGCGTCGTAGAGGTCGGCCAGATCGGCCACGGTCAACGGCACCAGGCAGCGTTTGTCGCCACTGTTGAGTTCACCGATGTCGGTGGGGGCGATGGCTTTCAGGCGAGCGATGGTTTGCGCTTCGCGAGCATCGAACTGATCCGGTTGCTTGTCGCAGCAGGATTGCTCGGCGGCGGCCAGGATCGGCCGATAGCCGGTGCAGCGGCAGAGGTTGCCGGCCAGGGCTTCGTGGGCCTTGTGGGAGTCCGGTTGATCGCTGTTCTTTTGCAGGGCGAACAGCGACATGACAAAGCCCGGGGTGCAGAAGCCGCACTGCGAGCCGTGGCACTCGACCATGGCTTTTTGCACGCTGTGTAGCTGGCCTTGGTGCTTGAGGTCTTCGACGCTGATCAGTTGTTTGCCGTGCAGCGACGAAACAAAGGTCAGGCACGAGTTGAGGCTGCGATAGCGAATGTGTTCGCGGCCATCGTCATCCGTCTGCAGCTCGCCGACCACCACAGTGCACGCGCCACAGTCACCGCTGGCGCAGCCTTCTTTGGTGCCGGGTTTGCCCACATGTTCGCGCAAGTAATTGAGCACAGTCAGGTTCGGGTCCAGGGCGTGCTCGCTACGGAGTTCCTGGTTGAGTAAAAACTGGATCACGGATGGCCTCGCAGACTCATTATTGTTGTTAACCGACATGAACCGAATTTATCAGGTCTGACTTTTCGGTCAATGATTTTCTGACTTAAAGGTCAGGAAATAGCATTTTGTCGATCAACGACTCGTTCCTTCATTATTGACCCTCGCGGGATAGCCTGCTTTTTGCTTGAATCGTGCCAAAAACCGCTGGGTGGGCACTCCGCCATGACCCCTCAATTGCGCTACACTGCGCCGCTTGTGCAGATCGAAGAGTTTGAAGGACAACCATGACGTTCAAGGCGCCGGACAGCCTCGCCGAGCAAATCGCTCACCACCTCGCCGAACGTATCATTCGCGGCGAAATGAAGCCGGGGGAACGCATCCAGGAACAGAAGGTCACGCTGGCCCTCAATGTCAGCCGCGGTTCAGTCCGTGAGGCCTTGCTGATCCTCGAGCGCCGCCACTTGATCGCGATTTTGCCGCGACGTGGCGCCCACGTGACCGAACTGACGGCGCACAAGGTGCAGAGCCTGTGCACGCTGATGAGCGAGTTGTACATCTTGCTCGGCAACGCCGTGGCCAGCGGCTGGCAAGTCCAGGCTGACATGGCGCCGTTCGTGGAGATCCAGCAGCGCCTGACCGCCAGCTACGAGCGCCAGGACATCCGCACGTTCGTCGACGACAGCTTCAGCGTGATGCGTGCCGCGTATCCGTTCGCCAATAACCCGTACTTGCAGGAAACCGTCGAGAATCTGCAGCCGGCCATGAGCCGTGCGTATTTCCTCGCGCTGGACCAGCGCAAGGCCTCGATGAGCGAGTTCCTGGAGCTGTTCGAACGCCTGCTGGCCGCCGTGCTGGCCCGTGATGTTGCGCAGATCCGCGTGGTGCTGACGGCGTATGCCCAGCGCAGTTGCGATCTGGTGATTTCTGCCCTGACGGTCGCTTAAGCGTGCGGCTCAAGTGCATCAAACTGGCGGGGTTCAAATCCTTCGTCGACCCGACCACGGTGAACTTCCCCAGTAACATGGCGGCGGTGGTCGGGCCCAATGGTTGCGGCAAGTCGAACATCATCGACGCCGTGCGTTGGGTGATGGGCGAGAGCTCGGCCAAGAACTTGCGCGGCGAGTCGATGACCGACGTCATCTTCAACGGCTCCACCAGCCGTAAGCCGGTAAGCCAGGCGAGCATCGAGCTGGTGTTCGATAACTCCGACGGCACTTTGATCGGCGAATACGCCGCCTATGCGGAAATTTCCATCCGTCGCAAAGTGACCCGCGACAGCCAGAACAGTTATTTCCTCAACGGCGCCAAATGCCGTCGTCGTGACATCACTGACATTTTCCTCGGCACCGGTCTCGGCCCGCGCAGCTATTCGATCATCGAGCAGGGGATGATCTCCAAGCTGATCGAAGCCAAACCGGAAGACCTACGCAACTTTATCGAAGAAGCGGCGGGCATCTCCAAGTACAAGGAGCGCCGGCGCGAAACCGAAAACCGAATCCGCCGCACCCACGAAAACCTTGCCCGCCTGACCGACCTGCGCGAAGAGCTCGAGCGTCAGCTTGAACGCTTGCACCGCCAGGCCGAGGCAGCCAAGAAGTATCAGGAATACAAGGGCGAAGAGCGTCAGCTCAAGGCCCAGCTGTCGGCCCTGCGCTGGCAGGCGTTGAACGAACAGGTCGGCCAGCGCGAAGCGATCATTGGCACTCAGGAAATCACTTTTGAAGCCCTGGTGGCCGAGCAGCGCAACGCCGACGCGGCCATCGAACGCCTGCGTGACGGTCATCACGACCTGTCCGAACGCTTCAATCTGGTGCAGGGGCGCTTCTATTCGGTCGGCGGCGACATCGCCCGGGTCGAGCAGAGCATCCAGCACGGCCAGCAGCGCTTGCGTCAATTGCAGGACGATCTGAAAGAAGCCGAGCGCGCGCGGCTGGAAACCGAATCGCACCTGGGCCACGACCGCACTTTGCTGCTGACCTTGGGCGAAGAGCTGGACATGCTCACGCCGGAACAGGAAGTCACCAGCGCCGCTGCCGAAGAAGCCGCCGCCGCGCTGGAAGAGTCCGAAACCACCATGCATGGCTGGCAGGAGCAATGGGACACCTTCAACCTCACCGCCGCCGAGCCGCGTCGCCAGGCTGAAGTTCAGCAGTCGCGGATCCAGCAGCTGGAAACCAGCATGGAGCGATTGGCCGATCGCCAGAAGCGTCTGGCCGAAGAGCGCGCGCTGCTTTCGGCGGACCCGGAAGACGCGGCGATCATGGAACTCAGCGAGCAGTTGGCCGCGTCCGAGGCGACGCTGGAAGACTTGCAGGCCAGTGAAGAGGCGCAAGTCGAGCGTCTTGAGCAACTGCGCCAAGAGTTGCAGCAAGCGTTGTCGGCGCAGCAGCAAGCCCAAGGTGATTTGCAGCGGCTCAACGGTCGGCTGGCATCGCTGGAAGCCTTGCAGCAAGCCGCGCTCGATCCGGGCACCGGCACCGCCGAATGGCTGCGCGAACAGCATCTGGCGGATCGTCCGCGCCTGGCCGAAGGCCTGAAAGTTGAAGCGGGTTGGGAGCTGGCGGTGGAAACCGTGCTCGGCGCCGATCTGCAAGCGGTGCTGGTGGACGACTTCGGTGATTTCGATCTGGCCGGGTTTGCCCAAGGCGATTTGCGCCTGCTCAGCCCGGCCAGCGATGGCGTGCGCATGCCCGGCAGTTTGCTCGACAAGGTCGAGGCGCAGATCGATCTGTCGCCTTGGCTGGGGCAGGTCAAACCGGTCGACAGCCTTGAACAGGCCTTGGCCTTGCGCGGTCAATTGGCTGCCGGCCAAAGCCTGATCAGTCGCGACGGTTACTGGGTCGGCAGGCACTTTTTACGCGTGCGTCGGGCCAGCGAGGCAGAAAGCGGCGTGCTCGCCCGTGGCCAGGAAATCCAACGCCTGGGCCTTGAGCGCGAAGAGCGCGAAGCCACGGTCGAAACCCTGGAAACCCAGCTTCAGAACCTCAGGGCGCAACAGCGTCAGCAGGAAAACGGCCGCGAACATTTGCGCCGTCTGCTGCAAGACGAAGCGCGTCAGCAGGGTGAATTGAAAGCCCAGTTGTCGGCTGGTAAAGCCAAGGTCGAACAGTTGACCCTGCGCCGCACCCGTCTCGATGAAGAACTCACAGAGCTCAGCGAACAGCGTGCCCTGGAGCACGAAAACATCGGCGAAGCGCGCCTGCAATTGCAGGAAGCCCTCGACAGCATGGCGGTGGATACCGAGCAGCGCGAGTTGCTGCTGGCCCAGCGCGACAGCCTGCGCGAACGCCTCGACCGGGTGCGCCAGGAAGCCCGGCAGCACAAGGACCATGCGCATCAATTGGCGGTGCGCCTCGGTTCGCTGAAGGCCCAACACGATTCCACCCGTCAGGCTCTTGAGCGGCTGGAAATGCAGGCAGAGCGCCTGACCGAGAAGCGCGAACAGCTGAGCCTCAATCTGGAAGAGGGCGAGGCCCCGCTGGAAGAGCTGCGGCTGAAGCTCGAAGAGTTGCTCGACAAGCGCATGACCGTCGACGAAGAGCTCAAGACCGCGCAAATCGCCATGGAAGACGCCGACCGTGAACTGCGCGATGCTGAAAAGCGCCGGACTCAGGCCGAGCAGCAATCCCAGTTGATTCGCAGCCAGCTCGAACAGCAACGCATGGAATGGCAAGCATTGACGGTGCGGCGCAAGACCTTGCAGGATCAATTGCTCGAAGACGGCTACGACCTCAATGGCGTGCTCGCCACACTGGTGGCCGGGGCCAGCGAGAAAGACGCCGAAGAAGAACTCGAACGTATTGCCGCGCGGATTCAGCGCCTCGGCGCGATCAACCTGGCGGCCATCGACGAATACCAGCAACAATCCGAGCGTAAACGTTATCTGGATGCCCAGAACGACGATCTGGTGGAAGCACTGGACACCCTCGAGAACGTGATTCGCAAGATCGACAAGGAAACCCGAAACCGCTTCAAAGATACCTTTGATCAGATCAATGGCGGTTTACAGGCCCTTTTCCCAAAAGTTTTCGGTGGAGGCAGCGCCTATTTGGAACTGACGGGCGAAGATCTACTCGATACAGGGGTAACGATCATGGCGCGGCCGCCAGGAAAGAAGAACAGCACCATCCATTTGCTCTCCGGTGGCGAAAAAGCCCTGACCGCATTGGCCCTGGTATTTGCCATCTTCAAGTTGAATCCGGCGCCGTTCTGCATGCTCGATGAAGTTGACGCGCCATTGGATGACGCTAACGTTGGACGCTACGCACGGCTGGTCAAAGAGATGTCGCAGACGGTGCAGTTCATCTATATCACCCACAACAAGATCGCCATGGAAATGGCCGATCAATTGATGGGGGTGACGATGCACGAACCGGGTTGCTCGCGTCTGGTGGCAGTGGATGTGGAGGAGGCGATGGCCATGGTGGACGCCTGAGTCATTGCATGTAGGGCAGGTAATTTTGAGCTGTAGGGCTTTTTTACCTGGCTTGACTTGCTGGCCAATCGACATATTCGCGCAAGCCAATGTGACAGACGGTGTAAAGTTATCTTTGGTCGTGCTAGTTTAATGTCAATTTTTCGTATGCGTGGGCAAAACGCCTGTCAGAACATAGAGTTGGCGCCACGTTTTAAAGCGGTTTGCACAATGTAAACCCCTTATTTTTCAGCATTTTTTATAGAGGCACGGGATTACATGGAAATCGGTCTGCGCGAGTGGCTGATCGTCATCGGCATTATTGTCATTGCCGGTATTCTTTTCGATGGCTGGCGTCGCATGCGCGGCGGCAAGGGAAAACTGAAATTCCGTCTTGACCGAAGTCTGTCCAACCTGCCGGACGAGGACACCAGCGCCGAGCTGTTGGGCCCGCCCCGCGTGCTGGACACCCAGAAAGAACCGCAACTGGACGAGCACGACCTGCCGTCGGTGAGCATGCCTGCCCGTGAGCCTCGCGAATCGGGTTCCAAGCGCGGCAAGCGTGGCCATGGCGAACCTTCCCAGGGCGACTTGAACCTCAATCTGGACCTGGACGGCGGCCCGAGCTTCAGCAGCCGTGACAACGATTTCCCGGATGACAGCAAGTCCGCCAGCTCACCTGAAAAAGATCAGCCACAAGCCGAAGAAGTGCTGGTGATCAGTGTGATCTGCCGCGACCCGGCCGGCTTCAAGGGCCCGGCGCTGTTGCAGAACATTCTGGAAAGCGGTCTGCGTTTCGGCGAGATGGACATTTTCCACCGCCACGAAAGCATGGCCGGTAACGGCGAAGTGCTGTTCTCGATGGCTAACGCGGTCAAGCCGGGCGTTTTCGATCTGGATGATATCGACCACTTCAGCACCCCGGCGGTGAGCTTCTTCCTCGGCCTGCCAGGCCCGCGTCATCCGAAGCAAGCCTTCGACGTGATGGTGGCGGCGGCGCGCAAGCTGTCCCAGGAGCTGAACGGCGAACTGAAGGATGACCAGCGCAGCGTGTTGACTGCCCAAACGATTGAGCACTACCGTCAGCGCATCGTCGAGTTCGAACGCCGCGCATTGACCCAGAAGCGCTAATGAAAATGGCTGGGGCGGGCTTCTGTGGCGAGGGAGCTTGCTCCCGCTGGGCCGCGAAGCAGCCCCATCCAGATACACCGCATTCACTGGTTTTACGACGGCTTCGCCGCCGAGCGGGAGCAAGCTCCCTCGCCACAGTGTCCACAGCTTTGCGCTACCGTATTTAAAAGATTGAGCAGCCTCGGCTGCTCTTTTGCTTTATGAGAGAACACCCATGACTGCCGCCGAAACCCGCATTCTAGAGCTGCGCGCCGAGCTCGATCTGCACAACTATCGCTACCACGTGCTGGATGAACCGAGCATTCCGGACGCCGAATACGATCGCTTGTTCCACGAGCTCAAGGCCCTTGAAGCGGCCCATCCCGAGCTGATCACCAGTGACTCGCCGACCCAGCGTGTCGGCAGCGCGGCGCTGTCGGCGTTCACTCAGGTGCGTCATGAAGTGCCGATGCTCAGCCTTGGCAACGCCTTCGAAGAAACCGACATGCGCGAATTCGATCGCCGGGTGACGGAAGGGCTGGACCTGCCGGTCGGCGACCTGTTCGGTGGCGGCGCAGCGGTGGAGTACAGCTGCGAACCCAAGCTCGATGGCCTGGCGGTCAGCCTGCTGTATCAGGACGGTATGCTGGTGCGCGGCGCCACTCGTGGCGATGGCACCACGGGCGAAGACATCAGCGTCAACGTGCGCACCGTGCGCAATATCCCGCTCAAGCTGCATGGCAGCGGCTGGCCGGCGACCCTGGAAGTGCGTGGCGAAGTGTTCATGTCCAAGGCCGGTTTCGAGCGGCTCAACGCCACGCAACTGGAAGTCGGCGGCAAGACATTCGCCAACCCGCGTAACGCGGCGGCGGGCAGCTTGCGACAGCTGGATTCGAAGATCACCGCCAACCGTCCGCTGGAATTCTGCTGCTACGGCATCGGCCAGGTTTCCGCCGATATCGCTGACACGCACATTGGCAATCTGCAGCAACTCAAGGCCTGGGGCATGCCGATCAGTCATGAGTTGAAATCGGCTCATGGCATCGATGAGTGCCTGGATTACTACCGCGACATCGGCGAACGCCGCAATGCGCTGCCCTATGAAATCGACGGCGTGGTGTTCAAGGTCAACAGCATTGCCTCCCAGCGCGAACTGGGTTTCCGTGCTCGCGAACCGCGTTGGGCCATCGCGCATAAATTCCCGGCGATGGAAGAACTCACCGAGTTGCTCGATGTGGAGTTTCAGGTCGGCCGCACCGGTGCCGTGACGCCGGTGGCGCGCTTGAAACCGGTCAAGGTCGCCGGCGTTACAGTGGCCAATGCGACGTTGCACAACATGGATGAAGTCGCGCGGTTGGGGCTGATGATCGGCGACACCGTAATCATCCGTCGCGCCGGTGATGTGATTCCGCAAGTGGTGCAAGTGGTCCTCGAGCGCCGTCCTGAGGACGCCCGGCCGGTGCAGATTCCCGAGCAGTGCCCGGTCTGCGGTTCGCATGTCGAGCGCACGCAGCTGGTCAAGCGCAGCAAGGGTCGCGAGACCATCAGCGAAGGCGCGGTGTATCGCTGCGTCGGCCGTCTGGCCTGCGGTGCGCAACTCAAGCAAGCGATCATTCACTTCGTTTCGCGTCGCGCCATGGACATCGAAGGGTTGGGCGAGAAGAGCGTCGAGCAACTGGTGGACGAAGGTCTGGTGAGTTCGCCGGCCGATTTGTATGCGCTGACCTTTGAACAAATCGTCGACCTCGAAGGCTTTGCCGAGCTGTCGAGCAAGAACCTGCTCGGCGCTATCGAAGACAGCAAACGGCCGAGTCTGGCGCGGTTCATCTACGCCTTGGGCATTCCCGATGTCGGCGAAGAGACGGCCAAGGTGCTTGCGCGCTCTCTCGGCTCGCTGGAGCGGGTTCAGCAGGCGTTGCCGCAAGTGCTCACGTACCTGCCGGATGTCGGGCTGGAAGTGGCTTACGAGATTCACAGCTTCTTTGAAGATGCGCATAACCAGCAGGTTATTGCCGAGCTGCTGACGCACGGCTTGCAGATCCAGGATCAGGGCGAGCTGGGTGCCGAGTTCGCCGCCAGTACCACGCTTGGTGGCTTCCTCGACAAGTTGCACATTCCTTCGGTCGGGCCGGGCGGGGCGCAGAAACTGGCGGACAGGTTTGGGTCGCTGGATGGGGTTTTTGCTGCTGACTGGCTGGACATGCGTCAGACGCTGCCGGAGAAACAGGCAAACTCGGTGCGTGAGTTTTTTGCGGTAGCAGAAAACCGTCAGCTCGCCGAGGCCGCTGAAAAGCAGCTGCGCGATTTTGGCATGCATTGGCAGAGCGAGAAAAAAGTCGTCGAAGGACTGCCGCTGGCTGGGCAGACCTGGGTGCTGACCGGTTCGCTGGAACTGATGAGCCGCGATGTCGCCAAGGACAAACTTGAAAGCCTCGGTGCCAAGGTGGCCGGTTCGGTGTCGGCCAAGACCCATTGCGTGGTCGCCGGGCCGGGCGCGGGTTCGAAGCTGGCCAAGGCCAATGAGCTGGGGTTGAAGGTGCTGGATGAAGAGGCGTTTGTCGGGTTTCTTGGCAAACACAATATTTCGGTTTAACTGATCGTTCCCACGCTCTGCGTGGTAACGCATCCCGTGACGCTTTGCGTCACAGCGGACGCGGAGCGTCCGGGGCGGCATTCCCACGCAGAGCGTGGGAACGATCATTGCTGAGGAATGATCTAGTCTTGGCAGTCCCCAGAGAGAGATCGCCATGTACCGCTTCTTCGAACAGCTCAGCTCGCGCATCGCCGCGCCCTTTATGGGTGAGCATTCGCGCAACAGCAAGGTCTGGCATTGTCGCTGCGGGCAGTCGCTGTTCTTTCGCAACAGCCAGTGCCTGGCCTGTTCGGCGGCGCTGGGCTATCAGCCGCAGCAAAGTCGCTTGTCGTCGCTGCAACCCGGCCCGCAAGCGGATACCTGGTTGCTCGACGCCGACCCTGACGCCGGTATTTTCCGCCGTTGCGCCAATCTCGATTCCCCGGCTGCGTGCAACTGGTTATTGCTGGCCAATCATCACGATGGGTTGTGCATCGCCTGTAGCCTGAATCGCACCATCCCCGACCTGTCGATTCCCGAGAACCACGAGCGCTGGGGCAAAGTGGAAACCGCCAAGCGTCGTCTGGTGGCGCAGTTGCTCAGCCTGGGCTTGCAGGTCATTCCCAAAACGGTAGACGAAGAGACTGGTCTGGCCTTCGATTTCATCGGTATCGACCTCGAAGGCAAGCCGCCGACCACCGGGCACGCCAATGGTCTGATCACCCTCGATATCAAAGAAGCCGACGACGCCCACCGCGAGCAGGTTCGCGTGCAGATGCACGAGCCCTATCGCACGCTGCTTGGTCACTTTCGGCACGAGACGGGGCATTATTACTGGGACCGGCTGATCGCCAACAGTGCCTGGCTGGAACCGTTCCGCAGCCTGTTCGGCGACGAGCGTGCCAGCTACGCCGAGGCTCTTGAACAGCATTATCAACAAGGTGCGCCGCTCGACTGGCAGCAGCATTACGTCAGCGCCTACGCCACCATGCACCCTTGGGAAGACTGGGCGGAAACCTGGGCGCATTACCTGCACATGATGGATGCGGTGGACACCGCCCTGGGTTTTGGCATGAGTGCGCGGGAAATGGATTTCGACTATCAGCCGTTTCCGCCCAGCACGCTGTTCGACCCGCAACACCCCGGCGGTCCGGCGTTCCTGTCGTTCGTCAATGCGTGGATCGAGCTGGCCGGCATGCTCAACGAACTGTCACGCAGCATGGGCCAGCCGGATTTCTATCCGTTCGTCTTGCCGCCAGCGGTGATCGCCAGGCTGCACTTCATTCACCTGGTGATCCAGCAAGAGGGCGGCCGGGCGGATGAGGTGTTGGTGCAATAGGATCAAAGGATCGCGGCCTGGTCGCGATCTTTTGAAGGCCGGCGCATGTCCTTGAAGCGGCTCATATTTTTTAATCCGTCCGAACGGTTGTAACTTCGTCTCAGATAGGTACAATGGCGCGGCTCGCCGTCAGGTGAGCGTCGTTATGGTGACCCCATCGGTCCCCCCGCAACGATTACCCGTGAACCTGGTCAGATCCGGAAGGAAGCAGCCACAGCGGGAACATTGTGTGCCGGGGTGTGGCTGGTGGGGTTGCCTCCATAACGCAACACGAACCCTCTTTCGTGTTTTCTATCTAAAAATACTGTTTTGCTTTCCCTGCCATGGAGCTCATCCAGGGCGGTTTTTCGTCGTTTCCGAATGAAACAGCGGGATATAAAAAGGAGGCCGATCTGTCGCATTCGACAGGTCGGCCTCTTTTTTTGTTTATTAGCATTAAGGCTTGGACAAGGCCTGGTCAACCGCTGCGATCAGCTTTCCCAGATCCTTCGGGGTGGCTTTGTGTATGACGCTGAACAGGTACGCTCGCTGTTCATCTTCGTCGCCTAGATCTGCGAAAAAGGCTTTCAGCTTCACGCCCAGCACGTCGGCAAGCAGGAACAATGCTTCCACGCTGGGGGTATAGGTGCCAGTTTCGAAGCGGCTGATGGTTTTGGGGTCAAAACCGGTTTTTTCGCCGAGTTCAGCCTGAGTAAGCCCCGCGACCTTGCGGTAGCGTCGGATGGCTGGACCCAAACTTGAAATTTGCATCGCTCAATTCCCATTTAGAATCAAGAACTTAACGATAGATTTTTGCATTAGGCAACTGCATGATCCATCACCTTGCTTTGCAAAATGTGATGCATTTCGTAGAATCGCCGCTTCGGAGGGGTATTTGGTGATCTGCTGTCTGAAGTTTAGGCGATATGAAACAGCCAGCATTGTCTTCCCTTGCCGGGTGTGCAGAGTAGCCGTTGGCGGTCTGAAACCCTCGCGAAATGTTACCAGAGTCGGTGTTACTACCTTGCCCGATAGTTGATCTTCGGCGGTCCGGGGGCCATCAAATGCTGTTCATGGAGTGATAACGTGTCTCTGCGCTGTACGTCTCAAAACATCTCTTCCGGGCATCCTGCGCTGGTCGAGCGGTACCTCCGCTAGCGACAGTGAGCCTCACTCATGGATGAGAAATACCGCAGGGCCGTGGATGCCGCCGCAATTTTTTCCGAGACTGATCTGAACGGCCGGATTACTTACGTCAACGATCAATTTTGCGCCGTGTCCGGCTACAGCCGCGAGGAGTTGCTGGGGCAAAACCATCGCCTGCTGAACTCCGGCCTGCATTCCGCCGATTTCTTCGCTGCCATGTGGCGCACCATTGCCCTGGGTAATGTCTGGAAGGGCGAGATCTGTAATCGCGCCAAGGATGGCAGGTTGTATTGGGTCGACAGCACCATGGTGCCGGTGCTTGACGACACCACCGGGCTCGTTGACCGGTACCTGTCGATTCGTTTCGACATCAGCGAAAAACGCCAATTGCTGCAATCCCTGCAATGGCGGGTCGGGCATGACGTGCTGACCGGGCTGCCCAATCGCGCGTTTCTGTCGGATTTGCTGGATCAGGCGCTGGAATTCTCCCGGCATGAAAACATTCCGCTGGCGGTGTGCATGCTTGACCTCGACGGGTTCAAAGCGGTCAACGACGGCTACGGTCACGCCAGTGGCGATATGTTGCTGGTGGAAGTGGCCAAGCGTCTGCGCGACATTGTGCGCGGCGAAGATGTGGTGGCGCGACTGGCCGGTGACGAGTTCGTGCTGGTGTTGCGTTACGTGCGTGATCTGCCGGAATTACGCGCGGCGCTGAACCGCGTGCTGGGAGCGATCTCGGCGCCTTACACGCTGCACGGCAAGGACATCAATGTGTTTGCCAGTATCGGCGTCACCCTGTTTCCCCATGACAACGAAGATGCCGAAACCCTGCTGCGCCACGCCGACCAGGCGATGTACGTGGCCAAGCAGCGCGGGCGAAACCGCTTTCATCTGTTCGATGTGTTCAGGGATCAAGAGGTCAAGGCCACGCACCAGACTGTCGAGCGGGTGCGTCAGGCGCTGGTCGCCGGTGAATTGCGCCTGCATTTTCAACCCAAGGTGAACATGCGTCGTGGTGAGGTCGTCGGTTTCGAGGCCTTGCTGCGTTGGCAGCACCCACAAGACGGCATGGTGCCGCCCCGGGAGTTTTTGCCGCTGGTAGAGGATACCGACCTGATCATCGATATCGGCGAATGGGTGATGGATCAGGTGCTGGCGCAGTTGCACCGCTGGCAGCAAGCGGGGCAGGGCTGGCCGGTCAGTATCAATATCGCGGCGCGACATTTTCAGCGAGCGGATTTCGTCGACCGGCTCAGACAGGTGCTCGCTCGGCATGCTCAGGTTGCCCCGCGGATGCTCGACCTGGAAATCGTCGAGTCGGTGGCGATCGAGAATATCCAGCACGTCAGCGCCTGTTTGCAGGCCTGTCAGGCGTTGGGGGTGCAGTTTTCCCTGGGGGATTTCGGCACCGGTTATTCGTCCCTGAGTTATCTCAAGCGTTTACGCACCCAGACCATCAAGATCGACAAGTCATTTGTGCGCGACATTCTGATTGATCGGGATGACCTGGCCCTGACCACGGCGGTGATTGGCCTGGCCCGGGCATTCGGTCGGCAAGTGATTGCCGAGGGGCTGGAAAGCCTTGAGCACGGTGAGCTGTTGTTGCGGCTGGGGTGCGAAGTCGCTCAAGGCTATTTCATCGCTCGCCCGATGCCGCCCGCCGAGGTGCCGGCCTGGGTGGCGGGGTTTGTCGCCCCGTCGCAATGGCAGGCACTCGATCGAATAGCCTGACTCGCTCTGCTACGGGGCCGGGTTACCGGTATAGAGCCGGATGATGTCATTGATCTCCCCCGACATTTTCATTTGCTGCAACGTGCGCAGAATGCGTTGTACAGGCACTTTGGGGTCATTGCGCACGTAACAACTGACAGGCTCTTCCTGCACCAGCGCTACACTTTTCAGTTGCCGGTCGGGCAGCAGGCGCTGGTTGAACCAGTCCAGGGTCCATTGGTTGCTCACCGCATAGCGATAGCGTCCGGCCAGCAGCTTTTCCAGCACCTGCTCCTGATTGCGTGCGTCCTCGCGGTGCAGCCGGTCGGCATCGAACAGCGGTTGCAGGGTCGGGTAGCTGTAGCCGAGCACGGTGCCGATCGACTGTTGTGGCAGGTCCGCTGGATTGACAGAGTCGGGTGGGCCTTGCCGGCCAATCAGCATGTCGCGCTGAACCAGCAGCGGAACACTCCAGATATAGTCGCCGGACGGTGTCGGCAACCAGTCTTGTGAGACAAAACAGCGCACATCGGCTTCGCCGTGTTCCATGGCGTTCTGTACTCGCGGCCGCGGCAAGACATGAAATTGCGCCGGCGCGCCGACCTGAGTCGCGAGACTGAGCATGATGTCGTGCAGAATGCCCTGGGTCGGCCGGCCGTGCTCGATCTGCACCATGGGCATGGCCCAGCTGTCCGGCACGACAAAGCGCAACGGCGCTTCGGCGGCAGCGCCACTCAGGCTGACTAATAGCAGTGCCCCCAAGGCAAAACGCATAAACGCTCCGATATGGCTCAAGCCTGAGCCGATAAAAGCTCCTCAAAGTGCAGCTTAGCCAGAATAGACGAGCGCACCGGATGCAATTTTGGCCTTGCTCCGCTAGCATTAGCCGCTTCTGCTTCCTTCGCTGCGACGGTTTTCGATGAGTTATCAGGTTCTTGCACGTAAATGGCGTCCGCGCTCGTTCCGCGAAATGGTCGGCCAGACCCATGTGCTCAAGGCTCTGATCAATGCCTTGGACAGCCAGCGGCTGCACCACGCCTACCTGTTTACCGGTACCCGCGGGGTTGGCAAGACCACCATCGCGCGGATCATCGCCAAATGCCTTAACTGTGAAACAGGTATCACTTCGACGCCCTGTGGCGAGTGCTCGGTGTGCCGCGAAATCGATGAAGGCCGCTTCGTCGACCTGATCGAGATCGACGCCGCGAGCCGGACCAAGGTCGAAGACACCCGCGAACTGCTCGACAACGTGCAGTACGCGCCGAGCCGCGGGCGCTTCAAGGTCTACCTGATCGACGAAGTGCACATGCTCTCCAGCCATTCCTTCAATGCGCTGTTGAAAACCCTCGAAGAGCCGCCGCCCTACGTCAAGTTCATCCTGGCCACCACCGATCCGCAGAAACTTCCGGCAACGATTCTTTCGCGGTGCCTGCAGTTCTCCCTGAAGAACATGACCCCTGAGCGGGTGGTCGAGCATCTGAGCCATGTGCTGAGCGTCGAGAACGTGCCGTTCGAAGACGACGCGCTGTGGCTGCTGGGCCGCGCCGCCGACGGTTCGATGCGTGACGCCATGAGCCTGACCGACCAGGCCATCGCCTTCGGTGAAGGCAAGGTTCTGGCCGCCGACGTGCGGGCGATGCTCGGCACCCTCGATCACGGCCAGGTCTATGACGTCCTGCATGCGCTGATCGAAGGCGACGCCAAGGCGTTGCTCGAAGCCGTGCGCCATCTGGCCGAGCAAGGCCCGGACTGGAACGGCGTGCTCTCGGAAATTCTCAACGTGTTGCACCGTGTCGCCATCGCCCAGGCCCTGCCTGAAGGTGTCGACAATGGCCATGGCGACCGTGATCGCGTATTGGCACTGGCCCAGGCACTGCCGGCTGAAGATGTGCAGTTCTATTACCAGATGGGCCTGATCGGTCGCCGGGATTTGCCGCTGGCGCCGGATCCGCGCGGCGGCTTCGAAATGGTCCTGCTGCGAATGCTCGCATTCCGACCGGCAGACACCGAGGACGCTCCGAGGCAACCGCTAAAGCCAGTGGGGATCAGCCAGGCCACAGTTGATTCCGCAAACTCAGTGGCTGCCGCGCCGATTGTTGCGCCGGTAGCTGCTGCGGCCGTGGCACCGGCTCCGGTGGCGCCCGTGGTTGCACCCGCGCCTGTCCCGGCCGTTGCGCCTGAGCCCGTCGCGCCGGTGGTCGTGCCTGAACCCGAGCCAGTGGTCGAGCCCGTGGCGGTCGAAGAAGTCGTCGATCTGCCCTGGAACGATCCGGTAGAGCCCGAGGTTGTCCAGCAGCCTGCTGTCGAGCCGGTGCTGGAGACGGCCGGTGAACAACCCGAATTACCGCCGATGCCCATGCCGACGCCCGACAGCGTGGTGCCGGACGCTCCGGAATGGGCTGCTGCGCCGATCCCGGAACCCTCTGTGGCCCAAGTCGATGCTGCCACGCCTGGCATGGATCTGGACGACGAGCCGCCGCTGGACGAGGACTACATCGAGCCGGACATGGATTCGGCCTACAGCTACCTCGACGATCTGGCCAGTGAGCACACCGCCGGACCTGCGGCGGAGCCTGAGCCTGAACCGGCCGCGATGCCGGCCACCGGCCTGGCCCTGCAATGGCTGGAGTTGTTCCCGAAATTGCCGGTGTCCGGCATGACCGGCAGCATCGCCGCCAACTGCACGCTGATCGCCGTCGATGGCGACAGTTGGCTGTTGCACCTGGACCCGGCCCACAGCGCCCTGTTCAACGCGACGCAACAACGTCGTCTCAACGATGCGCTGAACCAGCACCACGGGCGCACGCTGACCCTGAGCATCGAGCTGATCAAGCCCGAGCAGGAAACCCCGGCCCAGGCAGCGTCCCGGCGTCGTGCCGACCGTCAGCGCGAGGCCGAGGAGTCGATCCATGGCGATCCGTTCATCCAGCAAATGATGCAGCAGTTCGGGGCGGTGGTCCGTCACGATACTATTGAACCTGTCGAGGCCCTGGTCAGTCAGGGCTAATAACTGAAGGCGCCTGGCTGCACTCGCCGAGCGCTGTTTTTATCCAAGTACTTTTTGAGGTGATTCCCATGATGAAAGGTGGCATGGCCGGCCTGATGAAGCAGGCGCAGCAGATGCAGGAAAAAATGGCCAAGATGCAGGAAGAGCTGGCCAACGCCGAAGTCACCGGTAAGGCCGGTGGCGATATGGTCACCGTGGTAATGACCGGTCGTCACGACGTCAAGCGCGTGACCATCGACCCAAGCCTGGTCGAAGGCCTGAGCGAAGACGACAAGGAGATGCTGGAGGCTGTATTCGCCGCCGCCGTCAACGATGCCGTGCGCAAGATCGAAGCCAACAGCCAGGACAAAATGGGCAGTATGACCGCTGGCATGCAACTGCCACCGGGTATGAAACTGCCATTCTGATTCGCCAACGCGCGTCGGATGGGTTAAAAAAATGCCAGGCATCGCGCCTGGCATTTTTGTTTCTGTCTGGTTTTTGCTAATCCCTGTGGCGAGGGAGCTTGCTCCCGCTGGGTCGCGAAGCGGCCCCAAAAGCTTTGCGACTGCTGCGCAGTCGAACGGGAGCAAGCTCCCTCGCCACAATGAAAGGTAGAAACATCGAACGCGCCACCCCCACAAAGGTCTGCTCCCTATATGGCCGGATTCATCGATCAAGGAGACGCTGCTATTTGACGCTAAACAGAGGCGCGGGTATAAACCGCGTCTCGTTGTTATGTCGGACTTTTTCCCCATGAGCTTCAGCCCTTTGATTCGCCAACTGATCGATGCCCTGCGAATTTTGCCGGGTGTGGGTCAGAAAACTGCCCAGCGCATGGCGTTGCAACTGCTTGAGCGCGATCGCAGCGGCGGTTCGCGACTGGCCCAGGCGCTGAGCCAGGCCATGGAAGGGGTGGGCCACTGCCGTTTGTGCCGCACGCTGACCGAAGACGATCTGTGCCCGCAATGCGCCGATCCACGCCGCGACGACACCTTGCTGTGTGTGGTGGAGGGTCCAATGGACGTTTACGCCGTGGAGCAGACCGGTTTCCGCGGTCGCTACTTTGTGCTCAAGGGCCACTTGTCGCCTCTGGACGGATTGGGGCCGGAAGCCATCGGCATTCCACAACTGATGGCGCGGATCGAAGAGGCGGGCACGTTTACCGAAGTCATCCTCGCCACCAACCCGACGGTGGAAGGCGAGGCCACGGCGCATTACATCGCCCAACTGCTCAGCAACAAAGGCCTGGTTGCCTCGCGCATTGCCCATGGCGTGCCGTTGGGTGGCGAGCTGGAACTGGTGGATGGCGGGACATTGGCGCATTCGTTTGCCGGGCGTAAGCCGATTTCGTTGTAATCGCATCAAAATCAAAAGATCGCAGCCTTCGGCGGCGCCCACAGGCGCGTAGGAGCTGCCGCAGGCTGCGATCTTTTGATCTTCAATCCTTACTTGAATACCAAGCAAGCGCTCGGTTAACTTCGCTGAACCTTCAGTGGAGTTCGCCGATGCCTGCCTTCCAGGAATACTTCGACCCCAGCCACCAATTGGTCCGCGACAGCGTCAGACGTTTCGTCGAGCGCGAGATTCTTCCGGACATCGATCAGTGGGAAGAAGCTGAAAGTTTCCCCCGTGAGCTCTACCTCAAGGCCGGCGCGGCGGGGATTCTGGGCATCGGCTATCCCGAAGCCTTGGGCGGTAGCCACGAAGGGGATGTGTTCGCCAAGATCGCCGCCAGTGAAGAACTGATGCGCTGCGGTTCCGGTGGTCTGGTCGCGGGGCTGGGCTCGCTGGACATCGGCCTGCCGCCGATCCTCAAGTGGGCCAGGCCCGAAGTCCGCGATCGCGTAGTGCCTCAGGTGCTGGCGGGCGAGAAGATCAGCGCCCTGGCCGTCACCGAGCCCAGCGGCGGCTCCGACGTCGCCAACCTGCAAACCCGCGCCGTGCGTGATGGCGACTTTTACCGGGTCAGCGGTAGCAAAACCTTCATTACCAGCGGCGTTCGCGCGGATTTCTACACCGTCGCGGTGCGCACTGGCGAGCCGGGTTTTGGCGGCATCAGTTTGCTGCTGATCGAGAAGGGCACGCCGGGTTTCACCGTCGGTCGTCAGTTGAAGAAAATGGGTTGGTGGGCGTCGGACACCGCCGAGCTGTTTTTCGATGATTGCCGGGTACCGGCCAGCCATTTGATCGGTGCCGAAAACGGGGGCTTTGCCTGCATCATGGGCAATTTCCAGAGCGAGCGTCTGGCTCTGGCGCTGATGGCCAACATGACCGCACAGTTGGCACTGGAGGAGAGCCTGAAATGGGCTGGTCAGCGTGAAGCTTTCGGCAAACCCATCGGCAAGTTCCAGGTGCTCAAGCACCGCCTCGCGGAAATGGCCACGGCATTGGAGGTGTCTCGGGAATTCACCTACCGTCAGGCGGCAAAAATGGCGGCCGGGCAGAGTGTGATCAAAGAGATTTCCATGGCGAAGAATTTTGCTACAGACACGGCGGATCGCATTACCACCGACGCGGTGCAGATTCTGGGTGGTTTGGGTTACATGCGCGAAAGTCTGGTGGAGCGGCTGTACCGCGATAACCGGATTCTGTCGATTGGCGGCGGGACGCGGGAAGTGATGAACGAGATTATCAGCAAGCAGATGGGGCTGTAGTTGGCGGTGCGGCAACTGACGCCATCGCGGGCAGGCCCGCGATGGCGGCCTTACGGACGCCGCTTACTTATCGCTCAACGCAAACTGCGTCAGACAGAAAGTCGCAATCCCCATGTCTTCCAGCCGTTGCGAACCACCCAGCTCCGGCAAGTCAATGATCGCCGCCGCTTCATGCACCCGCGCGCCCATGCGCCGAACCAGGTTGGCCGCCGCAATCAGCGTGCCGCCGGTGGCAATCAAGTCATCGAACAGCACCACCGAATCACCCTCGCACAGGCTGTCGGCGTGGACTTCGAGAAAGGCTTCGCCGTACTCGGTCGCGTAACCTTCGGCCAGCACGTCGGCGGGCAATTTGCCCTGCTTGCGGAACAGCACCAATGGCTTGTTCAGCTGATACGCCAATATCGAACCGATCAGGAAACCGCGCGCGTCCATGGCGCCGATGTGGGTGAAGTCGGCCTCGACGTAGCGATGGGCGAAGCTGTCCATCACCAGGCGCAGGGCTGTGGGCGACTGGAAGAGCGGAGTGATGTCGCGAAAGATCACGCCCGGCTTGGGGAAGTCGATCACGGGGCGGATCAGGGATTTGATGTCGAAGGAGTCGATGACCATCGTCGAAGTGTCCTGGCGGGCTGCAAACGTCGCAGTATAACGGCGGCTGAACCGTTTCGCTCAGCCGCCGTCGCGAGGATCAGCCTTCGATCGAGCCACCGGCCAGGGCGCAGAGCTGGATCGGGTCGAGGATGTGAACTTCCTTGCCCTCGGCGGCGATCAGTTCGTTTTGCTGGAAGCGGGTGAAGACCCGGGACACGGTTTCCACCGCCAGGCCCAGGTAATTGCCGATTTCGTTGCGCGACATGCTCAACCGGAACTGGTTGGCCGAGAACCCCCGGGCGCGGAAACGGGCCGACAGGTTGACCAGGAAGGTGGCAATGCGCTCGTCGGCGGTCTTCTTCGACAGCAGCAACATCATTTGCTGATCGTCACGAATCTCGCGGCTCATCACGCGCATCAACTGACGGCGCAGTTGTGGCAGTTGCAGGGCCAGTTCATCGAGGCGCTCGAACGGGATCTCGCACACCGAAGTGGTTTCCAGGGCTTGCGCCGAGACCGGGTGCTTTTCGGTGTCCATGCCCGACAGGCCGACCAGTTCACTCGGCAAATGGAAACCGGTGAGTTGTTCTTCGCCGCTATCGCTCAGGCTGAAGGTCTTCAGGGCGCCGGAGCGTACTGCATAAACGGAATCGAACGTGTCGCCCTGGCGAAACAGGAACTCGCCTTTTTTCAGCGGGCGCCCGCGTTTGACGATTTCGTCCAGCGCATCCATGTCTTCCAGATTCAGAGAAAGTGGCAGGCAGAGAGGGGCCAGGCTGCAATCCTTGCAATGGGCCTGGTTGTGAGCGCGCAGTTTTACTGGCTCGGACATTTCTTTAATCCTTGTGGGAAAGCACACATAAGCTGTAAGGGTACCCCACGGAAGGACATTCGGGCCAGCCTGCGACAATTTACCCTCATCCCCTAAATCACACGTGAAAAACGCTGGCGATTGCTGTGTCCCAGATATGCATCGAACACCATGCACACCGAACGCACCAGCAATCGCCCGGCGGGCAGCACGGTGATTCTTTCATTGTCCAGCTCAATCAATCCGTCCTTGGCCATGTCCTGCAGCTGTGGCCACAGCTCGCCGAAGTAACCACGAAAATCGATGTTGAAGGCCTGCTCGATGTCCGCGAACTCGAGGTTGAAATGGCAAATCAGTTGCTGAATCACCGCCCTGCGCAAGCGATCGTCGGCGTTGCACAGCAGGCCGCGGTTGGTTGCCAGTTGTGCGGACGCCAAAGCGTTCTGATACTGGTTCAGGTCGCTGCTGTTCTGGCAGTACAGGTCGCCGATCTGGCTGATGGCCGACACCCCCAGACCGATCAGGTCGCAATGACCGTGGGTGGTGTAGCCCTGGAAGTTGCGTTGCAGGGTCGACTCTTCCTGGGCAATCGCCAGTTCATCATCGGGCAGGGCGAAATGGTCCATGCCGATGTAGCGGTAACCGGCGGCCGTCAGTTGTTCGATGGTGCGCTGGAGCATTTCCAGTTTCTGCGCCGGCGCCGGTAGATCGTTGCTGTTGATCCGCCGTTGCGGCATGAAGCGCTCTGGCAGATGGGCGTAGTTGAACACCGAGAGCCGGTCCGGTTGCAGGCTGATGACTTCGTCGACGGTGCGGGCGAAGTTCTCGGGCGTCTGCTTCGGCAGGCCGTAGATCAGATCGATGTTGATCGAGCGAAATTGCAGGGTCCGGGCGGCGTCGATCACCGCGCGGGTTTCTTCCAGGCTTTGCAGGCGATTGACCGCCCGCTGTACCGCCGGGTCGAGGTCTTGCAGGCCGATGCTGACCCGGTTGAAGCCCAGTTCCCGGAGCAGGCCCATGGTCGACCAGTCGGCCTCGCGCGGGTCGATCTCGATGCCGTAGTCGCCGGAATCGTCGTCCAGCAGATTGAAATGCTTGCGCAGCCGGGCCATCAGCTGACGCAGTTCATCGTGGCTGAGAAAGGTCGGTGTGCCGCCGCCAAAATGCAGTTGCTCGACTTTTTGCGTGGGGTCGAGGTGGCAGGCGATCAGCTGGATTTCCTGTTCCAGGCGCTGCAAATAGGGCAGGGCACGGCCGCGGTCCTTGGTGATGACTTTGTTGCAGGCGCAGTAGTAGCAAATGTTCGCGCAGAACGGCACATGCACATACAGGGATAACGGCCGCAGCGCCTTGCGGCTGTCGCGCAAGGCATGAAACAGGTCGAAGGTGCCGACCTGGCTGTCGAATTGCACGGCCGTCGGATACGAGGTGTAGCGTGGCCCCGCCAGGTCGTAACGGCGGATCAGATCTGTGTCCCAACGAATGGCGTCGAGCATGCGGGCATTCCCCCGGATAGGCTGGCAGTGTCGGCGAGTCTAGGGGGGGCGGCGTTGCGGCATCTTGATTTGCATCAACGGTCGGGATTTGTGTTGTCAGTGAGGGCCTCTTCGCGGGCAAGCCTCGCTCCTACAAGGGGTTGCGGATGTCCTGTAGGAGCGAGGCTTGCCCGCGAAGGCCACACCACCAATCTAATGCCCCATCAACCAATGCTGATGCGGCCCCGGCAAGGTCCAGATGCCGAACACCATCACCAGCAAACCACCGGCCATACGCACGCTGCGTTTGCGCAATAACGCCGTGACCCGTTCGGCGGCCAGGCCTGTGGCGAGCAGCACCGGCCAGGTGCCCAGTCCGAAAGCCAGCATCAACAACGCACTGTCCAGCGCATTACCCTGACTCGCCGACCACAGCAATGTGCTGTAAACCAGCCCGCACGGCAGCCAGCCCCACAGTGCGCCGAGCAGCAAGGCGCGGGGCAGGTTCGATACGGGCAATAGTGTGTTGGCAATCGGCTGGATATGCCGCCACAGGCCGCGACCGAGGCTTTCGATGCGGGTCAAGCCGCTCCACCAACCGGCCAGGTACAGCCCCATGGCGATCAGCAGCAATCCGGCGAGGATGCGCATGAACATCGCCGCCGGGCTATTGGCCACGGCCCAACCGGCCAGGCCGATCAGCAGGCCGGCCGCGGCGTAGCTGAGAATCCGCCCCAGGTTGTAGGCCAGCAACAATCGGAAGCGTCTGCTGCGTTGTTCCTTGGGGATCGCCAGGGTCAACGCGCCCATCAAGCCGCCGCACATGCCCAGGCAATGGCCGCCACCGAGCAGGCCGAGGATCAGCGCAGAGACCAGCAGTGGCGCCAACTCAAGCATGGGGCGGCGCCTTGTCGTCCGGTTTGACCGGATGGCCGCTGGCCTCGTCGACCGCTGCCGTGTGCTTCGGGTCCTGGTCATCGAACAGGATGCTATGGGCCGGGCCGTCGAGGTCGTCGTACTGACCGCTGTCGACCGCCCAGAAGAAGATGTAGATAGCGATGGCCACGATCAGCAGCGCGGCCGGGATCATCACGTAGAGAGCTGGCATCTGGACTCCATGCCCGCGCGGCTCAAGCCGGCAGCGGACGGGTTTCTGGCGTGGCGCTGGTGGCTGGCGCGCTCGGCAAGCGAGTCAGGCGCAAAGCATTCAACACCACGGTCAACGAACTGATAGACATGCCGACCGCGGCCCATACCGGAGTGATCCAGCCGAGGGCGGCGAATGGCAACATGAGGCCATTGTACAGCGCTGCCCACAGCAAGTTCTCGATGATGACCCGACGGGTGCGACGGGCCAGGCTGAAGGCTTGCACCAGCGCGTCGAGGCGGTTCGACAGCAACACCGCGTCGGCACTGGTTTTTGCCAGATCGGTGGCCGAGCCCATCGCGACGCTGATGTCGGCGGCGGCCAGCACCGGCACGTCGTTGACCCCGTCACCGAGCATCAACACCTTGCGACCTTCCAGGTGCAGTTGTTGCAGCACCTGCAATTTATCGTCCGGACGCAAACCGCCACGGGCCTCGTCGATGCCCAGTTCGGCGGCGACGCTGGCGACCATCGGCGAGCTGTCGCCGGACAGCAGCAAGGTGCGCCAGCCGCGAGCCTTGCATGCCGCCAGCAGGGCGGGGGCGTCGGCGCGCAAACGGTCATCGAGGACAAACCACGCCAGTGGTCCCTGGCTGTCGCCGAGCAGCAGCCATTGGCCGGGTTCATCGGGCATCATCGGCACTTGAGCACCGCTGAGCTCGCAGACAAAACCCGCTTGGCCAATGCGCAGGCGTTGCGCGCCGACCAAGCCTTCAAGGCCCAGGCCTGGCGTGCTGTGGACTTCTTCGGCAGCCAGCGGCGCGCGGCCAAAAGCCCGGGCGATCGGGTGTTCGGAGCGGTTTTCCAGGGCGGCGGCGAGGCTCAGGCATTGATCGCTCGCCAGTGCCCCAAGCGGCCGGATCGAACGCAAGGCCAGACGACCTTCGGTGAGGGTGCCAGTCTTGTCGAAAATCACCGTGTCGATCTGGTTCAGGCCTTCCAGCACATGGCCGCGCGTCAGCAGCAAACCGAGTTTGTGCAGCGTGCCGGTGGCGGCGGTGAGGGCGGTCGGCGTGGCCAGGGACAATGCGCACGGGCATGTGGCAACCAGCATCGCCAGGACAATCCAGAACGCTCGCGATGAATCCAGCTCCCACCAGAGCAGGCCGATGGCGGCCACTGCGATAAGCGTCAGCAGTAAAAACCACTGCGCGGCGCGGTCGGCGATTTCCGCCAGCCGCGGCTTCTCAGCCTGGGCGCGATCCAGCAGACGGACGATGGCCGACAGGCGTGTGTCCTGACCCAGCGCCAGGACCTCCACGGTCAATGCACCTTCGACGTTCAAGGTGCCGGCGGTGACAGCGTCGCCCAGGGTCCGTGGTTGTGGCAGGTATTCGCCGGTGAGCAGGGATTCGTCGATGCTCGACTGACCATCGAGGATCTTGCCGTCGGCCGGCAGGATCGCGCCGGGGTGCACCAGTACCTGATCGCCCACGCGCAACTCACTGAGCAGGATCCGCTCGCTCTGGCCGTCAGCGCTCAGCCGCAGGCAGGAGGCGGGCAACAGATTAACCAGTTGTGCGGTCGCGGCGGCGGTGCGTTCCCGGGCGCGGCGTTCCAGATAACGTCCGGCTAGCAGGAACAGCGCAAACATCCCTACTGCATCGAAATACAGCTCGCCGACCCCGGTGATTGAGGTCCAGATCCCGGCGATATAGGCACTACCGATTGCCAGCGACACCGAGACGTCCATGGTCAGGTGCCGGGTGCGCAGATCGCGCATCGCCCCTTTGAAGAACGGCGCGCAGCTGTAGAACACGATCGGCGTAGTGAGAAACAACGCGACCCAGCGCAGGATGGTGTGCAACTCGGGGCTGAGGTCGATGTTGAATTCCGGCCAGGTGGCCATGGTCGCCATCATCGCCTGGAACCACAGCAACCCGGCAACGCCGAGTTGGCGCAGGGCCAGACGGTTTTCGCTGGCCAGTTGTTCGCTGGCGCGGTCGGCCTGATAAGGGTGAGCGGCGTAACCGATGTGGCGCAATTCGCTGAGCACCTGGCTCAACGGCAATTGCGCGTCGGCCCAGCGCACGTGCAGGCGATGGTTGGACAGGTTCAGACGTGCTTCGGCCACCGCCGGCAGGCTGCGAAGATGCTTTTCGATCAGCCAGCCGCAGGCGGCGCAACTGATGCCTTCCATCAACAGAGTGGTTTCGGCGAGTTCGCCTTCGTGGCGGACAAAGGGTTGCTGCACGTCGGCGCGATCATACAACGCCAACTCGTCCACCAACTGCACCGGCAAGGCGTCGGGGTTGGCCGAGGCTTCGCTGCGATGCTGGTAATAACTTTCCAGCCCACCGGCCACGATGGCCTCGGCCACCGCCTGGCAACCCGGGCAGCAGAACTCGCGGGTATCCCCGAGGACGGCGGCGGTAAAGCGACTGCCGGCCGGGACGGGCAGGGCGCAGTGGTAGCAGGGGGTTGGGGTAGTCATGAGGCGTTGTCCGATGATCGTTCCCGCGCTCTGCGTGGGAATGCCTCCCCGGACGCTCCGCGTCCGCTTCGGCTGGGACGCGGAGCGTCCCTGGCTGCGTTCCCCCGCAGAGCATGGGAACGATCAGAGGTCTGGCTTACTTCTTCAGGTCTTCGGCGCCTTGCAACGGCTCGTCACCGAGCAGCAGATCCTTGGCATGGCTGACCTGTTCTTCTTCGAACATGCGCCAGATCTTGTCATCCTGCACACCCAACAATTCAACGAAACGCCGGCCTTCGACCTTGTCGCTCAACTGGCCGATGTAGCGGCCCTGTTCGGTTTCGCTGCGGGCCAGGGTGATCTTGCGATCCTTCTCTGGCTGGGTCGGCGAAATCAGGTTCAGTTCAAGGGTTGCAGGCTTGCTGTTACCGCTCAGGCGCAAGTCAACTTCGCCGGTCACCTCATCCAGGTGCACGCTGGCACGCAGTTGCAGGGTCTGGGCCAGCAGTTCACGGTCCAGGGAGCGGTTGATGCCTTTGCCGGCCTCGTAATAGTTGTCGTTGACCAGGTTGTCCGGGTTGTTCACCGCGATGGTCACCATCGACAGGGTCAAGGTCACCGAGCAGGCCAGGATGGCGATGATGATCCACGGCCAAAGGTGCTTGTACCAGGGACTTGCGGCAGTTGCTGCGGGCATGATCACTTCTCTCAACGAATTTGTGGGCCGATGAATCGGCTCTTGGCTTCAACGTGGACGCTGGCGTCATCGGCATCCTTGAGGATGAATTTCACCTCGTTGGTGCTTGACGGCAGTTGCTCCGGTGAGCTGGACAACTCGACCGGCTGGCTGAAAATTTCCCCGGCGGCGACTTTGATCTCGCGCTTGCCTTGCAGCTTGAGGTCCGGCAGACCGGTGGCTTCCAGCACGTAGGTGTGGTCGCGCTGATCCTTGTTCATGATCTTCAGGCTGTAGACGTTTTCGATCCGGCCTTCGGCGTTCTCACGGTACAGCACGCGGTCTTTGCTGACATCGAAACCGACCAGCGAGCGCATGAAAAACGCGGTCACCAGCAACGCGATCATGGTCAGCAACACCAGGGCATAGCCGATCAGGCGCGGGCGCAGTTTATGGGTTTTTTGCCCCGACAGGTTGTGCTCGGTGGTGTAGCTGATCAGGCCGCGCGGGTAATCCATCTTGTCCATGATGCTGTCGCAGGCGTCGATGCACGCCGCGCAGCTGATGCATTCGATTTGCAGGCCGTCGCGGATGTCGATGCCGGTGGGGCAGACCTGGACGCACATGGTGCAGTCGATGCAATCGCCCAGGCCCTGAGCCTTGTAGTCGATACCTTTCTTGCGCGGGCCACGGCCTTCGCCACGGCGCGGGTCGTAGGAGACGATCAGCGTGTCCTTGTCGAACATCACGCTCTGGAAGCGTGCGTACGGGCACATGTAAATGCACACCTGTTCGCGTAACCAGCCGGCGTTGCCGTAGGTGGCGAGGGTGAAGAAACCGACCCAGAAATACGACCAGCCATCGGCTTCACCGGCGAAGAAATCGATCACCAGTTCGCGTATCGGCGAGAAGTAGCCAACGAAGGTCATGCCGGTTACGAAACCGATCAGCAGCCACATCATGTGCTTGCTGAATTTGCGCAGGAATTTGTTGGCGCTCATCGGCGCCTTGTCGAGCTTGATGCGCTGGTTGCGGTCGCCTTCGGTGACCTTTTCGCACCACATGAAGATCCAGGTCCAGACGCTTTGCGGGCAGGTGTAGCCGCACCAGACCCGACCGGCATACACAGTAATGAAGAACAGGCCGAAGGCGCTGATGATCAGAATGCCCGAGAGCAGGATGAAATCCTGAGGCCAGAAGGTCGCGCCAAAAATGAAGAACTTACGCTCCGGCAGGTTCCACCAGACGGCCTGATGACCGCCCCAGCTCAGCCACACCGTACCGAAATACAGCAGAAACAACGCGGCACCGCCCGTCATCCGCAGATTGCGGAACAGACCGGTGAAGGCGCGGGTGTAGATCTTTTCTCGAGAGGCGTAGAGGTCGACGCTGTTGTTTGCGTTCTTGGCAGGTGGAGTGACGTCGTGTACCGGAATCTGATTGCTCATCATTGCATCCCACGGCAGTGGAAAAATGCCTCGGTCAGTACGTGCCGACCGCGGTCAAAAAGAGGTGTTGCAGTGGCGCAATGATACGCCTGTAGCTCTAACTCAAGGGTGCGACCTTTGGTCACGTTGGTGGAAATCAACTGACAGTGTAATGACTTGAATCAATTGACTTGTGAATTATGGACGAGTTTTCGGGCAGGAGTGTTCAATCCGGCTTTCGTCTACGACAGCCACTTTCCGGTTGATCCCCATGTAGGAGCTGCCGAAGGCTGCGATCTTTTGATCTTCATTCAATTCATCCGAGCGGTATTTCTGAAGGTTAGAAAGCAAAGATCAAAAGATCGCAGCCTTCGGCAGCTCCTACACGTCGAGTGCACAGCGCAATCCAAACAAAACGGCCCCGCCAATTCTCATTGGCGGGGCCGTTTTTTGCTTCAAGCATTTGCCTTACTGGGCGTCTGCCACCGGCGCTTTTTCACCGTGCGACAGGCTGTAGACGTAAGCGGCCAACAGGTGAACCTTGTCGTTGCCTTGCAGCTGTTCTTGCGCAGGCATCTGGCCCTGACGGCCGTAACGGATGGTCTGCTGCAGTTGAGCGAAGCTCGAACCGTAGATGAACGCCGCCGGGTGAGTCAGGTTAGGGGCGCCCATGGCCGGGGTGCCTTTGCCTTCCGGACCGTGGCAAGCCACGCAGTTGGCAGCGAACAGTTTCTGGCCGGCAACCGGATCAGCCTTGGCGCCTTCCGGCAGTTTGCGGCCATCGAGGCTGGTCAGCACGTAAGCGGCAACGTCGCTGACGCCTTGTTCGCCGATCACTTCGGCCCAGGCCGGCATCACGGCATGACGGCCGCCCATGATGGTGGTCTTGATGGTTGCCGCTTCACCGCCCCAGCGCCAGTCGGCGTCGGTCAGGTTAGGGAAGCCATAAGCGCCCTTGGCGTCGGAACCGTGGCAGACCGAGCAGTTGGAGGCGAACAGGCGGCCACCCATCTTCAGGGCTTGCGGGTCCTTGGCGACTTCTTCGATTGGCATGGAAGCGAACTTGGCGAAGATCGGGCCGAACTTGGCGTCCGACCTGGCCATTTCCTTTTCCCACTCGTGGACGCCGGTCCAGCCGGTCTGGCCGTTGGCGAACGCGGTCTGCTTGTCGTTATCGAGGTAGCTGTAACCCGGCAGCAGGCCTTTCCAGTTACCCAGGCCTGGGTACAGGACCAGGTAGCCCAGGGCGAAGATGATGGTGCCCACGAACAGCATGAACCACCATTTCGGCAGTGGGTTGTCGTACTCCTCGATCCCGTCGAAGGAGTGGCCGACCGTCTCGTCGGTCTGCTCGGCGCGCTGGCCCTTGCGGGTGGACAGCAGCAGCCAGGTCAGGGCGAAGATGGTGCCGAGACTGAGGACTGTGACGTACAGACTCCAGAACGTAGTCATTCTTTGTTACTCCTAGAAGCTTGCTCGACGTGCTTGATGGCTTCGGGATCATCCGCGAAAGGCAGCAAGGTCGCGTCTTCAAACTCCGACTTGCGCTTGGGGCTGAATACCCACAACGCCAGACCGATGAAGGCCACCATCACAACAACGGTGCCCAGGCCACGAATCATCCCGATATCCATCTAAATCACCGTTTGCTTTTGATGATGGTGCCCAGGCCTTGCAGATAGGCCACCAGCGCGTCCATTTCGGTTTTGCCCTTCACAGCATCCTTGGCGCCGGCGATGTCTTCGTCGGTGTAAGGGACGCCGAGCGTGCGCAAGACTTCCATTTTCTTGGCGGTGTCTTTGCCGTCGAGCTTGTTTTCCACGAGGAACGGGTAAGCCGGCATTTTCGACTCAGGCACCACGTTGCGCGGGTTGTACAAGTGCGCACGCTGCCAGTCATCGGAGTAACGACCGCCGACACGGGCCAGGTCCGGACCGGTACGCTTGGAACCCCACAGGAACGGGTGGTCCCAGACGCTTTCACCGGCGACCGAGTAGTGGCCGTAGCGTTCGGTTTCAGCACGGAACGGGCGGATCATCTGCGAGTGGCAGCCGACACAACCGTTGGCGATGTAGATGTCGCGGCCTTCCAGTTCAAGGGCGGTACGAGGCTTCATGCCCTCGACCGGCTTGTTGGTAACGTCCTGGAAAAACAGCGGAACGATCTGGGTCAGGCCGCCGATGCTGACGGCGATAACCATGAAGAAGGCCAGCAGGCCAATATTCTTCTCGACTGCTTCATGCTTCATCAGTGAGCTCCAACTACAGCAATCTTGGCGGCGGCTTCAGCTTCAGCCGGGTCCGAGGCACGAACGGTACGGAACACGTTGTAGGCCATCAACAGCATGCCGCTGGCAAAGAACGCGCCGCCCAGGGCACGAACGATGAAACCAGGGTGGCTGGCTTGCAGCGCTTCCACGAACGAGTAGGTGAGGGTGCCGTCGTCGTTGATTGCACGCCACATCAGGCCCTGGGTGATGCCGTTGACCCACATCGACGCGATGTACAGCACGGTACCGATGGTCGCGAGCCAGAAGTGCGCGTTGATCAGGCCGGTGCTGTGCATTTGCGCACGGCCGAACAGTTTCGGGATCATGTGGTAGATGGCGCCGATCGAGATCATCGCTACCCAGCCCAAGGCGCCGGCGTGTACGTGGCCGATGGTCCAGTCGGTGTAGTGCGAGAGCGAGTTGACGGTCTTGATGGCCATCATCGGGCCTTCGAAGGTCGACATGCCGTAGAACGCCAGCGACACGACCAGGAAACGCAGGATCGGGTCGGTGCGCAGCTTATGCCAGGCGCCCGACAGGGTCATCATGCCGTTGATCATGCCGCCCCAGCTCGGAGCCAGCAGGATGATCGACATCGCCATGCCCAGCGACTGTGCCCAGTCCGGCAGTGCGGTGTAGTGCAGGTGGTGCGGACCGGCCCAGATGTACAGGGTGATCAGCGCCCAGAAGTGCACGATCGACAAACGATAGGAGTAGATCGGACGCTCGGCCTGTTTCGGCACGAAGTAGTACATCATCCCCAGGAAACCGGTGGTCAGGAAGAAGCCCACGGCGTTGTGGCCGTACCACCACTGGATCATTGCGTCGGTCGCACCCGCGTAGGCCGAGTAGGACTTGAACAGGCTGACCGGCAGCGACATGTGGTTGACGATGTGCAGCATCGCGGTCACGACGATGAAGGCACCGTAGAACCAGTTACCGACATAGATGTGCTTGGTCTTGCGCTTGACGATGGTGCCGAAGAACACCAGGCCGTAGGTGACCCAGACGATGGCCAGCAGAATAGCCAGGGGCCATTCCAGTTCCGCGTATTCCTTGGTGGTGGTGAAACCCATCGGCAAGGTCACGATCGCACCGACGATCACCGCTTGCCAACCCCAGAAGGTGAAGGCCGCGAGGCTGTCGGAGATCAGTCGCGTTTGGCAGGTTCGCTGCACGACGTAATAAGAAGTGGCAAACAGAGCACAACCACCGAAGGCGAAAATCACCAGGTTGGTGTGCAACGGGCGTAAGCGTCCAAAAGTCGTCCACGGCAGACCGAAGTTCAATTCCGGCCATACGAGCTGTGAGGCGATGAAGACACCAAGCCCCATGCCAAGGATCCCCCAGACCACCGTCATGATGGCGAACTGGCGGACTACCTTATAGTTATAAGCAGTCGGACTGATTGCTGTGCTCATTCTAAGGTTCCACGGTTTGGGTGTTTTATTAGGATTAAAAATCGGCCGCAAGTATGGAGAAAGCAGGGGGTCATTGCAACGCGCCATGACCTGGGTCAATGCTTTCAAAAGCTGATTCTGCGGCCTTTCCATGCGCCGTGTAAGGACAAAATTGCCCTCTGACAAAATGTCGCAGCGGATGAAAAAGGCGAGGGGCTCAGGTCAGTTGTAACTGCGTGTGTTCAAACGCAATGATCAAGGGACAGACGGCAATTTGCGCGACAGCCGGTATCTACCAGCCTTTGCGGCCTTTCATCGAACAGAATCGTCGAGCACATCGGGTAAAAATCGACCTGGAACCGACTCATGCCAGTCCGCACCGAGCAAGCTTAGACCCGAATCTGATGAACCGAAAGGAAGGGGATCGGGAGGGTGCGACAATGGGTCGCAAAGAGGCAGGGAACTGCCGCATTCCGCAGAATGCGGCAGCAGAGCGGTCAAAAATTATTCGCTTTTGCCTTGTGCCTGCAAACGCTCGGTGCTGACTCCGTGGGACAAGCTGTACACATAAGCGGCCAGCAATTGCACCTTGTCGTTGCCCAGCAGTTCGTTTTGCGCCGGCATATGGCCCTGGCGGCCATGGCGAATAGTCTGTTGCAGTTGCGCCAGGCTAGTACCGTAGATAAAACCGGCCGGGTGCGTCAGATTCGGCGCGCCCATGGCTTCAGTGCCCTGGCCGTTTGCCCCATGACAGGCTACGCAAGTGGTGCTGAACAGTTGCTGTCCGGCTTGCACGTCGGCACCACTGTCGGCCGGCAGCGGCAGGCCGGCCAGTTCGTGACGCACGTACGCCGCGACGTTTTTCACCCCCGCGTCCCCGAGGATTTCACCCCACGCCGGCATCGCGGCCATGCGACCGCCCATGATCGTGGTTTTGATCGTCTCGGCGCTCCCGCCCCAGCGCCAATCGCTGTCAGCCAGGTTGGGGAAGCCGAATGCGCCCTTGGCATCCGAGCCGTGGCACACCGAGCAGTTGGAGGCAAACAGGCGGCCGCCCATTTTCAGCGCTTGCGGGTCTTTCGCTACTTCTTCCACCGGCATTGCTGCGAATTTGGCGAAGATCGGCCCGAATTTGGCGTCCGCCTTGCTCATCTCCTTTTCCCATTCGTGCACGCCGGTCCAGCCGTTTTCATAACCGGGCAGGATGCCTTTCCAGTTGCCCAGGCCCGGATAAAGGATCAGGTAGCCGACCGAGAACACCAGCGTGCCGGCGAACAGCATGAACCACCACTGCGGCAGCGGGTTGTCGTACTCCTCGATGCCGTCGAAGCTGTGGCCCATGGTCTGGTCGACGCTGCCCTTGGTTTCGCCCCGGCGGGTGCCGATCAGCAGCCAGGTCAGGCCGATCAGGCTGCCGATGGTCAGTACGCAGATCCACGTACTCCAGAAGGTGGTCATGGCCGGGTACTCCTTGTTGTTGCAGATTCTTGGGTAGTGTCTTGTTGCGGCTCGTCGGCAAACGGCAGCAGGCGCGCTTCGGCGAATTGCGAGTTGCGCTTGCTGTTGAACACCCACAGCGTCAGGCCGACGAAGGCCACGAACACCACGACCGTGCCCAGGCCGCGGATCATTCCGCTGCTCATTTCGCTACTTATTCCAAAGATCATGGCCATGACTCACCTCTTGCTCTTGATGGCAGTGCCGAGCACTTGAAGGTAGGCGACCAGCGCGTCCATTTCGGTCTTGCCCTTGAGCGAAGCGACTGAGCCTGCAATGTCTTCGTCGGTGTACGGAACACCGAGGGTGCGCATGGCGCGGATCTTGGTTTCGGTGTGACTGCTGTCGAGCGGGTTGGCCACCAGCCATGGATACGCCGGCATCTTCGATTCCGGCACCACGTTGCGCGGGTTGTACAAGTGCGCGCGGTGCCAGTCTTCGGAGTAGCGCCCGCCGACTCGCGCCAGGTCCGGCCCGGTGCGCTTGGAGCCCCAGAGGAACGGGTGATCCCAAACGCTTTCCCCAGCCACCGAGTAGTGGCCATAACGCTCGGTTTCAGCGCGGAACGGACGGATCATCTGCGAGTGGCAACCGACGCAGCCTTCGCGGATGTAAATGTCACGACCTTCCAGTTGCAATGCGGTGTAGGGCTTCATGCCTTCCACCGGTTTGTTGGTCACGTCCTGGAAGAACAGCGGGACGATCTGGGTCAGGCCGCCGATGCTCACGGCGAACACCATCAGCAACATCAGCAGGCCGACGTTTTTCTCGATTGTTTCGTGTTTCATGGCGGACTCCTCAGGCGATCTGCGCGGCAGCGACGGCTTCGGCAGGCTGCGAGGCCCGCACGGTGCGCCAGGTGTTGTAAGCCATCAGCAACATGCCGCTGAGGAAGATCGCGCCGCCCACCAGTCGCACGATGAAGCCAGGGTGGCTGGCCACCAGGGTTTCGACGAAGGAGTAGGTCAGCGTGCCGTCCTCGTTGACCGCGCGCCACATCAGGCCCTGGGCGATGCCGTTGACCCACATCGAGGCGATGTACAACACGGTGCCGATGGTCGCGAGCCAGAAGTGCGCGTTGATCAGGCCGATGCTGTGCATCTGCTCGCGGCCGAAGACTTTCGGGATCATGTGATACAGCGCGCCGATGGAAATCATCGCTACCCAGCCGAGCGCGCCGGCGTGAACGTGGCCGATGGTCCAGTCGGTGTAGTGGGAGAGGGCATTGACCGTTTTGATCGCCATCATCGGCCCCTCGAAGGTCGACATGCCGTAGAACGCCAGGGACACCACGAGGAAACGCAGGATCGGGTCGCTGCGCAACTTATGCCAGGCACCCGAGAGGGTCATCATGCCGTTGATCATCCCGCCCCAGCTCGGCGCCAGCAGAATCAACGACATCACCATGCCCAGCGACTGTGCCCAGTCCGGCAGCGCGGTGTAGTGCAAGTGGTGAGGGCCTGCCCAGATGTACAGGGTGATCAGTGCCCAGAAGTGCACGATCGACAAGCGATAGGAATACACCGGGCGCTCGGCCTGTTTCGGCACGAAGTAGTACATCATCCCGAGGAAACCGGCGGTGAGGAAAAAGCCTACGGCGTTGTGGCCGTACCACCACTGCACCATGGCATCGGTCGCACCGGAGTACAGCGAGTAGGACTTGGTCAGACTCACCGGCAATTCCAGGTTGTTGACGATGTGCAGGATCGCCACGGTGATGATGAATCCACCGAAGAACCAGTTACCGACATAGATGTGTTTGGTCTTGCGCTGCATGATCGTGCCGAAGAACACGATGGCGTAGGCCACCCAGACGATGGTGATCAGGATGTCAATCGGCCATTCCAGTTCGGCGTATTCCTTGGAACTGGTGTAACCCAGCGGCAGGCTGATGGCCGCCAACAGGATCACCAGTTGCCAGCCCCAGAAGCAGAACGCGGCGATCTTCGGCGCGAACAGCCGAGTCTGGCAGGTGCGCTGTACCGAGTAAAAAGAACTGGCGAACAACGCGCAGCCGCCGAAGGCGAAGATCACCGCGTTGGTGTGCAACGGGCGCAACCGGCCGAAACTGGTCCATGGCAGATTGAAGTTGAGTTCGGGCCAGACCAACTGGGCGGCGAGAAAAACCCCGAGCCCCATGCCGACGATGCCCCACACCACCGTCATAATGGCGAATTGGCGGACCACCTTGTAGTTGTAGGCGGTACTGATAGAAGTGTTCATGGTTCCCCATCCACGGTTCAGCCGAAGGAGAACGCGTGCGCAAGGCAACGCTCCCTTCGCCTGGAGTTATAGGCAGACTAAAAGCGAGGCAAGCATGGACAAACAGCACAAGGCCAGTATTGACGGGGATCAATGGGCGCAGTGCGTGCGGGATCACGGATGGCTGTGGAATGCCGCGCTGACGCCAGCCTCGGCGACGCTGATTCTCGCCCATGGCGCGGGTGCGCCGATGGACAGCGGCTGGATGAACGACATGGCTGCACGCCTCGCCGATCAAGGCGTCAACGTATTGCGCTTCGAGTTTCCCTACATGGCGCAACGGCGAGTGGACGGCGGCAAGCGCCCACCGAATCCAGCACCGAAGTTGCTGGAATGCTGGCGCGAGGTGTACGCCGTGGTGCGACGCCATGTCACTGGGCTTCTGGCCATTGGCGGCAAGTCCATGGGCGGGCGGATGGCCAGTCTTTTGGCCGATGAGCTGGAAGCGGAGGCGCTGGTGTGTCTCGGTTATCCGTTTTATGCCGTCGGCAAACCGGAGAAACCTCGGGTTGAGCATTTGGCTGGGCTAAAGACACGGACGTTGATTGTGCAGGGTGAGCGGGATGCGCTGGGCAATCGTGAAGCCGTTGAGGCTTATACGTTGGCGCCGGGTATCGAGGTGTTCTGGCTGGCGGCGGGGGATCATGATTTGAAGCCATTGAAAGCTTCGGGGTTTAGCCATGAGCAGCATTTGGCGGATGTGGCGGAGAAGGTGGCTGCATTTCTTCAGTGAAGTTTGTGGTGACGACGAGGGCCTCTTCGCGGGCAAGTCGGATCGCCGCACCGCTCGCTCCTACAGATTATTGGCGTCCGTATTATCGGTGCATCACCTGTAGGAGCGAGGCTTGCCCGCGAAGGCGGTCTGCCTGACAACGAAGATCAGCGGTTAAACCGCTCCACCAACGAATACTGGGTATTCGCGGTCTTGGTCAGTTCTTCACTCAACAGCGCCGAGTTCTGTGCCTGTTCCGAGGTCTGGTCAGCCAGTTGCGAGATGTTGCTGATGTTGCGGCTGATTTCTTCGGCCACCGAACTTTGCTCTTCGGTCGCGGCAGCGATTTGGGTGGTCATGTCAGTGATGTGGGCCACCGCTTCGCTGATGCCCACCAGCGCCTGATCCGCTTCCAATACCCGCGCCACACCTTCTTCGGCCTGGCGATGGCCGGTCTCCATGGTTTGCACAGCCGAACTGGCGGTTTGTTGCAGCTTGGCGATCAGGGCGTGGATCTGCCCGGTGGATTCGCTGGTGCGTTGCGCCAATTGGCGCACTTCGTCGGCCACCACTGCAAAACCACGGCCCATCTCACCGGCACGCGCTGCTTCAATTGCGGCGTTCAAGGCGAGCAGGTTGGTCTGGTCGGCAATGCCTTTGATCACGTCGACCACGCCACCGATTTCGTCGCTGTCCTTGGCCAGTTGCGTAACGGTCAGGCCGGTCTCACCCACCACCACCGACAGGCGCTGAATGGCTTCGCGGGTTTCGCCTGCGATGTCGCGACCGCGACCGGTCAGGCGATTGGCTTCCTGAGTGGCGTCGGCGGTGCGCTGCACGTGGCTGGCGACTTCCTGAGTGGTGGCGGCCATCTGATTGACGGCGGTCGCCACTTGCTCGGTTTCGACGCGCTGACGTTCCAGGCCGGTGGAGCTGTTGTGGGCCAGGGTGTCGGACTGTTTCGCTTGCTCGGTCAGGTGCTCGGCGGTGTCCTGCAGACGGGTCAGGCAGGTTTTCAGGCGTGCTTCCTGGCTGAGGATCGACATCTCCAGACGCGCCTGGGCGCCACGGCTGTCGGTGTACATCTGCGCGATCAGCGGGTCGGACGTGGTCTGTTCGGCCAGGCGCAGCAAACGCTTGATGCCGCGCTGTTGCCAGCTCAAGCCCATCAAGCCCAACGGCACCGAAAGACCGGCGGCGAGGGCGAAGCCCCATTGCGACGTCAGGGTGGCGCCGATCATGAAACTCAACTGGCTGACCAGAATGAACGGCAGCCAGTCCTGAAGTACTGGCAACCACTTATCCGTTTGAGGAACGGCGGACTTGCCCTGGTTGATGCGTTGGTAGAGCGCTTCGGCACGGCGGATCTGCTCGGCGGTGGGTTTGACCCGCACCGACTCGTAACCGATCACCTGATTGCCGTCGAACACCGGTGTGACATAGGCGTTAACCCAATAGTGGTCACCGGTCTTGCAGCGATTCTTGACAATGCCCATCCATGGCAAGCCTTGTTTCAGTGTGTCCCACATGTGCGCGAACACCGCAGCCGGGACGTCGGGGTGACGAACCAGGTTATGCGGCGCACGGATCAGTTCCTCACGCGAAAACCCGCTGATTTCGATGAAAGCATCGTTGCAGTAGGTGATCATGCCCTTGGCATCGGTGGTGGAAATCAACCGTTGCTGAGCCGGGAAGGTCCGTTCGCGTTGTGTAATGGGCTGGTTGTTACGCATGGCTTTTTCAATCCGCAAGGCTTTGAAGAGGTATCGGCATCGTCAGGAGTTTATTGAAGTTTTTTTTCAATAATCAGTGGCGCGTCGCAAAACGACCGGCGCGTCATCCCGCGAGCATCGGATACGTGAACAAGCTGAAATGCAGCAGATTCAAACCAAAATGGGTGGCGATGGCCGCGGCCAACCCGCCGAAACGGTAGGCCAGGCCATAGCCGATACCGGCCAGGCTGGCCAGTAACACCCATTGCCAGCCAGCGCCCAGATGAACGAGGCCAAATAGCAATGATGCGAGCACCAGCGCGAGGCTTTCGCCATAAGGCAGGTGTTTAAACTGCCGGCTCAGACCGCCCTGGATGTAGCCGCGAAACAGCGCTTCTTCCACCAGCGTCACCAGCAACAGATTGTTCAGCATCCACAGCCAGGCCTGATCCGGCCATTTCGGTGCCCAACTGATCACGCCCAGCAATAGCGCACCACCCAGAGCCAGTACGGCACTCACGGTCAGGGCGAGGGCGGTGGCATACACCGACAGGCGCAGGGAGCGCCGGCCGATAATCCACGGACAAACCAGTAACAGCCAGAAGCCGATCAGGGGTTTGTCCTGATTCAGGTACATGGCGAACCGTACGGCATCGTCGGTGAAACGCTGGGGATCGATGGCGCGACCGTTGTAGAAACCGGGAAGCCAGTGTGTCGCCAGCGCCACCGCCAGGACGATGAACAAGCCGTGGCCGAGGTAGCGGCCGAGGGGAATCTGTTGTTGGCGAACGGCGAAACCGGCGGTCAGCAGTAACCCGAAAGAGATAGCAGCCAGCCAGCCGAGATGGCCGTAGATCAGAGCCAGGCCGTAGCCGAACGAGAGAAGTGCCAGATAGATCCATGGCAGAGCGATCATTTGAAGTCCTTGAGAGCGGAGGTGCCTGTTTTCTTGGGGCGCGCAATTATAGAGACATACGTCGCCCAAACAAAAACACCGCCCGAAGGCGGTGTCATTGTCAGCGGAGGCGTTACGAGGCAATCAACTGCCGCAACACGTAATGCAAAATCCCTCCGGCCTTGAAGTACTCCACTTCGTTCAGGGTATCGATCCGGCACAATACCTCGACCTTCTCCTGGCTGCCGTCTTCACGGGTGATGACCAGCGTCAGGTTCATCCGCGGGGGCAGTTCGACGCCCGTAAGGCCAAGAATGTCCAGGGTTTCCCTGCCGGTGAGGTTCAGGCTTTTGCGGTTCTGATCCAGCTTGAACTGCAACGGCAACACGCCCATACCCACCAGATTTGAACGGTGAATCCGCTCGAAGCTTTCAGCGATGACGGCTTTGACCCCCAGCAGGTTGGTACCCTTGGCCGCCCAGTCACGGCTCGAGCCGGTGCCGTATTCTTGCCCGGCGATTACCACCAGCGGCGTGCCCGACGCCTGGTAACGCATGGCCGCGTCGTAGATCGGCAGCTTTTCCCCGGTCGGAATGTAAATCGTGTTGCCGCCTTCTTCGCCACCGAGCATCTCGTTGCGAATGCGGATGTTGGCGAAGGTGCCGCGCATCATCACTTCATGGTTACCACGACGCGAACCGTAGGAGTTGAAGTCTCGTGGCTCCACCCCTTGCTCGCGCAGGTAACGGCCGGCAGGGCTGTCCGTCTTAATGTTACCGGCGGGGGAGATGTGGTCGGTGGTTACCGAATCGCCGAGCAGCGCGAGGACTTTCGCCCCTTCGACATCCTTGACCACCGGCGCAGGGCCGCCAATGTCATCGAAGAAGGGCGGATGCTGGATATAGGTCGAATCGTTGTTCCAGACATAAGTCGCCGCCTGCGGCACTTCGATGGCTTGCCACTGTTCGTCACCGGCGAACACTTCAGCGTACTCCTTGTGGAACATCGCGGTGTTCACCTGAGTCACCGCGTCGGCGATTTCCTTGGTGCTCGGCCAGATGTCTCGAAGGTAAACCGGGTGGCCGTCCTTGTCGTGACCCAAGGGCTCGCTGCTGATGTCGATGCGCACCGTGCCGGCCAATGCATAGGCGACGACCAGGGGCGGGGAGGCCAGCCAGTTGGTTTTCACCAGCGGATGCACGCGGCCTTCGAAGTTGCGGTTGCCCGAGAGCACTGAGGCGACGGTCAGGTCAGCTTTCTGGATGGCTTTTTCGATCGGCTCCGGCAACGGTCCGGAGTTGCCGATGCAGGTGGTGCAGCCATAACCGACCAGCGCAAAACCGAGTTGGTCGAGGTATTGGGTCAGGCCGGCTGCCTTGTAATAGTCGGTGACCACTTTCGAACCGGGGGCCAGGGAGCTCTTGACCCAGGGTTTGCGCTTGAGGCCTTTTTCCACGGCTTTTTTTGCCAATAGTCCAGCCGCCATCATCACGCTGGGGTTGGAGGTGTTGGTGCAGGAGGTGATCGCGGCAATCACCACCGCACCGTTTTTCAGCCGATGCGTATGGCCTTCGTGGGCGTAGTCGGCTTCACCGATCAGATCGGCGTTGCCTACCGCGACGCCACCGCCGCCCTCACTTTCGAGGCGACCTTCTTCCTTGCTGGTCGGTTTGATTTGCAGGCCGAGAAAGTCAGTGAACGCTTGCGCGACATCCGGCAACGAGACACGGTCTTGTGGGCGCTTCGGCCCGGCGAGGCTGGCTTCGACGCTGCCCATGTCCAGGGCCAGGCTGTCGGTGAACACCGGCTCCTTGCCGGGCAGGCGCCACAGGCCTTGAGTCTTGCTATAGGCCTCCACCAGTTTCACGGTTTGTGTGGTGCGGCCAGACAGACGCAAGTATTCCAGGGTCACCTCGTCCACCGGGAAGAAGCCGCAGGTGGCGCCGTATTCCGGAGCCATGTTGGCAATGGTCGCGCGGTCGGCCAGCGGCAGGTCGGCGAGGCCGTCGCCGTAGAACTCGACGAATTTCCCGACCACGCCTTTCTTGCGCAGCATCTGGGTGACGGTCAGCACCAGATCGGTGGCGGTGATGCCTTCCTTGAGCTTGCCGGTGAGTTTGAAGCCGATCACTTCCGGAATCAGCATCGACACCGGTTGGCCAAGCATCGCTGCTTCCGCTTCGATCCCGCCGACGCCCCAGCCGAGTACGCCGAGGCCGTTGATCATGGTGGTATGGGAATCGGTGCCGACCAGGGTGTCGGGGAAGGCATAGGTGCGGCCGTCCTCATCCTTGGTCCAGACGGTGCGACCCAGATATTCAAGGTTTACCTGGTGACAGATGCCGGTGCCCGGCGGCACCACACTGAAGTTGTCAAAGGCGCTTTGGCCCCAGCGCAGGAAGGCGTACCGCTCATGGTTGCGCTGCATTTCGATATCGACGTTCTGTTCGAAAGCGCTACTGCTGGCGAATTTGTCGACCATCACCGAGTGGTCGATCACCAGGTCCACCGGCGACAGCGGATTGATTCGCTGCGGGTCACCACCGGCCTTGGCCATGGCGGCGCGCATGGCGGCCAGGTCGACCACGGCCGGGACGCCGGTAAAGTCTTGCATCAATACCCGCGCGGGGCGGTATTGGATTTCGCGATCGGAGCGACGCTCCTTGAGCCAGGCGGCAATCGCCTTGAGGTCGGCGCCGGTGACGGTTTTCTCGTCCTCCCAGCGCAGCAGGTTTTCCAGCAGCACTTTCAACGACATTGGCAACTTGTCCAGATCACCCAGGCTCTTGGCGGCTTCGGGCAGGCTGAAGTAGTGATAGGTCTTGTCGTCGACTTGTAAGGTTTTAAGGGTTTTCAGGCTATCGAGGGACGGCATTGAAATGACTCCTTTAAGTCCACACGGCTACGGACGGAGGGAAGGGCAGAGGTTTAAACCTAGTCCTGTTTGGTGCTTAAGGCTAATAACTGGACTCTATGGTTAAGTCCAGGGTCTGTTGACGCTTGCTGACGAGCCGCGTTGCGATGCCAACGTGTGCGAGGCAAGGCGCGGGATGCCGCCAATGGTTGTTCCCTTGGCAAATCCTGCAACGCAGCCTCGCACACGTTGGCGCGCAACCCGAAGGGACGCGACCCATTTGGCGCTGGGCGGCGTTGCTCGGAACTTATTTGGAACAACCAAACTGCGTTCCTCGCGCCTTGCCCAGCGCCAAATGGGTCTGCGTCGCGGTCGTCAGCAAACGTCAACAGACCCTGGGTTCCGATCTCGGCTATCATGCGCCGGTTTTCGTGACAGGCTTTGCTTCAACGCAAGTCTGGGCATCGCGCAGTGGCGCAATTTTTCCGCCAACTGCCCAGGAGTAAGAATGAACACCCTCTTTATGCATTGCCGGCCGGGCTTCGAAGGCGAAGTCTGTTCCGAGATTTCCGAACATGCCGCGCGGCTGAACGTGGCCGGTTATGCCAAGGCCAAGACCGCCAGCGCCTATGCCGAATTCATCTGCACCGAAGAAGACGGCGCCGAGCGCCTGATGCGTGGCCAGCGTTTCGCCGACCTGATCTTCCCGCGCCAGTGGGCCCGTGGGATCTTTATCGATCTGCCGGAAACCGACCGCATCAGCGTGATCCTCGCGCACATGGCGGACTTCCCGCTGTGCGGCAGCCTGTGGCTGGAGATGGTCGACACCAACGATGGCAAAGAGCTGTCGAACTTCTGCAAGAAATTCGAAGTGCACCTGCGCAAGGCGCTGATGGCAGCCGGCAAACTGGTGGAGGACGCCAACAAGCCGCGGCTGCTGTTGACCTTCAAGAGCGGCCGCGAAGTATTCATGGGCCTGGCGGAGTCGAACAATTCGGCGATGTGGCCGATGGGCATTCCACGCCTGAAGTTTCCCCGTGAAGCGCCGAGCCGTTCGACGTTGAAGCTGGAAGAGGCCTGGCACCATTTCATCCCCCGCGACCAGTGGGATGAGCGTCTGCACAGCGACATGACCGGTGTCGACCTCGGCGCCGCACCTGGCGGCTGGACCTGGCAACTGGTCAACCGCGGCATGCTGGTGACCGCCATTGACAACGGCCCGATGGCCGAAAGCCTGATGGATACCGGTCTGGTGCAGCACTTGATGGCCGACGGTTTCACCTTCAAGCCCAAGCAACCGGTGGACTGGATGGTTTGCGACATCGTCGAGAAGCCGGCGCGCAACGCGGCGATGCTGGAAGAGTGGATTGGCGAGGGGCATTGCCGGGAAGCGGTGGTCAACCTCAAGCTGCCGATGAAACAGCGTTATGCCGAAGTGAAACGCTTGCTGGAGCGTATCGCCGAGGGGTTCAAGGCGCGGGGCATTCGGGTTGAAATCGGCTGCAAGCAGCTGTATCACGACCGTGAAGAAGTGACCTGCCATTTGCGCCGGCTTGACGTGAAAAAACCGAAATCCCGCTGATTGATGGAATGTACGCGGACCGATCGTTCCCACGCTCTGCGTGGGAACGCCGCCGGGGATGCTCCGCGTTCCACCTTTGGATGTGACGCGGAGCGTCACGGGATGCATTCCCACGCAGAGCGTGGGAACAATCAGGCATAACGGTGGCGTTCAGCCATAGATGACCGAACACCCGGCAATGCGCGACAATGCCGGCAAGTTTCAGGAGTAAACCATGAGTGAAATGATCGATACGCCGGTCGACGGCACCCTCGACGCCACCGGCCTCAATTGCCCGGAACCGGTGATGATGCTGCACCAGCATATCCGTGACCTGGTGCCCGGCGGCCTGCTGAAGGTGATCGCCACTGACCCGTCGACCCGTCGCGACATTCCCAAGTTCTGCGTGTTCCTTGACCACGAACTCGTCGCGCAGCATGAAGAGGCAGGCACCTACCTGTACTGGATCCGCAAGAAGCTCGCTTAACGGGCACAAAAAAAGGGCCTGCATGTGCAGGCCCTTTTTTGCGCTCGCTTAACCGGCCGAACGGCTGATGCGGATCCGCTTGCGTGCGCTGCGCGCCAGGCGGATCGACAGCATCAGCGCCGCGCAACTCAAGCCGACGATCAAACCCTGCCACAGCCCGCTCGGGCCGCTCGGCGCACCGAACCAATCGGTCAGGCCCAAGGCGTAACCCACCGGCAAACCGATGCCCCAATAAGCGAACAGCGTCAGGATCATCGTCACTCGCGTGTCCTGATAGCCGCGCAGTGCACCGGCCGCTGTCACCTGGATCGCATCGGAAAACTGGAACAGCGCCGAATACACAATCAGCATCGCGGCCACGTGAATCACCGTCGGGTCGGCGGTGTAGATCGCGGCGATGGGTTCACGCAGCAACAGCATCATGCTTGCGGAAATGCACGCATAAGCCAGCGCCGTGCCCATGCCGACCCCGGCGGCGAAGCGTGCTTCGCGTGGTTCTTCACGGCCAAGTGCCTGGCCGACCCGCACGGTCACAGCCATGCCGAGGGAGTAGGGGATCATGAACACCAGTGAGCTGAAATTCAGGGCTATCTGGTGCCCGGCGACCACGGTGGCGCCGAGGCTGCCGATCAGCAGGGCGATCACGGCAAAGATGCTCGACTCGGCGAACACCGCGATGCCGATCGGCAGGCCGATGCCCAGCAAGCGTTTGATCACCGCCCACTGCGGCCAGTCGAAACGGCTGAACAGCTGGCTCGACTGATAGGCCGGTGCCCAGCGCTCCCAGCCGGCCATGCCCAGCGCCATCACCCACATCACGATTGCCGTGGCCCAGCCGCAGCCGACACCGCCCATCGCCGGCACACCAAAGTGGCCATAGATGAAGATGTAATTGAGCGGAATGTTCAGCGCCAGCCCGCACAAGCCAAGGACCATGGCCGGACGCGTGCGACCCAGGCCATCACTGAAGCAGCGCAGTACGTGATAGAACGCGACGGCAGGCAGGCCGCTGGCGATGCCGTGCAGGTACTGCATGCACGGGCCGATCAGTTCGGGGTCGACCTTCATGATGTGCAGGATCGGTTCGGCGCTGAACAGCAGGCCGGTCGCCATCAAACCCACCACCAGCGCCAGCCACAAGGCCTGGCGCACGATCGGGCCGATCTCGCTATGAGTGCCGGCACCGAAGCGCTGGGCGACTTTCGGGGTGGTGGCCAGCAGCGTACCGGTCATCAACAGAAACACCGGCACCCAGATCGAGTTGCCGAGCGCGACGGCCGCGAGATCGCGAGGCCCGACCCGACCCGCCATCACCGCATCGACGAAGCCCATGGCGGTGGTCGCCAGTTGCGCGATCATGATCGGCAACGCCAGGCCGAGCAGGTTTTTCAGCTCCAGGCGAACCCGGGCCGGGCGGTTGAGGGAAATAGCGGCGGTGTGGTCAGTCACGGAATTCAAGGCGAAACGTCCAAAGGATTTTGATGCGCGAGGCAGCGCATTCTACGCCTTGACGCAATGGTCAGGAAAAATCCTGTGTTGCGGATTTGTAATCAGCTTTACAGGCATCGCCCACACCCTGTGGCGAGGGAGCTTGCTCCCGCTGGGCTGCGCAGCAGCGCCAAAATCAGCTACCCATTTCCTTCAGACACACCGCGGCATCAGTCTTTGCGACTGCTTCGCCCGGGCGCGGATCGGCCGGCGGGAGCAAGCTCCCTCGCCATAGGGGCGCAACTAAGGCGCGTAATACCTGCTGGCCCATCACCTCCATCTGCGCCTAAACTGCCGGTCCGCCAAAGGAGCCTGCCATGTTGATTGTTGCCGACGAAAATATCCCGCTGCTCGATGCTTTCTTTGAAAGCTTCGGTGAAATCCGCCGAGTGCCGGGACGTTCCATCGACCGCGCCACTGTCGAGCAGGCCGATGTGCTGCTGGTGCGCTCGGTGACCAACGTCAACCGTGAGTTGCTCGAAGGCAGCAAGGTGCGCTTTGTCGGCACGTGCACCATCGGCACCGATCATTTGGACCTGGACTACTTTCAGCAGGCCGGCATCATCTGGTCCAGTGCGCCAGGCTGCAATGCCCGGGGTGTCGTCGATTACGTGCTGGGCAGTCTGCTGACCCTGGCCGAAATCGAAGGCGCCGACCTGACTCAGCGCACTTACGGCGTGGTCGGCGCTGGCGAGGTGGGCGGGCGGCTGGTCAAGGTTCTGCAAGGCCTGGGCTGGAATGTGCTGGTTTGCGATCCGCCACGGCAAGCCACTGAAGGGGGCGATTACGTCAGTCTCGAGCAGATCATCGAACAATGCGATGTCGTCAGCCTGCACACGCCGCTGGACAAGCAAGGCCCTCAGGCAACCTGGCATCTGTTCGATAAAAACCGTTTGAACCAACTCAAACCCGGCACCTGGCTGATCAACGCCAGTCGTGGCCCGGTGATCGACAACGCTGCCCTGCGTCAGGTGCTGTTGCAACGTGAAGATCTGCAAGCGGTGCTGGATGTCTGGGAGGCTGAGCCTGAAGTCGATGTCGCGCTGGCGGAGTTGTGTGTCATCGCGACGCCGCACATTGCCGGCTACAGCCTCGACGGCAAACAGCGCGGGACGGCACAGATCTATCAGGCGTTTTGCGAGTTCCTTGGGCAGCCGGAACAGGTCAGCCTGAGCGACTTGCTGCCAGCACCATGGCTGTCGGCCGTGACGTTGAACGCCGACACCGATCCGGCCTGGGCGCTGGCGATGTTGTGCCGTGGCGTGTACGACCCGCGCCGTGACGACGCGGATTTTCGCCGCAGCCTTGTAGGCAATGTGAGCGAACAGCGTGCAGCGTTCGATGGGCTACGCAAGCATTACCCGCTGCGACGTGAGATCGATGGGTTGAAAGTGCGGATTGACGGGAATTCGCCGGCGTTGCAGCAGATTGTGGCGGCCTTAGGCGCAACCTCGATCTAAAGAAACTGACCGGCCCCTGCACAAGCCACGCGAAACAAACACCCATAAAAAACCCGGCCAACAGGGCCGGGTCAAGAAGACGGTGGCTATATCACTTTTGTTCGGCAGGCTTGACCAATCGCTTTTCCAGTTCGCGGCAAGCGTCCTGGATCATATTTTCAGTGATCGGTACTTCGCGTCCTTCCTCATCGATAATCGAGCAACCCAGAGACTGGTCTGGCTGTGTGCGGATCACTTGAATCTTGTCATCGCTGCTGTTTTGCAAGGACATGGCCTGTCTCCTCATCAGGTTGTGTGCTTACTGTAAAACCGCCAGGTGACCGGGCTGTGACAATTCCCTGCGATCTTTCAGGTCGGCATCTTCAGTCCATCAGAAATACCCTGACGTTTCCACCCGGACTTTAGACCAATAACCTCTAGCCACTAGTCTTGGTGGTCATAATTAACGTTACTCATTGTGATTTACAGCGTTCAAGCCGATTGACCGGTGTAGGCTTGATCGGGTCAAAACCCATTGGTTGCATCATCGGATGATCTTCATGCTCTCTGCCCGTCACCGCCGCGCCATTCGCCTGGCCAGCCGTTTCATCTCGCCTTACCGTTGGCCGGCCTTCGGCGCCTTGCTGGCGTTGATTGTCACTGCCGGCATCACCTTGTCCATGGGGCAGGGGATTCGCCTGCTGGTGGATCAGGGTTTCATGACCCAGTCACCGCATTTGCTCAATCAATCCATCGGCCTGTTCATGCTGCTGGTGATCGGTCTGGCGATCGGCACCTTTGTGCGGTTTTACCTGGTGTCGTGGATCGGCGAGCGCGTTGTCGCGGACATCCGCCGTCGGGTGTTCAACCACTTGGTCTACCTGCATCCAGGCTTCTATGAAGACAACCGCAGCTCCGAGATCCAGTCCCGGCTGACCGCCGATACCACGCTGCTGCAATCGGTGATTGGCTCTTCGCTGTCGCTGTTCCTGCGTAACGGGCTGATGGTGATCGGCGGGATTGTCTTGCTGTTTATCACCAACCCCAAACTCACCAGCATCGTGGTGATCGCATTGCCGCTGGTGGTCGCACCGATCCTGATTTTTGGCCGCCGGGTACGCACCCTGTCGCGACAGAGCCAGGACCGGATTGCCGACATTGGCAGTTATGTTTCCGAAACCCTGAGTCAGATCAAAACCGTGCAGGCCTACAACCATCAGGTGCAGGACGAGCAGCGTTTTGCCGCGACCGTGGAAGAGGCTTTCAACACCGCCCGCAAACGCATCTTCCAGCGAGCCTGGTTGATTACCCTGGTGATCCTGCTGGTGTTGGGCGCGGTCGGGGTGATGCTCTGGGTCGGCGGCATGGACGTCATCGCCGGGAGGATTTCCGCGGGTGAGCTGGCAGCGTTCGTCTTTTACAGCCTGATCGTCGGTGGCGCCTTCGGCACATTGAGTGAAGTGATCGGCGAATTGCAGCGAGCAGCGGGGGCGGCGGAACGGATTGCCGAGCTGTTGCGTTCGGAAAACATCATCCAGCCACCGACCCAAGGTCTGGTGACGTTGCCTGAACGGGTGAAGGGCGATCTGGAGCTGCACGATGTGCGCTTTTCCTACCCGTCGCGTCCTGAAAGCTATGCCGTCGATGGCTTGAGTCTGACGATCAACGCCGGCGAAACCCTTGCCTTGGTCGGGCCATCCGGTGCCGGCAAATCGACGGTGTATGACCTGCTGTTGCGCTTTTACGACCCCGCTGAAGGACGCATCCTGCTGGACGGTGTGCCGCTGACCCAACTCGACCCTCTGGACCTGCGTCGCTGCTTCGCCCTCGTCTCGCAAACCCCGGCGCTGTTCTTCGGCAGCATCGAAGAGAACATTCGCTACGGCCACCCGACGGCGACTTCGGCCCAGGTCCAGGAAGCCGCGAAAATCGCCTACGCCCACGACTTCATCGAGCAAATGCCCAACGGCTACCAGACCCACCTCGGCGACGCGGGTCTCGGTTTGTCCGGCGGGCAACGCCAACGCTTGGCCATCGCCCGGGCGCTGCTGGTGGACGCGCCGATCCTGCTGCTCGACGAAGCCACCAGCGCCCTCGACGCCCAGAGCGAGCACCTGATCCAGCAAGCCCTGCCCAGCCTGATGAAAAACCGCACCACACTGGTCATCGCCCATCGACTGGCCACGGTGAAAAACGCTGACAGGATTGCCGTGATGGACCAAGGGAAACTGGTGGCAGTGGGGACGCATCAGGAGTTGATTGCGAGCAATGCGTTGTATGCGCGGTTGGCGGCGTTGCAGTTTAGTGATGGGCTCCATGCCCCAACCGACCAAGTAACCGACTAAGTGACCGACCAAGTCGAGCACCATAAAAAATGCCCGCATCAATCGATGCGGGCATTTTTGTCAGCGTTTCAAAGCAGGCTCATTGATCGTCAAAGTAACGTTCATGCCAATCCACCAGCGGCTGCGGTGAATTGAGCTTCTGGCCGTAGATCACCGAATACGACAGCACGTTCTGCACGTACTGGCGGGTTTCGTCGAACGGGATGCTTTCCACCCACACATCGAAGCTCAGGTGGTCGGCGCCGCGCAGCCATTGACGCACGCGGCCGGGGCCGGCGTTGTAGGCGGCGGAGGCGAGGACGCGGTTGCCGTTGAACTGGCTATGGACCTGGCTCAGGTAGGCGGCACCGAGCTGGATATTTTTATCCGGATCGAGCACTTGCTGCGGCGAGGCCAGGGGAATGTTGAACTTGCGCGCGGTTTCCTTGGCGGTGCCGGGCATCAGTTGCATCAGGCCGCTGGCGCCGACGCCGGAGCGGGCGTCGTCCATGAAGGCGCTTTCTTGACGAGTGATGGCGAACACCCAGCTCGAGTGCAGGCCACGGACCTTGGCTTCACGCACCAGGGTATCGCGGTGAGCCATCGGGAAGCGGATGTCCAGGTCGTCCCAGTACTGCGCCTTGCTGATGGTGCGGATTGCCGGGAAATACCATTTCAGGTCATAGGCCAGTTTCGCCTGGGCGACCATTTCGTCTCGGCTGAAGTGCTGGCTGACGTGGTACCACTCGCGTCGACCATCGACGATCTGCCCGCGGGCATGGAACTCCAGCGCGCGGCGCACACCCGGGGTATTGCGCACCTTGTTGATCAGCGCCTGGCTGAGCACCAGCGGTTTGTTGATCAGCGAATAGGGAGACTGCGAGCGATCGGCGGCCAGGAAACCGTAGAAGTCGCGTTCGCGAGCCAGGCCCTTGTAAAGCGTTTGTGCTTGCGGATTCTGTGGCTGCGCCAGTTCCAGGGTGCGAGCCTGCCAGTAACGCCAGCGGTTGGTGGTGGCCAGGTCCTGAGGCAAGCGGCGGGTCAACTGATAGGCATCGTCCCAGCGGGCCAGACGCAACAGCAGGCGCAAGCGCCATTCCGAAACGGTGTTGTCCCGCAGTTCCGGGTCGTATTTGGTCATCACGTCCAGCGCGCGGCTGTCGAAACGTCGAGCGAGGGTCAGCCCGATTTCCCGGGCGATCGCGACTTTTTCATCACGGGAGAAGTGCATGCTGCTGGCGTAACCGTCGAGCAGGGCCATAGCCCTGTCCGGATCCTGACGGGCCAGGCGGCGCAGGCCAAGGCTGACGATATCGGACATCGGCTCATCGGCCGGGATAAAGCGCGATGGCTGATTCAGCAGTTCGGGTTTCTGCGCCACATCCACCAGCAGGCGACCGCGCGGGGCGAGGGTCGTCAGGCCATTGATCAGGCTGTTGGCCAGCGGGTAGTTGCTGGCCTGGGCGGCGAGCTTGGTGCGTTCCCAGCGTTTCTGTTCAGTCAGTTGACCATCGGCGGCCCACATGCCGAACGCTGCATCGCATGCCTCGGGCCGGGTTTTGCCGCTCAACCAGAGCTTGTCGGCGTTGGCGTAGCCTTCGGCCTTACGGTTATGGCTGATCAGATACTGCGCGTTCAGGCAGTCCAGTTCGGTGAAATTGAGCTTGGGGTCATAATATTTGACGAAGGTCGCCCAATCGCCGCGTTCGGCCAGCCAGCGCAACCAGCGCAATTTCATCCAGTTGGCTTGCGGCAGGTCACCGTGTTCGGCGAGGAAGTTCTCGATTTCGGCATTGCTCGCGGTTTTCAGCCGCGCGGTCAGTTCGTCATAGGCCAGGTAGGGGGTCAGCGGATAATCGCTGAGCGCCTGGTTATAACGGAAATAAGGGCCGGAATCGCCCTTGGCCAAGGCACGCTTGGCTTCGTCGTAATACTGGCGTTGGGTAGACAGGTCTACCGCCTGGGCGGATTGAACGGCAGCGGCTGTAAGAAGCAAACACGAAAAAAGACTGAAAAGGCGACTGCGCATGAGACGTCCGGGCAGAGAAATCATGACAAGTGCCAGCAGGAGCGGCACTGAATTGTCTGTAGCTTAGCCTTTTGCCAGCAACGGGCGAAAGCTTTGCCGAGCTGTCGGCACAAGTTCGCAACAATTGTTGTGCAGAGTGCTTCGACATTGAAATTGCCGGCCTTCTGTAGCCTCAAGTCAGGTAGAATGCGCGCCCGGTTTTTGGAGAAGCTCATGACCCTGCTCAAATTCAGCGATGTGTCCCTTGCTTTCGGCGCTATGCCGTTGTTGGACAAGGTGTCCTGGCAGATCGCCCGTGGTGAGCGGGTGTGCATCATCGGCCGCAACGGCACTGGCAAGTCCAGCATGATGAAGCTCGTCAAGGGCGACCAGAAGCCTGACGATGGCTCCGTTTGGCGCGCGCCCGGCCTCAAGATTGGCGAATTGCCGCAAGAATTGCCGGTAGCCGACGAGCGGACCGTGTTCGACGTGGTTGCCGAAGGCCTCGACGGCGTTGGCGCGTTGCTTGCCGAATACCACCACCTGAGCCAGAACATCGTCACCGACGCCGATCTGGACAAACTGATGCACGTCCAGCACGACCTCGAAGCCCGCGATGGCTGGCGCTTGCAGCAACTGGTCGACAGCACCTTGAGCCGTCTGCAGTTGCCTGCCGACAAGACCCTCGCCGAATTGTCCGGCGGCTGGCGTCGTCGCGTCCTGTTGGCTCAGGCGCTGGTTTCCGAACCGGACCTGCTGCTGCTCGACGAACCGACCAACCACCTGGATATCGGTGCCATTGCCTGGCTTGAAGAAGCGCTGAAGGATTTCCAGGGCGCCGTGCTGTTCATCACGCACGACCGTTCATTCCTGCAGAACCTTGCAACCCGTATCCTGGAACTGGATCGCGGCGGCTTGATCGACTGGAACGGCGATTACGCCAGCTTCCTCGTGCACAAAGAGGCCACGCTGGCCGCTGAAGAAACCGCCAACGCGCTGTTCGATAAAAAACTGGCCCAGGAAGAAGTCTGGATCCGCCAGGGCATCAAGGCGCGTCGCACCCGTAACGAAGGCCGTGTCCGTGCACTGAAAGCCCTGCGCGTCGAGCGTAGCGAGCGTCGTGAGCGTACCGGCAAGGCCAACATTCAGCTCGATACCGCCGACAAGTCCGGCAAGCAGGTGATGGTGCTCGAGAACGTGAGCTTCGCTCACCCGGGCGGCCCGTTCCTGATCAAGGATTTCTCCATGGTCCTGCAGCGCGGCGACCGCATCGGTCTGCTCGGCGCCAACGGTACCGGCAAGACCACGCTGTTGAAGCTGATGCTCAACGGTCTGCAACCGACCAGCGGCACAGTGGAAGAGGGGACGCGCATCGACGTGGCCTATTTCGACCAGTTGCGCCATCAGTTGGACCTGGAAAAGACCGTGATCGACAACGTCGCTGAAGGTCGCGACTTCATCGATATCGATGGCCAGAGCCGTCACGTGCTGAGCTACCTTGGCGACTTCCTGTTCAGCCCGCAGCGTGCCCGCACGCCGGTCAAGGCGCTGTCCGGTGGTGAGCGAGCGCGTCTGCTGCTGGCCAAACTGTTCAGCAAACCGGCGAACCTGCTGGTGCTCGACGAACCGACCAACGACCTCGACGTGGAAACCCTCGAACTGCTGGAAGAGGTCTTGCTGACCTTCAACGGCACTGTGCTGATGGTCAGCCACGACCGGGCATTCCTCGACAACGTGGTCACCAGCACCCTGGTCTTCGAAGGCGAAGGCAAGGTTCGCGAATACGTCGGTGGTTATCAGGACTGGCTGCGTCAGGGCGGCTCGCCGCGCCTGCTGGGCGTGACCGAGAGCAAGTCCGGCAAGGCCGACCTGAACTCGGCGGTCGTGACGGCCGAACCTGCGCCGGTTGCTGCAGTGGAAACGCCAGCGCCGGTGGCGAAGAAGAAGCTCAGCTACAAGTTGCAGCGTGAGCTGGAAGCCTTGCCTGGCCAGATCGAAGCCATGGAGCAGCAGATCGCGGTGGTTGAGGCGCAGATGGCGGACGCCGGCTTCTATCAGCGTCCTCCTGCCGAGACGGCTGCTGTGATCGCTCAGCTTGAGCAGTTACAGGCTGAACTCGACGTGATGGTCGAGCGCTGGGCCGAGCTGGATGCCTGATTGATGATCCGGCTATAAAAAAGCCCGGCTTCACTCGCGTGATTGTCGGGCTTTTCATAAGGGTTTTGTTGTTGCTTGTTGTCAGCTTTTTTGCAGGCGCACGGCAAGTACATCGCAAGGCGCGCCGTGCAGCACGTCATTGGCAGTGGAGCCGAGCAACAGTGCCAGGCCATGCCGGCCATGACTGCCCACCACGATCAGGTCGCACGTTTGCTCCTTGGCGAGATGGTGAATCTCCTGGCGCGGCTGGCCGTAGGTCAAGTGGCTGTATTCCTTGGAGAGCTCCGGGTATTTCAGGATCAACCGCTCAAGGCGCTCCTTGGCCTGATCGAACTGTTGCTGTTGCAACTGGGAAAGGTCCATCGGCACGTCGCCGCCAAAGGCCATGGCCATCGGCTCGACGATATGCACCAGGGACAGCTTTGCGCCATTGCTCACCGAAAGTTCGCGGGCGCGGTGGATTACAGGATCGCACTCTTCGGTTAGATCTACAGCGACCAGAATATGGTGGTAGGGCATGAGGTGCTCCTCCTGAGGATTGCAATATTGGTAAGTATGGCTGGTTTCAAGCGCATTGGTTTCAATGCGACTCAATGGGCTCATCAAGAATCGGGAGTACAGATATGACGGTCTGGATAGTGGTGTCAATCCTGCTGGTGGTGCTGAGCCCGCTGGCGTGGTTGCGGCCGTCTCGTGTCCAGAGCGGTCGCATGGCCCTGCGCATGGAGGCGCGGCGCATCGGCCTTGCCATGCAATTGGCGCCCCAGGAGTGGCCGCACTGGCTGAGCCAGGAGCCGCCAAGCCCTTGCGCCCAGTACCACCGACCGCGCCGTGGCACTCAGCCTGCGTGCTGGAGCTATTGGCAGAAGGCGCCGGGGGTGTGGGTCAATCAGTGGCAGGAAGTCTGCGAGGATGGAGTGCTGCTGAATCATTTCGAAAAATTGCCTGCCAACGTCTACAAGGTCGAAGCAGATAAGCAAATGATTGCCCTGTATTGGGGCGAGAAGGGTGAAGCCGAGGTTCTGCAACAGATCGACGCTACGCTCAAAGCACTCGCCTGAACCCCGATCTGCTACGGAAGGCAATAAAAAGCCCGACATCATCATCGGGCTGGGGTTGGCCAGGCAGGCCGGTAATTCTTTGTGGCACAGATCTTACGCTTGGCATTCGTCAAAAGCGTTCAAATTTTTTCTTCAGGGTCCCGCCAGCGTAGCCTGTTAAACACAGGTTGCCGCGAATTAGGGCGACTTTTCTAACTATTGATTCTATGAATGGCCTCACATGCATCCGCGTGTTGCAGGGCTTCGTGGTACGGAAGTGACCGGAAAGTCGCGTTTCAACCAGTATTTTGGGCGATTGACAATTGCCGGAAATTCCGTGAAGGTGACACACCCAAATCAAACGGGCGTATGAATTGAGCGTTTGTATTACAGACTGCTCCTACAGAATCCCGACTATCGCGTTGGCGGGTGTGCCGGGTGAGTTGGCGTTAGCATTGACGATAAACGTCCCTGCCGAGCCAGCCGCCTGCGTCCGACGTGTACTGTTCAGCTTCCATATCGTGGAGATCAGTTGATGATTTACGAAGGTAAAGCCATCACGGTTAAGGCTCTTGAAAGTGGCATCGTCGAACTGAAGTTCGACCTCAAGGGTGAGTCCGTCAACAAGTTCAACCGTCTTACCCTGAACGAACTGCGTCAGGCCGTAGACACCATCAAGGCAGATGCTTCGATCAAGGGTGTGATCGTCAGCAGTGGCAAGGACGTATTCATCGTCGGCGCCGACATCACCGAATTCGTCGACAACTTCAAGCTGCCGGATGCCGAGCTTGTTGCTGGCAACCTCGAAGCCAACAAGATTTTCAGCGATTTCGAAGACCTCAACGTCCCGACTGTCGCCGCGATCAATGGCATCGCACTGGGCGGCGGTCTGGAAATGTGCCTGGCGGCGGATTTCCGCGTCATGGCCAGCACCGCCAAAATCGGTCTGCCGGAAGTCAAGCTGGGCATCTACCCGGGCTTCGGCGGTACCGTACGTCTGCCGCGTATCATCGGTGCCGACAACGCCATCGAGTGGATTGCCGCCGGTAAGGAAAACCGTGCTGAAGACGCACTGAAAGTCGGTGCCGTCGACGCGGTGGTCGACTCGCAGAAGTTGCACGAAGCGGCGCTGAACCTGATCAAGGGCGCCATCTCCGGCAAGTTTGACTACAAGGCCAAGCGTCAGCCGAAGCTCGAAAAACTCAAGCTCAACGCCATTGAACAAATGATGTCGTTCGAAACCGCCAAAGGTTTCGTGGCCGGCCAGGCGGGTCCGAATTACCCGGCGCCAGTCGAAGCGATCAAGACCATCCAGAAAGCCGCGAACTTCGGTCGCGACAAGGCGCTGGAAGTCGAAGCCGCCGGTTTCGTCAAACTGGCCAAGACCTCTGCCGCGCAGAGCTTGATCGGTCTGTTCCTGAACGATCAGGAGCTGAAGAAAAAGGCCAAGGCCTACGACGAAATCGCCAAGGAAGTGAAGCAGGCTGCCGTATTGGGCGCCGGCATCATGGGTGGCGGTATCGCTTATCAGTCGGCCTCCAAAGGCACGCCGATCCTGATGAAGGACATCAACGAGCACGGTATCGAGCAAGGTCTGGCTGAAGCCGCCAAGCTGCTGGTTGGTCGCGTTGATAAAGGTCGCATGACCCCGGCGAAGATGGCCGAAGTGCTCAACGGTATTCGTCCGACCCTGTCCTACGGCGATTTCGGTCACGTCGATCTGGTCGTCGAAGCCGTGGTCGAGAACCCGAAGGTCAAGCAAGCCGTTCTGGCCGAAGTCGAAGACAAGGTCAAAGAGGACACCATCCTCGCGTCCAACACCTCGACTATTTCCATCACCTTGTTGGCCAAAGCCCTCAAGCGTCCGGAAAACTTCGTCGGCATGCACTTCTTCAACCCGGTGCACATGATGCCGCTGGTTGAAGTGATCCGTGGCGAGAAGTCCAGCGAAGTGGCCGTTGCCACCACCGTTGCCTACGCCAAGAAAATGGGCAAGAACCCGATCGTCGTCAACGACTGCCCGGGCTTCCTGGTCAACCGCGTGCTGTTCCCGTACTTCGGCGGTTTCGCCAAGCTGGTCAGCGCCGGCGTGGACTTCGTCCGTATCGACAAGGTCATGGAAAAATTCGGCTGGCCAATGGGCCCGGCATACCTGATGGACGTGGTCGGCATCGACACCGGCCACCATGGTCGTGACGTCATGGCTGAAGGCTTCCCGGATCGCATGAAGGACGATCGCCGTTCGGCCGTCGACGTGCTCTACGAAGCCAAGCGCCTGGGCCAGAAAAATGGCAAGGGCTTCTACGCCTACGAGACCGACAAGCGTGGCAAGCAGAAGAAAGTCGCCGATCCGTCGGTGCTGGAAGTGCTCAAGCCGATCGTGTTCGAACAGCGCGAAGTCACTGACGAAGACATCATCAACTGGATGATGATCCCGCTGTGCCTGGAAACCGTGCGTTGCCTGGAAGACGGCATCGTCGAAACCGCCGCCGAAGCCGACATGGGTCTGGTCTACGGTATTGGTTTCCCTCCATTCCGTGGCGGTGCGCTGCGCTACATCGATTCGATCGGTGTTGCAGAGTTCGTTGCCCTGGCTGACCAGTACGCTGATTTGGGCGCGCTGTACCACCCGACCGCGAAGCTGCGTGCAATGGCCAAGAACGGTCAGAGCTTCTTCGGTTAAGCGCCCACACTAGAGCGAGAGTGAAAGTATATGAGCTTGAATCCTAGAGACGTCGTGATTGTCGACTTCGGTCGTACGCCGATGGGCCGCTCCAAGGGCGGCATGCACCGTAACACCCGCGCCGAAGACATGTCGGCACACTTGATCAGCAAATTGCTGGAACGCAACGTCAAGGTCGACCCGAGCGAAGTCGAAGACGTGATCTGGGGCTGCGTTAACCAGACCCTGGAGCAGGGCTGGAACATCGCCCGCATGGCGTCCCTGATGACTCAGATCCCGCACACCTCGGCCGGCCAGACCGTCAGCCGTCTGTGTGGCTCGTCGATGAGTGCGCTGCACACTGCCGCACAAGCAATCATGACCGGCAACGGTGACGTGTTCGTCGTTGGCGGCGTCGAGCATATGGGTCATGTGAGCATGATGCACGGTGTCGATCCGAACCCGCACATGTCCCTGTACGCGGCGAAAGCCTCGGGCATGATGGGCCTGACCGCAGAAATGCTCGGCAAAATGCACGGCATTACTCGCGAACAGCAGGACGCCTTTGGCGTGCGCTCCCACCAACTTGCCCACAAGGCGACCGTGGAAGGCAAGTTCAAGGACGAAATCATCCCGATGCAGGGCTACGACGAGAACGGTTTCCTGAAACTGTTCGACTACGACGAAACCATTCGTCCGGAAACCACCCTGGAAAGCCTGGCGGCTCTGAAGCCAGCGTTTAATCCGAAGGGCGGCACCGTGACCGCTGGTACTTCGTCGCAGATCACCGACGGTGCTTCGTGCATGATCGTGATGTCGGCACAGCGTGCCCAGGACCTGGGCATCCAGCCGCTGGCGGTGATTCGTTCGATGGCGGTGGCGGGTGTGGACCCGGCGATCATGGGCTATGGTCCAGTACCGGCAACGCAGAAAGCATTGAAGCGCGCGGGCCTTGGCATCAACGATATCGACTTCTACGAGCTCAACGAAGCTTTCGCTGCACAGGCCCTGCCAGTGCTGAAAGATTTGAAAGTGCTCGACAAGATGAACGAGAAGGTTAACCTGCACGGCGGCGCGATCGCCCTGGGTCACCCGTTCGGTTGCTCCGGTGCACGTATTTCCGGCACCTTGCTGAACGTGATGAAGCAGAATGGCGGCACCTTCGGGGTGGCTACCATGTGCATTGGTCTCGGCCAAGGCATCTCCACCGTCTTCGAACGCGTTTAAGCGTTTCGTCGATGGAAGCCGGGGCCATGTGCCCCGGTTTTTGTTTTTCCGGATTTATTTTTGTTTTTATTTTGAAAAAATTTGAGTGAGGGCCAAAGCATGCCGATACAACCTGGGCTCTACCAGCATTACAAAGGTCCGCAGTACCGCGTATTCAGTGTTGCGCGGCATTCGGAAACCGAAGAAGAAGTGGTCTTCTACCAAGCCCTGTATGGCGATTACGGCTTTTGGGTACGCCCCTTGAGCATGTTCCTGGAGTCGGTCGAGGTTGACGGCGAACAGGTGCCACGCTTTGCTTTGGTGCAAGCCGAACCGAGCATTTTTCCGAAGTCATAAGGGGAGTGCGCGCAGAACCCTGCGCTTGACCTCACCTTGTAGCCACTATATATAGCGGTGCCGCGTCAGGCGCCAACCGCCTTTCACTTCTAGAATTCAGGAATTTTCTGATCCATGGGCAAATCGCTGGTCATTGTGGAATCCCCGGCTAAGGCCAAGACCATCAACAAGTATCTGGGTAACCAATACGTGGTGAAGTCGAGTATCGGCCATATCCGAGACCTGCCCACCAGCGGTTCGGCTAGCGCCAGCAAAGAGCCTGCCGCCAAGCGTGGCAAGGCCGCCGCAGGCGAAGGTCCGGTGCTCACGCCGAAAGAGAAAGCGCGCAAGCAGCTGGTCTCGCGCATGGGTGTCGATCCCGATCATGGCTGGAAAGCCAAGTACGAGATTCTCCCGGGCAAGGAAAAGGTTATCGAAGAGCTGCGCCGGCTCGCCAAAGATGCTGACACCATCTATCTCGCAACCGACTTGGATCGCGAGGGGGAAGCCATTGCCTGGCACCTGCGCGAAGCCATCGGTGGTGACGACAGCCGCTACAAGCGCGTGGTGTTCAACGAAATCACCAAAAAAGCGATCCAGGAAGCTTTCTCCCAACCGGGCGAGCTGGACATCGATCGCGTAAACGCTCAGCAGGCGCGTCGCTTCCTCGACCGCGTGGTGGGTTACATGGTTTCGCCGCTGCTGTGGGCCAAGGTCGCGCGTGGGCTGTCCGCCGGTCGCGTGCAATCGGTTGCCGTGAAGCTGGTGGTCGAGCGTGAGCGTGAAATCCGCGCGTTCAACCCGGAAGAGTACTGGGAAGTTCACGCTGACCTCGGCACCGCCAAGGGTGCGACTGTGCGCTTCGACGTGGCTCGCGAGAAAGGCGAAGCCTTCAAGCCGCTCAACGAGGCCCAGGCCATGGCCGCGCTGGAGAAGCTCAAGGCTTCCAGCTACAGCATCGTCAAGCGCGAAGACAAACCGACCAGCAGCAAGCCGTCGGCACCGTTCATCACCTCCACCCTGCAGCAGGCCGCGAGCAACCGCCTGGGCTTCGGTGTGAAGAAAACCATGATGATGGCCCAGCGTCTGTACGAAGCCGGCTACATCACTTATATGCGTACCGACTCCACCAACCTCTCGGCCGATGCCGTGACGATGGCGCGTACTTATATTGAAGGCGAATTCGGCAAGAAGTACCTGCCGGAAACCCCGAACGTCTATAGCAGCAAAGAAGGCGCACAAGAGGCTCACGAAGCGATTCGTCCGTCCGACGCCAATACCGAGCCAAGCAAGCTGTCGGGCATGGAGCGTGATGCCGAGCGGCTTTACGAGCTGATCTGGCGCCAGTTCCTCGCCTGCCAGATGCTACCGGCCCAATACCTGTCGACCACGGTCACCGTCGGTGCCGGTGACTTCGAGTTGCGCGCCAAGGGCCGCATCCTGAAGTTCGACGGTTACACCCGTGTCATGCCGCAAATCACCAAGCCTGGCGATGACGACGTGCTGCCGGACATGGCCCAGGGCGACGCGATGAAGCTGATCAAGCTTGATCCGACCCAGCACTTCACCAAGCCGCCGGCGCGTTACTCGGAAGCGAGCCTGGTAAAGGAGATGGAAAAGCGCGGCATCGGTCGTCCTTCGACCTACGCAGCGATCATTTCGACCATCCAGGACCGCGGCTACGTGGCGCTGCACAACCGTCGTTTCTATTCGGAAAAGATGGGCGACATCGTCACCGAGCGTCTGGCCGAGAGCTTCTCCAATCTCATGGACTACGGCTTCACCGCCGGCATGGAAGAGAATCTCGATGACGTGGCCCAGGGCGAGCGGGACTGGAAAAACGTGCTTGACGAGTTCTACGGCGACTTCAAGAAAAAACTCGAAGTGGCCGAAAGCGCCGAAGGCGGCATGCGCGCCAACCAGCCGGTGATGACTGATATTCCTTGTGTAGTGTGCGGTCGTCCGATGCAGATTCGTACTGCATCGACGGGCGTGTTCCTCGGTTGCTCGGGTTACAGCCTGCCGCCGAAAGAACGCTGCAAGGCCACCGTCAACCTGGTACCGGGCGACGAAATCGCTGCGGACGACGAGGGTGAGTCGGAGTCGCTGGTTCTGCGCGGCAAGCACCGTTGCCCGATCTGCAGTACGGCGATGGATGCTTACCTGCTCGACGAGAAGCGCAAGCTGCACATCTGCGGTAACAACCCGGATTGCGCAGGCTACGAAATCGAAGAGGGCACTTACCGCATCAAGGGCTACGAAGGTCCGAGCCTGGAATGCGACAAGTGCGGTAGCGAGATGCAGCTCAAGACCGGCCGTTTCGGCAAGTTCTTCGGTTGCACCAACGCAACCTGCAAGAACACCCGCAAGCTGCTGAAGAGCGGTGATGCGGCGCCGCCGAAGATGGATCCGGTGAAGATGCCTGAGCTCAAATGCGAAAAGGTCAACGACACCTACATCCTGCGTGACGGTGCTTCCGGCCTGTTCCTGGCGGCTAGCCAGTTCCCGAAAAACCGCGAGACCCGTGCGCCATTGGTCGTCGAGATCGTGCCGCACAAGGATGAGATCGATCCGAAGTACCACTTCCTCTGCGAAGCGCCGAAGAAAGATCCTGACGGTCTGCCAGCAGTGATCCGTTACAGCCGCAAGACCAAAGAGCAATACGTGCAGACAGAAGTCGACGGTAAGCCGACTGGCTGGAAAGCGTATTACGATGGCGGCAAGTGGACGGTTGAAGACAAGCGTCCAGCAGCCAAGGCTTAAAAGCCGCTGTACATAAAAAGGCCGCATGACAACCCTCGGGTTTTCATGCGGCCTTTTTGTTTTGGGCTTGCGGTGAGCTTGGGTGATCCACGACACTGTCAGACCTGCGTGAAGCAATTATTTCGTTGTGGAGGCTGCCGTCATGGCCCACGAACTCTATACCCGTACCAACCAGAAGATTTATTTCGCCGGCCTTTCGCTGGAAGCGCTCGCCAAGGCTGAAGAGGGGCGGGCGATGAACTCCCTGGCACTGATTCAGGCCGGGCGCGAATCGGCGTTGTTTCACCTGTACGGAGCGCTGTTGGGGCTGTGCCATGAAATCGCCGGTTTCTATCGCTTGCCTCAGGCCAATGCGCCGCGGGCAGAGATGCTGCTGACCCGCGAAGTACTCGAAACCATCGCTATTCCGGAAATGGCCGAGATGGTCGAGTTGGCGCAAAACCCTGAAACCTGGCTGGCCAAGCTGCTGTCGGCTTATGCCGCACTGTTTCAACCGCCTCGTGCTCCACACAAGCCCAAGGGCGATGTTACGCAGCCGCTCATTCTGGCGGTTAATCTGGACGAAGAGGAGACGCCTGAAGAGCTGAGCCGAGAAGAACTGGAGAGCTGGCGCCAGAGTCTGAAAAGCTTGGCGATCCGGTTTCGCGAAGGGCTGAACGAGTGCTGAAAGATTGAGTGCTCGGCGAATGGTCCGCTCAAAGAAGCGTGATGTCAGAAATTTCTCTTCGTGATGGCATCTGGTCAAGATCCCGAGCGAAGCTTGGCCGATGCCTATATAATCCCTGCCTTTCGTGGAGAACAGTCCTTTATGCCAACGTCCTTTCTAGAAATTGTCGAGTTACCAGACGGCCGAATCGAGCTGCGTAGGGCCGAGGACGAGGGTTCTCTGGTTACTTTGGATTTCTCCGAGGATGCCAAGGCTTTCCTGCAAGGCCAGCACGTGGAAGTCGCCAAGGCGATGTTGAGCGTCGGTGTTCAGATGGCAGGACGCCTGGTTGAAGGCGAATTTGATAAGGAAGAGGGGCCACGGGTTCTTCATTGATCCCGCCCGTCGGATTTTGCGGATACCTCTACAGACCGGCTTCTCTATCCTTGGAGAAGCCCCACGCTGTTCAGTGCAAACAGTGTTTTGTCAGTTAACCCAGCCGAATATTCAGACTTTGCGCATCCCCGGTACGGGCGGCGCTGATTAGCTGTTGCCGCGACGATGTGTTCAACGGGTTTAGCCAGCTGACGACCGTATGGCTGCGGCCAAGTCGCAAGGCTTCACAGGTCAGCTGTTGAGCGCTCTGCGTGCCGCGTGGTTGCAGCAGCAGAATGCGTTCACGGTTCAGGCCGGCGTCTCGCAGCCAGGCTTGGGTCAGGCTGGCGGGTGGGGCGATCAGTGTCAGCCAGCGAGCGTCCTGGTCCTGACTCAGCTCCCTGAGGATGGGTGCCAGAAGGTTCAGGCAATTCCCGGCCGCACCACGCAATGACAGCTCGCTGAAGACTTCGGGCTCGGCGCTCCAGGGCGACTCGACCACGTCTTTCAGGATCGGCGCCAGCGGCTGCGCCATGAACGCCTCGAACAACGGGAGTTGGGCTTGCTGTGAAGTGTGTGGGAACTGCATAAAGCCTCCTTTAGCGGCGAATCACGCCGACGCTCAAGCCTTCGATCACCAGTTCCTGATCTTTCAGGTTGACTTCGATAGGGGCGAATTCAGGGTTTTCGGCAATCAGCCAGACCTTGCTGCCGTCGCGTTTGAAGCGCTTGACGGTCACTTCATCGCCAATCCGCGCCACCACGATCTGCCCGTTACGGGCTTCGCGGGTGGTATGGACGGCCAGCAGGTCTCCGTCGAAAATGCCGACGTCCTTCATGCTCATGCCATGGACCCGCAACAGATAGTCAGCGCGAGGGTGGAAGAACGAAGGGTTGATGTTGCAGGATTCTTCGATGTGCTGCTGGGCGAGGATCGGAGCGCCCGCTGCCACTCGGCCGATGATCGGCAGGGTAGATTCGTCGGCCTTGGCTTCGAAGCCGGGGATGCGAATGCCGCGAGAGGCGCCCGGGGTCATCTCGATCGCGCCCTTGCGGGCCAGTGCCTTGAGGTGTTCTTCCGCCGCGTTGGGCGACTTGAAGCCCAGTTCCTGAGCGATTTCCGCGCGGGTCGGCGGGTAGCCGTTGTCTTCGAGGCAGCGTTTGATGAAGGCCAGAATCTCTGCTTGGCGTGGCGTCAGCTTTAGCATATTGATCGCTCTGTCTTTTTATACAGTGACTGGGATTATATACAGTGAACCGGTCTTGGCAATGCCCCTTTTTTTGCCGGCCGCTGGACGGTCATTCAGCTCTCCGATTGAAGCGCCAGTGTTGTATGGTTAAATAGCTGACCGACCATTCCCAAAACGAACCGCCAGACTTGACAAGGCCTGGGCTGAAACGTATGTTTCAAACAAGTGTTTGTCAGGCGGAGTAGCCATGGCCCAGTCGGAAACCGTTGAACGCATTCTCGATGCTGCCGAGCAATTGTTCGCGGAAAAAGGTTTCGCTGAAACCTCGTTGCGTCTGATCACCAGCAAGGCCGGTGTCAATCTGGCGGCGGTGAACTATCACTTCGGATCGAAGAAGGCGCTGATTCAGGCGGTCTTCTCGCGTTTTCTCGGGCCGTTCTGCCTCAGTCTCGATAAAGAGCTGGAGCGCCGTTCGGCCAAGCCTGAGAACAAACCGACCCTCGAAGAACTGCTGGAGATCCTCGTCGAGCAAGCCCTGGTGGTGCAGCCACGCAGCGGCAACGACTTGTCCATCTTCATGCGTTTGTTGGGGCTGGCTTTCAGTCAGAGCCAAGGGCACTTGCGTCGTTATCTGGAAGACATGTACGGCAAGGTTTTCCGCCGCTACATGCTGCTGGTCAACGAAGCCGCGCCACGCATTCCTCCGATCGAACTGTTCTGGCGCGTGCACTTCATGCTCGGTGCCGCGGCATTCAGCATGTCGGGGATCAAGGCCTTGCGCGCGATTGCCGAGACCGATTTCGGCGTCAACACTTCCATCGAGCAAGTGATGCGTCTGATGGTGCCATTCCTGGCTGCGGGCATGCGTGCCGAAACCGGCGTCACCGACACCGCCATGGCCACCGCACAGCTGCGTCCACGCAGCAAATCAACCCCGGTGGCCGCCAAGGTTTAACCGCACACGGGTGGGCGCGGCAGCTGACATCCGCTAAGCTAGCCGCCCATGCCGACTCTCGTTTTGAACCCCCTCATTGATATCGCCGACCTGCCGGGCTCAGCCCATGGCGGCGAATTCGTGCGAGCCGGGTTTATCGTAATCAAGGAATTCCCATGACTGCTGGCCTGCAAGGCTCGTTGATGGTGGACGTCGCCGGTACCTGGCTGACGTCTGAAGATCGCCAATTGTTGCGCCAGCCCGAAGTGGGCGGCCTGATCATTTTTGCCCGCAATATCGAACATCCGCGTCAGGTGCGTGAGTTGAGCGCCGCGATCCGCGCTATTCGTCCCGATCTGCTGCTGGCGGTGGACCAGGAGGGTGGTCGGGTTCAGCGACTGCGTCAGGGCTTCGTGCGACTGCCAGCCATGCGCGCCATCGCCGACAACCCGAATGCCGAATACCTGGCCGAGCAGTGCGGCTGGATCATGGCGACCGAAGTGCTCGCGGTCGGTCTCGACCTGAGCTTCGCCCCGGTGCTGGACCTGGATTACCAGCGCAGTGCGGTAGTTGGCACACGTTCGTTCGAAGGTGATCCCGAGCGCGCAGCCTTGCTCGCCGGTGCATTCATCCGCGGCATGAACAGCGCCGGGATGGCTGCCACCGGCAAGCATTTCCCCGGTCATGGCTGGGCCGAGGCCGATTCCCACGTTGCGATTCCCAACGACGAGCGCAGCCTCGAAGAGATCCGCGCCAACGACCTGGTGCCGTTCGCGCGATTGAGCAAGCAATTGGCCGCCGTCATGCCGGCCCACGTTATTTATCCACAAGTCGATTCCCAACCTGCCGGTTTCTCCCGTCGCTGGTTGCAGGACATCCTGCGCGGCGAGCTGCAGTTCGATGGCGTGATCTTCAGTGATGACCTGTCGATGGCCGGTGCCCACGTGGTCGGCGATGCCGCCAGTCGCATCGAAGCGGCGTTGACCGCCGGTTGCGACATGGGCCTGGTGTGCAACGACCGCGCGGCTGCCGAGTTGGCTTTGAGTGCCGCCCAGCGGTTGAAGGTCAAACCTTCGGCGCGTATCGCGCGGATGCGTGGGCAGGCGTACGCCAGCACCGAATACCGTCAAGACCCGCGCTGGCTGACGGCCGTCGGCGCGCTCAAAGAAGCTCAATTGATTGATTAAGGACTTTTCGTTATGACGGTTTACGCGATTATCGGTGGCACCGGCCTGACTCAACTCGAAGGCTTGAGCATTCGTCAGTCATTGGCGGTGGACACCCCTTACGGCGCGCCTTCGGCCGAGGTGCAGATTGGTGAATACGCCGGCAAGGAAGTGCTGTTTCTCGCACGTCACGGCCACCCACACCGCTTCCCTCCGCATCAGGTGAACTACCGCGCCAATCTGTGGGCCTTGAAGCAGGCCGGTGCCGAAGCGATTCTCGCGGTCAACGCCGTGGGCGGGATTCATGCCGCGATGGGCACCGGGCATTTCTGCGTGCCGCATCAATTGATCGACTACACCAGCGGTCGCGAACACACCTATTTCGCCGATGACCTGGAACACGTTACACACATCGACTTCAGCTATCCCTACAGCGAACCCCTGCGTCAGCAATTAATCGCGGCGTTGGCGGCTGAAGGCGTCGGCTATAGCAGTCACGGCGTGTACGCCTGCACTCAAGGGCCACGTCTGGAAACAGTTGCTGAAATCGCGAGGCTGGAACGTGACGGTTGCGACATCGTCGGCATGACCGGTATGCCGGAAGCCGCGTTGGCGCGTGAACTGGAACTGGACTATGCCTGTCTGGCGCTGGTGGTGAACCCGGCGGCGGGCAAATCGACGGCGGTCATTACCATGGCCGAGATTGAACAGGCACTGCATGATGGCATGGGCAAAGTGAAGTCGACGTTGGCGCGGGTATTGAAAGGCTAAGCTCGACACTCTCTGGTTTCAGTCATTATCGGATCGTGAAACACAAGCGCCGTAAGGCACTTGCCATCGCCCTGACGTTAACGTAAAGATTGCGGCAGGGCGCTGATCTTCAAAAAGCGCAGGGCGGACCGATCCGGAGCGCTTGATGACGCTAATAAAAACAACCCATCCCACGTTGCACCGCGAAGCCAGGCTGGCCCGGGAGAAGCTGCATCTCGAAGGCGCCGTCCCCGATGGGGTGTTGCGTGCGGAAATCGATGCGTCGTGGCGGCGCAGCCTCAGCCATGGCGTGCATTTCAATGCCAAGCATGAGCTGGCGCTGGAATCGAGCGCGAGCCTCGACGTGCTGCTGGCGAGCAATCGGTTGTTGATCGATGCGGCGATGCCGGCCATCGACTATCTGGCCGAGCGTCAGGGCAAGGAAGGGCTGATCATCCTCGCCAATTCCGACGCCACCATCCTCGCCGTCGAAGGGCGCGCCGACCGTCTCAAGGGCAGTGGCCTGCAAGACATCACCCTTGGTGCCTGCTGGAGCGAAGCCGCTCGCGGCACCAATGCGCTGGGCACCGCACTGGTGGAGGCCCGGCCAACCATGATCGATTGCGGCGAACATTACCTCGATCGCCTGACCGATTTTTCCTGCACCTCAGTGCCGATTTATTGCCCGCAAGGCGACATCCTCGGCGTGCTCGACCTGACCCGCGAAGGCCCGCTCGGCCGCGTTCACGACAGCACCGCGCTGCTGGCCATGGCTGTCAGCCAGATCGAAAGTCGCGTGTTCAACGCCAGTTATCCGGACCAGATCGTGCTGGCCTTCCACAGCCGTCGGCAATACCTCGAATCCCCTTGGCAGGGCTTGCTGGCGGTGAGCCTCGGCGGGCAGATTCTCGCCGTCAGTGCCCAGGCCTGCCAGTTGCTGCATGCAGAACGCTCGGCGCTGGTCGGTCGGCGCTGCGAAGAGTTTCTGGGTGTCGATGGTCTGCAATTGTTGTCGCGTTTGCATCAGGGTGGCGTCGGCAGTTTGCAAACCGCCAAAGGCGAATTCTTCTACAAAACCCTGCGCGCACCGCAACGGTCGATCAAAGTCAGCACCCCGGCGCGCACCCCAGCCAAAACCGCCAAGCCCCACCCCGATCTTGAATCCCTGGCCGGCAGTAACACCCGTTATGCACGAGCCCTGCGTATGGCCCGCCAAGGCCTGGCCAATGAATTGCCAGTGTTGCTGCTGGGCGAAACCGGCACTGGTAAAGAAGTCGTTGCCCGGGCGCTGCACATGGCTGGAGCGCGGTGCGACAAACCTTTCGTTGCGGTGAACTGCGCGGCCATTCCTGAAGGCCTGATCGAGTCGGAGCTGTTCGGTTACCGCGAAGGCGCTTTCACCGGCTCCCGTCGCGGCGGCATGATCGGACGTCTGCAACAGGCCCACGGCGGCACCTTGTTTCTCGACGAAATCGGCGACATGCCGCTGGCCCTGCAAGCGCGGCTCTTGCGCGTGCTACAGGACCGCAAAGTCGCCCCGCTGGGTGCCGGCGAAGAGCAAGACATCGACGTCGCACTGATCTGCGCCACCCACCGCGACCTCAAGCGTCTGGTGGAAGACAAACACTTCCGTGAAGACTTGTTCTACCGGGTCAACGGCATCAGCGTGATGCTCCCGGCCCTGCGCGAGCGCGATGACTTCAGCGGCCTGGTCAGTCGTTTGCTGGCCAGGCTCGATGCGCCGGCGGTGGTCCTGCATGACGATCTGAGTCGCTTGCTCGGCGGCTATCACTGGCCGGGCAACATCCGCCAACTGGAGATGGTGTTGCGCACCGCGCTGGCCATGCGCGAGCCGGGAGACACAGTGCTCACTCTCGACCATTTGCCCGACAGCATGCTCGACGAGTTGACTGCCGGCGAACGTCCCCAGAGCGGCAGTATTCGTGAACATGAACTGGAGCTGATTCGCCAGTCCCTGGACGCTCACCAAGGCAACGTCTCGGCCGCCGCCGATGCCTTGGGCATCAGCCGCGCGACCCTGTACCGCAAGCTCAAACAGTTGCGCTCGTGATGCAGCGCTTGATCGTGCGGCTGATCGACAGCCAGAACCCCGCCGCCCTGCAAGCGGCGTTGCGCTGGCTGTACAGTTTCGTGCGGCCCCATCGGCTGGCGATTGCCGGGCTGCTCGGGTTGTCGGTCTGTGCTTCGTCGCTGGTATTGGTGCAGCCCTGGCTGACCAAACTGCTGATCGACGACGGCCTGCTGGCACGCAACTTTCCAATGCTGGTGCTGATCGCCGGGTTGATGATCGTCGCCGGGTTGTTGGGCACGGCGCTGTCGGGCATCAATCGTTACCTGCACACGCGCCTGTCCGGACGGATTCTGTTTGCCCTGCGCGATGACCTTTACCGGCATTTGCAGAGGCTCTCGCCGAGTTTCTACGGCCAGCGGCGCATCGGCGATCTGATGTCGCGCCTCGATGGCGATGTCGCGGAGATTCAGCGCTTCGCCGTGGATTCTCTGTTTTCTGCCGTGTCGAGCGTGATTGGTCTGGTAGTCGCCGTGGCGATGCTGGTGACCCTGTCGTGGAAACTCTCGCTGCTGGCCCTGGTGCTGATTCCGCTCGACGTGCTGTGGCTGCGCTGGATGCGGCGCAAGGTCGAGCGCGATGTGCGGCAGTTGCGCGAGCGTTCGGCGGACATGTCCTCGTTCATGGTCGAGACCTTGCCGGTGATGAAATTCATCCAGTCCGCCGGTCAGCAACAGCGTGAAGCGCGGCGGCTGGAGGGGTTGGGCCAAGGGTATATGAGCCAGTTGTTGCGCCTGCAAGTCACCGAGTTTTTCACCCAAGCGGTGCCCGGCACACTGACCTCGCTGTCGCGGGCCTGTGCGTTTTTGATTGGCGGTTACTGGGTGGTGCAGGGGACTTGGCAGCTGGGCGCGCTGATCGCGTTTTCGACCTATCTGGGCATGGCCGTCGGCCCGGTTCAGAGCTTGCTCGGGCTTTACGTCGCGATTCAACGGATGACCGTCAGCCTCGGGCGGGTCATGGAGTTGCGCGGTGAAGAACCGACCGTCCTCACGCCGGTTACGCCGCAGCCGATGCCGACCTCTGGCGAGTTGCGCTTCGACGACGTGCACTTCAGCCATCCTGGCCGCCCGACGACCTTGCGTGGCATCGAGGCGCGAATTCCTTACGGTTTGAAAGTCGCTCTGAGCGGCGGTTCCGGTGTTGGTAAATCGACCCTGATCGACCTGTTGCAGCGGCACCACGATCCGCAGTCCGGTCGGGTGTTGCTGGGTGAGGTCGATCTGCGGGAGCTGGATCTGTTCCAGTTGCGTCGGCGGATTGCTGTGGTCAGCCAGGACATCGTCTTGTTTCGCGGCAGCCTCGCCGACAACCTGGCCTACGCCGTGCCGGATGCCAGTCGCCAGGCCATCGCCGAAGTCGCACGGCTGGCGCAACTCGACAGCCTGATCGAGTCTTTGCCCGAAGGCCTCGATAGCCCTTTGGGCGAACGTGGCCAGCAGTTGTCCGGTGGGCAGAAACAACGCATCGCCATTGCCCGGGCGCTGTTGCAGGATCCGTTGATTCTGGTGCTGGACGAAGCGACCTCGGCGGTCGACGAAGCCACCGAGCGCGAAGTGATCGAGGCGATCGACCGACTGTTCGCCGGGCGTACGCGGATTCTGATCAGCCATCGTCCCTCGACCCTGGCCGATGCCGATCTGCGCTTTGAATTGCTGGATGGCGTGCTCACCTCAAAAACGGTGCAGCATGAAGCCTGAGTTGCGGATTGGCGTGGTGGACAGCGGTCACTCGGCAGCACAACGGGTGCAAGTGGTTGCCGGTCGGCGGTTCTCGCTTCTGGAGGATGGGCTGGCGGAAAGTGAGTTACGCGATGATCCGCTTGGCCACGGTAGCGCGGTGATCGAGGCCATCGGCCGAAGGGCGCCTTCGGCGGTTTTCTGCGTGGCCCAGGTATTCGACCAGCGCGGGGTCACCAGCGCCTTGCAGATCGCCACGGCCATCGATTGGCTGGTGGCGCAGGATGTGCGGTTGATCAATCTGAGCCTCGGTTTGCGGCAGGATCGCAGCCTGCTGCGTGAAGCCTGTGCGGCAGCGGTGGCGCGAGGCGTGTTGCTCTGTGCATCCAGCCCCGCCCAGGGCGAAGGGGTGTTTCCGGCCAATTATCCACAGGTGCTGCGGGTCACCGGTGATGCCCGTTGCGCCGAGCAGGAATGGTCGTGGCTCAATAGCGCCCAGGCGGATTTCGCCGCGTGTGTTCACGGCACCTACCCGGGGCAGTCCGGTGCGAGCCTTGGCTGCGCGGCATTGAGCGGGCACATCGCAAGCTTCCTCGTTGCAAACCCCGAGGCGAGCAACGAACAGGTGGTCGATTGGCTGCGGGAGAATGCCCGTTATCGCGGCCCTGAACGGCGCTCTGGCGCATGAACGCGATTGTCATTCTTGGCGCCGGGCCTGCGGGAGCGGCGGTGGCCCTGGGGCTGCGACGGCTCGGGTACGCCGTGATGCTGGTCAGTGAGTGGCGACGGTTTGCCGCGCTGGAAGGAGTTTCCGTACGGGTGCTGGATGCGTTGCGTGGTGCGGGGCTGCATCGAGCGTTGGCGGATGCGACGGTGCCTTCCCAACGGCAGGTATCCTGGAACGGTCAGCAGCATGCGCAGAACATCGAATTTTTACTGGATCGCCCGAGCTTTGATCGAGGCTTGCGCGAGGATTTGCGGCTGGCCGGTGTCGAGCTGATCGAAGGCCGGGTGCTGACGGTGCAGTCGTCGGCTGCGGGGCATCGAATCGATATTGAAGGGCGCGAAGCGCTGGTCGCGGATTTTCTGGTGGAGGCCCGTGGACGCCAGGCGCCGGCCCTCGGCAAAGGCCGGCGGGGGCCGGAGACGCTCAGCTTGCTCAATCGCTGGCAAGGTGCGCCGGGCACCACCGCCAGTGCCGTGGAAAGCCTTGAGGACGGTTGGGCCTGGATGGCGCGGCGGGCCGACGGTCAGTGCTATTGGCAATGGACGGTGGACGTGGCCAGTGCCGAGTTGCCGGGCAAGGCGCTGTTGCTCGATTACTGCCGCCAGCGGCGCCAGGCTTCGGCGGTGGCTCGGGCATTTTTTGCCAGCGAAGCGGAAACCGATTTGCAGCTGCATGCGCGTAGCAGCACGGCGATTTTGTCGTCGCAGGTGTGCGGCGATCACTGGATTCGGGTCGGTGATGCGGCGATGGCGGTGGATCCGCTGTCGGGCAACGGCATCTTTCAATCATTGTCTTCGGCGTTGCAGGCTCCGACGGTGATCAACACGTTGTTGCGCAAGCCAGAGCGGGCATTGCTGGCACAGCGTTTTCATCAGCAGCGGGTCGAGCAGTTGTTTTTGCGTTTTGCGCGGATTGGCCGGGACTTTTATGCCGATGAGCAGCGCTGGCCGGATCAGCCGTTCTGGCAGACGCGGCGACAATGGCCGGATGCGCAAGTGGCCCATGCCGAGGCGGATTTTTCCTCGCTGAGGATTGAGCGAGCGCCGGTGTTGCGCGACGGTTATGTGGATGAGGCCGACGTGGTGATCACGGCGGATCAGCCGCTGGGGATCTGGCATGTGCAAGGGGTTGAGCTGGCACCGTTGGTGCGACGGTTGCGCAGCGAGCCAGCCGAGCAGGTGCTGGCCGGGCTGACGGTGGAGCAGGGGAGGATGGTTCGCAGTTGGTTGTTGGCTCAGGGGTTCAAGCCCTGAGATTTATTATGGACGGTCTGGCCCCTTCGCGGGCAAGCCTCGCTCCTACAGGATTACGCCCCTTGTAGGAGCGAGGCTTGCCCGCGAAGGCGGCCTGAAGAACGCCGCTGATCAGAGCTTGATCAACACCGACTTCAACTCGGTGTAATGCTCGATCGCCGCATACCCCATCTCACGCCCGACTCCCGACATCTTGTAGCCACCAAACGGTAGCGCCGGGTCCAGGGCGCTGTGGCAGTTGACCCACACCGAACCTGATTTGATCCGTGGAATCATTCGGTGCACCGCCGCCAAATCATTCGACCAGATACTCGCCCCCAGCCCATAAGGGCTGTCGTTGGCCATGCGCAGCGCATCGGCTTCATCATCGAACGGAATCGCCACCAGCACCGGGCCGAAGATCTCCTCCTGCACCAATGAGTGCTGTTGATCGACATCGACAATCACCGTCGGTTTGACGAAATACCCCGGCCCGAATTGCTCACCGCCGCAGGCGATGGTCGCGCCGCTTTCCCGGCCCATTTCGATGTAGCGGTAAACCCGCTCCTGTTGGCGCGCCGAGATCAGCGGGCCCATTTCGACACTGGGGTCCAGGCCGTTGCCCAGCTTCATGGCATTGGCAATGTCGCTGATGTCCGCGACCACATTGTCGAAATGCTTGCGCTGTACATACAGCCGGGAGCCGGCGCAGCAGACCTGGCCCTGGTTGAAGAAAATCGCACTGGCGGCACCCGCGGCGGCGGTCTTCAGGTCGGCATCGGCCATGACGATGGTCGGCGACTTGCCGCCCAGCTCCAGAGTGACCCGGGTCATGGACTCCATGGCGATTTTGCCGATCTGCTTGCCCACGGCGGTGGAACCGGTGAAGGTCAGTTTGTCGACCAGCGGGTTGTGGGTCAGGGCGGAACCCGCTGTGATGCCGGTGCCAGTGACCACGTTGAACACGCCCTCGGGGTAGCCGGCTTCCAGCACCAGTTCGGCGAGTTTTAGTGCAGTCAGCGGGGTTTCGTCGGCAGGTTTGAGCACCACGGTACAACCGGTGGCCAGGGCCGGACCGAGTTTCCAGCAGGCCAGCAACAGCGGGAAGTTCCAGGCGACGATGGCACCGACCACGCCCACCGCTTCGCGACGGATGAAACTGTGGAACTGGTCGTCGGGCATCAGCGGCAGCGACACGTCAACGCTGGAGCCTTCGATCTTGGTCGCCCAACCGGCCATGTAGCGCAGGAAGTCGATCGACAGCTGCACGTCCATCACTTGGGCCACGGCCGCGCTTTTACCGTTGTTCAGGCATTCGAGTTGCGCCAGCAGTTCGGCGTCGCGCTGCATCAGATCGGCGAGTTTCCACAGCAGGTTTTGCCGCTCCCGAGGGCGAGTGCGGGTCCAGGACGAATCGTCGAAAGCCTGACGGGCGGCAAACACCGCGCGGTCGACATCTTCGGGCGTGGCCCGTGGCACCGAGCACAGCACCTCGCCGGTGGCCGGGTTGTGCAGGGGCATGGTCTGGCCGTCGGCGGCCTCGACCCAGTCACCGCCAATGAGCATGCGTGGTGCGCGCTGGATGAAAGCCGAGGTAGCGGGAAGCAGATTTGGGAGGGGCATGGCAAGACCTCTTGTTGTGCGTGAGAACAGGGCTTTTTCAAGGGCTGGCTCAACGTCTGGCAATGGCTGTGCCAAGTGCTGGAAAGGGCAGGGAAACCTTTGACTGGCGGGACTTTCAGGACGCAAAGGGCTGTCGGCAGGGGGCTTTGTTTTTCGCAAATTGCGACAGAGGCTGAGACGACGAGCAGCCCTGTAAAAGTCTTGAGACATCCATTATTCGGTAATAGAATTTTCAGGCTCGGTGGGCGAAATGACGGAGCGTTTGCCCGGCAATTCATCTGGCCCTAGGGAGGTAGCGACGATGCTTTCAACCCTGGAGATTCAAAACATCATTGAGCACAGCTTTCTGCCGTCGGTCTGCACCTGCAGCATGGCGGTGGACCAGTCCCTGACGATTCGGGTCTGCAATTGCATGACCGGTGAAGTGGATCTGATTGCCACTCATGTTCCGGTCTGGACACTGGATAGCCCCTACGCGCTTGCGTCGCTGATCGCTGACCTGCGGCAAGAAATCGAGGCTCACAAAGGCGTTCACCCAACGTATTACAGCTGAGTTGGTATCACACCGCACCACGTTTGTGGTGCGGTGTCCGTGGTATCAGGCATGAATTTCCCGGGAAATATCATCGAACGTGTCGCTATCTACGGCAGCCAGTAATCGTCTGCCATCCTTGAGTGTGGCCAGGAAGGTCACTTCGGTTTCCTTGCCGGCCAACATGAAACCGGCAATCGCGCCGATCGGCCCCAACAACATGGCACCCGCCACGCCGAAGCCGATAGCATCCTTGATGTTGTTGATCGAATCCTCGTTGGCCACTTCTACACTCTTGAACAATGAGAGCGGGAGGGTGATGCCGGGCCACGGGTGAAGCGACGTCCTGAGCGTGAAAACGCCGTCCCTGTACTCTCCATCACCCTGCAGAAAGTCCCCCGCCAGGACCGTTATGCTTGCCATGTTCTTACCCTCTGACTGGCAATCGGTGAACCCTCATTTCGCGCCTGCACTGGAGCATCGTCAATCGCCGGGCGATGAAGTGTTCCGGTCGGGGACATCTATGCTTGTCTCACACTGCAACAGGTGTCGCGATATTAGACGCGGGCGATCTCGTTCAGACGCGCTCAATAGCCAGTGTTTTCACGTAACTAATTGAATTTTATGGTGATCGTCAAGCTGGCACGCTCCGTGTATTGCTCATCGCAGACGTTTCTCTTGCCTCCGTCAGCGGATCAAAGCCGACGGTAGAAACCATAAAAACGATAAGCCACAAAAATAAGAAAGCACCGTGCGAGGTTCGACGTTGATGAAGAGAAAACTCCGATCAGGCATGAGCGCCAGTCTGCTGGTAGTAGCCGCCTGTATGGCGCTGCACTCACCCCATAGCCTGGCAGCCCGCGACGCCCAGACCATCCTCAAGGAAACCTGTCAGGGCTGTCACACCCCCGAAGCCGATAACGCCTTGAGCCGCATCAGCCACCAGCGCAAAACCCCGGAAGGCTGGTTGATGAGCATCGCCCGGATGCAAACCATGCACGGTTTGCAGATCAGCGATGACGACCGCCGGACACTCGTCAAATACCTGGCCGACACTCAGGGCCTGGCACCGAGCGAGACCGATGGCGTGCGTTATGCGCTGGAGCGGCGGCTCAATACCGTCGAGAAGTTTGACGACCAGACCAGCCAGATGTGCGGTCGCTGCCACTCCGGCGCGCGGGTTGCCCTGCAACGCCGGCCTGCCCAGGAATGGGAGCGCCTGGTGAACTTCCACCTCGGCCAATGGCCGTCGCTGGAATACCAGGCGCTGGCGCGGGATCGTGACTGGTTTGATATCGCCCGCAAAGACATGGTGCCGCTGCTGGCCAAGCGTTATCCGCTGGACAACCCGGCCTGGAAAAAATGGCTGGGCAGCGCGCCGAAAAGCGCTGCGCTGGTGGGTGACTGGAGTTTCAGCGGCCACTTGCCGGGTAAAGGTGAATTGGCCGGGGTGATGAGCGTGACGGCCAACGGCAGCGACACCTTCAAGGTCAGCGTCAAAGGCCAGTACGCCGACGGCACGCCCTTCAACGGCGATGGCAGCGCGATTCTCTACACCGGCTACGAATGGCGCGGCAACGTGACCATTGATGGTGTGACCATGCGCCAGGTGTTCGCCGCCCAAGGCAATGCGATGCAGGGGCGGATGTTCGAAGCCGAGTACGACGAGCGCGGTCTGGATTTCGTCGCCGCCAAACAGGGTTCCCAGCGTTTGCTGGCGGTGCAGCCGGGTTATCTGAAGGCGGGCGCCGAGACAGAGGTGACGCTGGTCGGCAGTGGCCTCACCGGCAAACCGGACTTCGGCAAAGGCGTGGAAGTGCTCGAAGTCGTCGAGCAAAGCGCGGACCGGATCAAGGTCAGACTCAAGGCCGCCGCCAATGCCCAACCGGGCCTGCGCGCGGTGACTGTTGGCAGCCTGAAAGGCCCGAGCCTGTCGGTCTACAGCAAGATCGACTCGGTCAAAGTGGTGCCGGAGTTCTCGGTGGCGCGGATCGGCGAGGGCGGTGGTTCGACGCCGAAAGTCCAGGGCCGCTTCGATGCCGAAGCCTGGGGCAAGGGCGCTGACGGCAAGCCGTATCGCATCGGCGTGTTCCCGGCGCAATGGAAAGTCGAAGCCTTCGACGACCGCGCCAAGGAAGACGAAGACGTCAAGTTCGCCGGCACCATGCAGGCCGACGCTGGCGTGTTCAACCCGGGCGATGCCGGGCCGAACCCTGCGCGCAAGATGTCCACCAACAATGCCGGCAACCTCAAGGTGATCGCCGCCGTCGACGACGCAGGGAAATCCCTGACCGGCGAAGGCCATATGATCGTCACTGTGCAACGCTGGAACAATCCACCCATTCCATGATGTTGAAAACCTGACTTTTACGGTTTCAGACACTTTTTGGAATGACCGCAAGACCCCGCAAGAAGGGGCTTGCACAGGAGGTTTGCCATGGGCGCTATCTTGAATCTGGTCGAGCGTAATCTGCACGAAGTGCACGTCGATGCCGACCGCATGCTGCTTCACATTCCCAGCAGTTCGCTGTTCGCCAGCGATGAGCTGACCGGCACCATCATCGATACCTTGCGCGGTCCCGGCTGTTCCTCGGAAGATCTGATCCAGCGCTTGGCCGCACGTTTCAACGGCGAAGAAATCACCGAGACCCTGCGCGAGCTGATCTCGCTGGAACTGGTCAGCGACGGCTCGCCACTGACGCCGGACATCGGCACCAAACGGGTCGAGCGCACCGCGATCAATACCGTGGTGCTCAACGTCAACACCGGCTGCAATCTGAGCTGCACCTACTGCTACAAGGAAGACCTCGACAAGCCGTCGGCCGGCAAGAAAATGGACGTCGAAACCGCGGTCGCGTCGGTGGAAATGCTGCTGCGCGAATCCCCGGACGAAGAACGCTTCACCGTGGTGTTCTTCGGCGGGGAGCCGCTGAGCAATCGCAAGTTGATCGAGTACATGGTCGACTACTGTGAAAAGCGCTTCGCCGAGGCGGGCAAGTTCGTCGAATTCGTCATGACCACCAACGCCACGCTGCTCACCGAAGAGACCGTGGACTACCTCAATGCCCATCGCTTCGGGCTCTCGGTCAGTATCGACGGGCCGAAAACCGTGCACGACCGCAACCGCATCACCGTGGGCGGGCAGGGCACCTACGACGTGGTGCGGCGCAAGGCCGAAATGCTGCTGTCGCGCTACAACAGCCGTCCGGTGGGCGCGCGGGTGACCCTGACCACCGGCGTCACCGACGTCGAGACTATCTGGGATCACCTGTTCAATGAACTGGGTTTTGCCGAGGTCGGGTTTGCTCCGGTGACTTCTGGCGACATCAGCAGTTTCAATCTGTCCAGCGATGAACTGATCGAAGTTTTCGCCAATATGAAAAAGCTCGGTCGACGGTATCTGGAAGCGGCGCTGGAGCACCGCAATATCGGTTTCTCCAACCTTCACCAGTTGATCACCGACATCCATGAAGGCCACAAAAAAGCCCTGCCATGCGGCGCGGGCCTGAAGATGCTGGCGGTGGATCACAAGGGCGAATTGAACCTGTGCCATCGCTTCACCGGTTCGAGCCTGCCGACCTTCGGCAATGTCCACAGCGGCGTGAAACAGGTCGAGTTGAATGACTTCCTCTCACAACGCCTGGACCGCACCAACACCGGTTGCGAGGACTGCCAGATCCGCAACCTGTGCTCCGGCGGCTGCTACCACGAGAGCTACGCCCGATACGGCGACCCGACGCACCCGACCTATCACTACTGCGAACTGATGCGTGACTGGGTGGATTTCGGCATCGAGGTCTACACCCGGATCATGGCCAATAACCCTGCGTTTATCAGCAGCTACATCACTCCGCGCAAGGCTCACTGATATGAAACATCTCAAGGCAATCAATAACAAAGCGTTGAAGCTGGATCAGGCCGCGGATGAAAACCGCATCGAAGAAGTGGTGGCGATGAGTTCTGTCGCCGGCTGCGCCTCGACCACCGACCCGGGTTGGGAGATCGACGCCTTTGGTGGTGTGTCTTCGCTGTGCCAGCCGATGGAGGCCGATCTTTATGGCTGCTCCGACCCGTGCTGGTGGCCGGCCCAGGTGCCGGACATGATGAGCACCTACCCGGACTGGAACAAGGATGCCCAGGCGTCCAACGAAAACTGGCGCAACCTCGGCACTGTCTTTCCAAAAGACAAGTAATCGGACAGAGAAGGATTCCAGCATGCCTAGCATCAAAGCCTGCGGCCTGGCCGCGTTCGCCGTCCTGAGCGCTTGTTCGCTCACTGTTCTGGCCGATGAAAACACTGCTTTGCAAGATGGTCACGAGTACATGTTGACCACCAATTACCCGAACAACCTGCATGTCATTGATCTGGCCACCGACAGCCTGTTCAAGACCTGCAAAATGCCGGACGCCTTCGGCCCTGGCACCGTGCAGCTGTCGCCGGATCGCAAGACCGCTTACGTATTGAACAACCACTATGCGGATGTCTACGGCGTTGAGCTGGACAGCTGCAAGCAGGTATTCCACGCCAGCATCACCCAGAAACCGGGGGAGAAAGCACGCTCGATGTTCGCTTTCACCCTCAGTCATGACGGCAAGGAATTGTTCGCCATCGCCAACCCGACGTTGATGCTCAACGATCGCTACGAAGTGCAGCAACCGCGTCTCGATGTGTACGCGACCGACGCCGGCATGGACGCCAAACCCGTGCGCAGTTTCCCGGCACCACGGCAGTTGACCATCATGCAGAGCGGTGACGACGGCACGTTGTATGTGGCAGGCGCGGATGTTTACAAGGTTAATGTGAACACCGGCAAGTTCGACGTGCTGATCCCCAGCCGTCACTGGAAACGGGCCAACTACAGCGCACCGGACGTGCTCTACGTGTGGAACCAGCAGACCTATCGTCATGATTTCTCGCTGCTCTACACCGCCGCGAAATTCAAGGACAAGAAGCAGGACCCGGCCACCGCCGAGTACCTCTACGGGCTGTTCAGCATCGACCTGAAAACCGGCAAGACCGAAACCACCGACTTCGGTCCGCTGACGGAAATCTACTTCAGCGGCATGCGCTCGCCCAAGGATCCGAACCTGATGTTCGGCGTGCTCAATCGCTTGGCCAAGTACGACATCAAGCAGAAGAAAATGCTGCAGGCGGCGACGCTCGATCACTCCTACTACTGCATTTCCTTCAACAAGGACGGCAGCAAGATCTACCTGGCCGGGACGTTCAACGATGTGGCGATTTTCGATGCCGACAGCCTGAAGCCGATTGGCAGCATCAAGTTGCCGGGTGGGGATATGGCGATTACCACGGCGCAGGTTTTTGTTCGGTAACTACTGCGCCTGAGCGGACGCCTTCGCGGGCAAGTCGGATCGCCGCACCGCTCGCTCCTACATCGGATTTTGGTTGGATACACAATTTATGTACCGCCGAAGACCCCTGTAGGAGCGAGGCTTGCCCGCGAAGAGGCCCTCAAGAACGCCGCAGCATCAAGCCTCCGGCACCGGGCAACTCAAATCCCCTTCCTTACACTTCAAGTAAGTCTTGAACGCTTCGACCCGCGCCTTGGTCAGCTCCGTGGTGCAGTTGCTGTAGATCAGCGGATAAACACTGCCTCCCTCCACACCGGATGCCGAGAACTTGCACTCGGCATCGCGAAACGCAATCCATGAGCGCTGGGCACTGACCAACAGCTTCTTGGCGTCAGGGCTGTCCTTCAATCGCGTGGTGATCTGCTGGTAAAGCGCATTCAGCTCCTTGTCGGCCGCTTTGTTCTGCTGCGCCGCGCACTGATTCATCGTTGTCTGGTCGGTGGCGTTGTCGCAGTCGATGGCATGCGCAAGTGGGGTGAACAGCAGTGGCGTCAGCGCCAGGAGAAAACGTGGGGGCATGGTGGGCTCGCAGTGGTGGTGAAAATTGGGCTGCAGTGTAGCGAAGATGGAAGTTTCAGCTTGTAACGAGGCGCTTTCAGCCCAGAACTTATGGCCTAAATCGAGGCCGAATATTTCAGGTACGGTTGATTGCAGCAGCCGTTTGATACAACTTTTAGGTTGGTCTTCTGGTCTTTACGGGCCTACTGTTCAATACAGGAGGTGACTTATGAACCCAGCATCAGATCGCATCGAAAGGAAGATCCTGCTCAAGGCGCCGCGCTCGCGGGTCTGGCGCATGCTGGCCAATGCCGAAATGTTCGGACAATGGTTCGGTGTGGCACTCGAAGGCAAGCGCTTTGTCGCCGGCGAGTGGACCCAGGGGCAGATTACGTATCCTGGTTATGAGCACTTGTTGTGGAATGTACTGGTGGAGCGGGTCGAGCCGGAGCGGGTGTTCTCGTTTCGCTGGCACCCGTATGCGGTGGAACCGGAAGTCGATTACTCCCAGGAGCCCACCACGCTGGTGAAATTCGAACTCCAGGACATGGACGAAGGCACGCTGTTGACGGTCGTCGAGTCCGGTTTCGATCACGTTCCTCAGTCGCGCAGGCTCAAGGCGTTCCGCATGGACAGCCGTGGCTGGGATGAGCAGATGAACAATATCGAACAGTTTCTGACGAACAACGCCAAGACCCACGATCTTCAGGGCGGTTGATGGCTGCAGGTCTCGAAACTCGTGGCTTCGGCCCATGATGGTTGATACGTCCAAGAGTTTTCGGAAGGGCGGCTATGGCGAATGTCTTACACGCGGTAGTAGCTATGTCGTCTATTGCTGATTGGATCCGAAGCGTAATCTAGCCCCATCAACTGAAGCACAGGAAGTGCTCAGGGTCACGGATGATCGACCATAAGCAAGGATTGCTGCCGACAGGGAGTCGATATGGTCTTGGGAAAAACCCGCTTCGGCGGGTTTTTTTTCGTCTGCAGGAAATGCCGCCAGCCCAACCTGTAGGAGCGAGGCTTGCCCGCGAAGGAAGCGCCGCGCTGTATCAGCAGGACCGCGTCATCGTTTATCGCGGGCAAGCCTCGCTCCTACGACACAGGACGTGTTCCTGCTATAAGGGCTGTTTTTAGGCGCTGAGTGGTCAATGGCTTACACGCAGTCGCTGGTATGTCGTCTTTTGAAGCTTCATCGATGTGTTTAATCTGGATCCATCAACTGAACACAGGACGTGTTCAGGATCACGGATGATCGACCATACGCCAGGATGGCTACCGACAGGATGTCGCAATGGTCTTGAGAAACCCGCTTAGGCGGGTTTTTTTATGGGTGTCAGAAAAGTCCGTCAGATGTCCACGACTTCACGCAGAGTCTCCAGGGCGCGCTTCAACACGTCGAGGCTGATCGATCCCATGGCCACCCGCAGTGCAGGAGGCACATGAGTGGTCGTGGCAAAGGGATCGGCGCTGGTCACCTGCACACCCTTACGTTCCAGCTCGGCAACCACCGTTTCGGCCCGCAATCCTTCGGGCAATCTGAGCCAGAGGTAGTAGGACGCGGGATGCGCCACCAGTTCGCAGTTTTTCAGGATTTGCCGAGCCAGGTCCTGTCGCTGCCGGGCGTCCAGGCGCTTTTGCTCTTCGAGGTTGTCGACTTCGCCGCTATCGATCCAGCGGCAGGCCAGTGCGACGGTCAGCGACGGGGTGCTCCATGTCGACACGCGAATGGCTTGTTCCAGCGCTGGCATCATCGCTTTCGGTGCAACGATGAAACCGATGCGCAGGCCCGAGGCAACGCTTTTCGACAGCCCGCTGATGTACAGCGTGCGCTGCGGGGCCAGGGTAAACAGCGGTTTGGGCGCCGGTTCTGCGAGGAAGGCATAGGCACCGTCTTCGATGATCAGAAAGTCGTAGCGTTCGGCCAATTGCACCAGGCGTTCACGGTCGGCGATGGACATCACCGTCCCCAGCGGGTTGTGCATCGTCGGCATGCTGTAGAGCGCCCGCACGGGGCGCCGCTTGCACAGTGCTTCCAGGGCGTCGAGGTCGGTGTGCCCGGCGATTTGCGGCAGGGCTTCGAGGTCCAGCCGATGCGCTTGGGCCAGGGTTTTCAGGCCGGGGTAGGTGAGGGCGTCGAGGGCCAGAATATCTCCCGGTTTGAGCAGTGCCATCAGCGTCACGGCAAGACCTTGCTGGGCGCCGTTGACGATCAGCACCTGATCGCCCCCCACCCGAATGTCCCGATTGCGTAAATGCCGGGCCGCCGTCTGCCGTTCATGCGGCCGCCCGCCCTGAGGCGCGGAATGCAATAGCGCATCGATATCCCCGGAGGCGGCAATCGCTCGCAAACCCTCGCGCAATAACTCGTCCTGACCGGGTACCGACGGGTAATTGAAGGTCAGGTCCACCATGCCGACGCCCAGTGGTTGCTGTTCCAGCCCCAGTCCGCGTGGCAAGGACGTGTCGCGCACAAAGGTGCCACGGCCGGTCTCGCCGACCACCAGGCCGATCGCTTCCAGCTCGTGATAGACCCGCAATGCCGTGGCCAGGGCAATCCGTTCGCTCTGCATCAGCGCGCGAATGGTCGGCAATTGCGTGGCCGGCGGCAGTTCACCGCTGCGAATCTTCCCGGCGAACTGATCCACCAGGCGTTTGTAGCGAATACGGGTCATGGGTGAGTGCTCTTTGTATCTGGATCAATTTTTTGTTTGTATCAGATTGGCGCTCTAATCTACAGGCTTTCCAGGACGGAGACTGCGCTGTGATTGACCTTGCGACCTTATCGATTTTCGTCGGCGCGGTGATGCTGTTGCTGCTGTCACCCGGACCGAACATGGCCTTCGTAATCAGCCATGGTGCCAGTTATGGCTGGCGCGGTGGTGTGGCGTCGGGATTGGGCATTGGCCTGGCCGATCTGATCCTGACGGCGCTGACCGCGATGGGGGTTACGGCACTGGTTGCCAGTTGGCCGCCGGCCTTCGACCTGATCCGTTATGCCGGTGTCTTGTACCTGCTGTGGCTGGCGTTCAAGGCGTTGCAAAAGCCATCGGCCGGCGGCATGTCGGATGTTGCGCAGGTGCCGCTCAAGACCCTGCTGATCCGGGCGATGCTCAACAGCCTGTTGAACCCCAAGGCCTTGCTGTTTTTCATGGTGTTCCTGCCGCAATTCGTTAACACGCAACGAGGCTCGATTGCCGTACAGCTGGTGCTGCTGGGCATGGTGCTGACCCTGGTCAGTGGCGTGTTTCACACCCTGCTCGGGGTTTTCGGCAGCACGGTCAGCCGGCGTATTTCCAGCACGTCGACATTCGCCAGATGGCAGTCATTGGGGCTGGCCGCAGTACTGCTGTTACTCGCCGTCCGGCTGGCCCTGATGACTCGTCCGGCCTGACTCATTCGCTGAAAAGGAACCTCTGCATGTACATCGCATCGTTTATCTACAAACCCGGGCAACGGGACGAGGAGTTCAATCGGTTGAGCACGTTGATCGACGAAGTCGCGATCAGCATCGAAGGGTTCGTCGGCACCCAATCCTGGTGCTCGGCCGATGGCGAGTTGGTCAACGCCAGTTACTACTGGCAGGACGAAGCTTCTATCCGAGAATTCGCCAGCCATCCCAGGCACTTGGAGGCCAAGCGTCAGTACCGCAAGTGGTATGCGGGTTATCAAGTGGTGATCGCTAAAGTGGAGCGGGCTTATGGCGATGACTCGTTTGAGCTGTTTGTGCCGAATGGCCGGCGTGCGGCGAATGCTTGAGCGAGGTTTTCCGCGACGGATTTTCCTGCCTGAATGACTGGCTGCGGAGGGATAGCCCCCGCAGCCATCTCTTTCACTGGAGATCGAGTTTCGCCGCTGCACGTTCGGTGATTTCCGTGCGCAATTTCAACGACCCGGCAGCGCGTGTACGGGCTTCTTCCAGCACGCTAGCTGGCGCCGTTTCGGGGCTGCCCGACGCAAACGGCGGTGCCGGGGCGTATTCCAGCTGCAATTGCACCAGTTGCGCGGTGTCCTTATCGAACAATTCAGCGGCCAGGGTCAGGGCAAAGTCGATGCCTGCGGTGATCCCGCCACCGGTCAGCAGATTGCCGTCGCGTACTACTCGATCTTTCACCGGGATCGCCCCCAACAGCCCGAGCAATTCGTGATACGCCCAGTGAGTGGTGGCGCGCTTGCCCTTGAGCAACCCCGCCGCGCCAAGCACCAGGGCACCGGTGCAGACCGAGGTGACATACCGCGCCGTGGCGGCCTGAGCCTTGATGAAAGCCAGGGTTTGTTCATCTTCCATCAATGGCCCGACACCACCGCCACCGGGAACGCAGATCACATCCAGCGGCGGGCAATCGTCGAAGGTGATGGTCGGTTTCAACACCAGCCCGGTACTCGCGGTGACGGGCACCAGGTCCTTCCAGATCAGATGCACCTTCACATCCGGCAGTGAGGCCAGCACGTCATAAGGGCCGGTCAGGTCCAGTTGTTGAACCTGTGGAAACAACAGTAAACCGATCTGCAACGTCATGGCGTTTTTCTCCTGATTGGGGTGGACGGCTTCACTGTAGGCTCGTAGGATCTGGCGTATACGCCAATAACCCCACGAATTACGCCAAACATGCCGAGCCACCCGAAAACCATTCATGTGCTGGCCTTTGCCAACGTGCAAGTGCTCGATGTCACCGGGCCGTTGCAGGTGTTTGCCTCGGCCAACGACATTGCCCGCCAGCAAGGTCTGCCGCCGCCCTATGCGCCGTCAGTGATTGCCAGCGGTGGCGGGGCGGTGATGTCGTCGGCGGGGTTGGCGCTATTGGCAGAACCGCTGCCGGATCGGGGCAGCGACACCTTGATCATTGCCGGTGGCTGGGGCGTTTACGCGGCGGCGCAGGACGCGTCGCTGGTGGCGTGGGTGCGTGAGCATGCGCGAGATTGCCGGCGAGTGTCGTCGGTGTGCACCGGGGCGTTTTTGCTGGCAGCCAGCGGCTGGCTTGATGGTCGACGAGTAGTGACGCACTGGACCCGCTGCGAGCAATTGGCGCAGCAGCATCCCAAACTGCAGGTCGAACCCAACCCGATCTTCATCAACGACGGTCCGGTCTGGACCTCGGCCGGGGTTACTGCGGGCATTGACCTGGCGCTGGCCATGGTCGAACAGGATCTCGGCCGAACCATGGCCCTGGAAGTCGCCCGGCAACTGGTGGTGTTTCTCAAGCGTCCGGGGGGCCAGTCGCAGTTCAGCGTGACCCTGTCGTTGCAGAAAGAAGGCAACCGATTCGACGAGCTCCACGCCTGGATTAGCGAAAACCTCACCAAGGACCTCGGCATCCCGACCTTGGCCTTGCAGGCCGGGATGAGCGAGCGCAGCTTCGTCCGTCACTACCGCGCCGACACCGGCCAGACCCCGGCACGAGCCATTGAGCTGATTCGGGTCGAGACCGCCCGGCGCTTGCTCAGCGACACCGGCGTACCAATCAAACGGGTCGCGGTGCAATGCGGGTTTGGCAGCGAAGAAACCTTGCGTCGCAGTTTTCTGCGAGCCATGGGCGTGACACCGCAGGCTTATCGCGAGCGGTTTTCCGTCAGCCCTCCAGCAGATCCAGTAATGCCTTGAGCGTCGCCTTGGGCGCTTCCTCGGGAATGTTGTCAGATCGATCTGAGGCCTTACTTCTCAGGCTTCCACGTCCGCCATCTGATTGAAGTACTTCGACCGGTCCGGTGTAAACGTCACCACCATTTTGGTCCGGGAACAGGTCAACGCCCGTTCTGCGCTCAGATCAATATCCAGATCTTCCCCGCGCAACCCCTGCCATTGGGCGAGGTATTTCAGGGATCCGTATTTTTCGAGTTTCTTCAGGCTGCGGCTGACACCACCTTTCCAGCCCAGCACCGGGAGTTCGCCTGTGAGGCATTGGTTGGCGAGGTCGGGGAAGCGGGCGGCGCGTTGGCGACCGATCTCCCAGCATTTGATCAGGCCTTTGTCGGGGCCTTCCCACAATTCAGTCCGGTTCAGGCCTGATCGGAGTGGGGTATCGATGCTGCGATGGATGCGCTGGATCATTCTGGTTCCTTGAATTCGGGTTTTGTTGGACAGCTCCGCTGTGCCCGTTGAGCGTGGATGGTAGGGATGGATGTAGGTGCTGGCAACAAGGTATTTCCGGATGTAGGAATGAGTAACTGCGTGTTGATTGGGCAGGTTTGTTTAGTAAATGTAGGTGTTTGCCCTACACACTCTTGTGGCGAGGGGGCTTGCCCCCGTTCGGCTGCGCAGCAGTCGTAAAACCAGCAAACACGGTGCTTCTGGAGGAATGTGGTTGAGCATTCGAGGGGCCGCTACGCGACCCAACGGGGGCAAGCCCCCTCGCCACGGGAGGTCATTCCTGTCAGGCGGAGTGTGTTTAAGTTCATCGCGGGTAAGCCTCGATCCTACAAAAAGCGTCGTAAATGTGGATATTTCTGACGAGTTTTGGCGGTTGTAGGTTAGGAAAGGGAGCCGATAGTCTTTCCGGGTCGCTGCCAATTCAGCGACCGGGTTTGGTCACCCGTGCAATGTCAGGCGTACAAGCGCCAACGTGAGCATGTCGGCGCTTTTTCTTGTGCTTGTCGGTATGCTTCGCGGTGGGCTGTGCGCGGGGCACTTTCGAGTGCGCCGGGTGCCTGACTTCCCGGTTGACCAACCTGCGTACCGCCCACCACCCATCGTTTGGTCACGATGATGGTGAGCTTCATGAATGTCAGGAGTTACGCCATGATAAAAGACAGTCCCAATCCCCCAGAAACCGACGACGTTTCCCCCTACGAATCCCTCGATTCTAAAAAACTCAACGAAGCCGCCGAACGTGCGCTCGACCACTACCTCAAACCCACCCCGAAAAAAACCGAAAGCCGTAAGCCAAGCAAGATGTTTCTGGTTGCGCCGGACATGGACAACGAAAGTCTGTTGGCTCATGTCTGCGAATCACTGGCCTCAGCCAGCGTCATGACCAGCGACATTGCAGCCTATGTCGACGCCCCACAGCGGCATACGCTCCTGGCGATTCAGCAGGTCATCATGCTGGCCGAGCTGGCGGTGAATCGGATGCTGGATAACGTCGACATACCGAAGCCTGCGCCACACAGCTAACCCCCCTGTAGGGGGGGGGGGGGGGGGGGGGGGGGGGGGGGGGGGGGGGGGGGGGGGGGGGGGGGGGGGGGGGGGGGGGGGGG
>NZ_JBXANU010000028.1:0-86837 GCF_058802085.1 Pseudomonas sp. GW822-FHT02G04
GAAGCAGGCACAGCAAGGGGGAGCAAGCTCCCCCTTTAGTTTTTACCGGACACTAGTGACGCTCCGCGTGGGAATGCTGCCAGGGACGCTCCGCGTTCCGCTTTGGGATGTGACGCAGAGCGTCACGGGATTCATTCCCACGCAGAGCGTGGGAACGATCGGCTGGAGGGAAATCAGCGTTTGGGCAGTTCGATAGTCACTTTCAACCCGCCCCACTCGCTTTCCTCCAGTCTCAACACCCCGCCCCAGGTGTCGACGATGTCGCGCACGATACCCAATCCCAGCCCATGCCCATCGGTCTGTTCATCGAGCCGAGTACCGCGGCTGAACACCTGGTCGTGCTGGTCTTCGGGAATCCCCGGTCCATCGTCTTCCACGCTCAACTGAAAACTTTCAGTCGTTTCGACCACGCTCAACCGCACTTCGGCATCCGCCCATTTGCAGGCGTTGTCCAGCAGGTTACCCAGCAACTCCAGCAGATCTACGCGATCCCACGGCAGTTGCAAACCGGCCGGTGCGCGGTAGCTCAGGTCGAGGTGTTCACCGTGAATCATGTTCAGCGTGGCCAGCAACCCCGGCAGCTCGGCATCGCAATCAAACAACGCCCCCGGCAGTGCATCGCCGGACAACCGGGCGCGGTTGAGTTCGCGATTGAGTCGCTGCTGGACCTGCTCCAGTTGCGCTTGAATCACCTTGCGCAGCTGCGGATGAGCATCGAGTTTCTCGCTGGAGGCCAGGCTCAACAACACCGCCAACGGGGTTTTCAACGCATGCCCCAAGTTGCCCAAGGCATTGCGCGAGCGCTTGAGGCTGTCTTCGGTGTGGGCCAGCAAATGGTTGATCTGCGCCACCAGCGGCTCCAGCTCCACCGGCACTGCTTCGTCGAGTTGCGAACGCTGGCCCTGCTGCAACTGAGCGATTTGCTCGCGGGCCTTTTCCAGCGGGCGCAAGGCGCGGCGCACGGTGATCCGTTGCAACAGCAAAATCAGCAACAGCCCCGCCAGCCCCAACCCGAGGCCGACTTGTTGCATGCGCCGGAAGCTCTCGCGCACCGGCGTGTAGTCCTGAGCGACGCTGATGGAAATCGCCTGGCCCAACCGCCGGTAGTCCGAACGCAACACCAGCAACTGCTGCCCTTCCGGCCCTAGTTGCAGGCTGCTGTTCAGGCCCGGGTGTTCGAGCCGCGGCAGGTCCTGATCCCATAACGAGCGGGAACGCCAATGGCTGTCGGCAAAGTCGATGCGAAAGTAGTGCCCGGAGAACGGTCGCTGATAGGCCGGCGACAGATGCCGCTCATCCAGCTGCAACCCCTGCGGGCCACGCACCAGCGCCACCAGCAGGCTCTCACTGTCGTTGCGCAACCCGGCTTCGAGGTAGCGCTGCAAACCGATTTCGAACAGCCACAGACTGGTTTGCGCCAGCACCAGGCCGACGATCACCATCACGCTGATCAGGCCCAGGCTCAAACGGCGCTGGATCGACCTCACTGGGCTTGCCCGCCGAACAGGTAACCCTGGCCGCGACGGGTTTCGATCACGCTGCGGCCGAGCTTGCGGCGCAGGTGGTTGACGTGGACTTCGAGCACGTTGGAATCGCGCTCGGTTTCACCGTCGTAGAGGTGTTCGGCGAGGTGGCTTTTGGAAAGGATCTGTTCGGGGTGCAGCATGAAATAACGCAGCAGGCGGAATTCGGCGGCGGTGAGCTGGATGTCGGCGCCGTCGCGGGTCACGCACTGGCGACCTTCATCCAGGTGCAGCCCGGCGGCCTTGAGCGTCGGCTGATTGGCCTGGCCATGGGAACGGCGCAACAACGACTGAATGCGCAGGTGCAGCTCTTCCGGGTGGAAGGGTTTACTCAGGTAATCGTCGGCGCCGGCCTTGAGGCCTTCGATCCGCTCGGCCCAGGAACCGCGCGCGGTGAGAATCAGCACCGGCGTGGCCAGGCCACCGGCCCGCCACTGCGCCAGCACCTCAAGCCCCGGCAAACCCGGCAGGCCGAGGTCGAGGATGATCAGGTCATACGGCTCGCTGCCGCCCTGGTACACCGCATCGCGGCCGTCAGCCAGCCAGTCCACGGCGTAACCCTGCCGGTTGAGGCCGGCCATCAATTCGTCGGCCAGCGGCACGTGGTCTTCCACCAGGAGCAAACGCATCGATCAATCTTCCTTGTCTTTCAGTAAGGCGCCGGTGGTGGCGTCCAGGTCCAGCTCGCGCACTACGCCTTCGGCGGTCAGCAGCTCGACTTCATAAACATAGACGTCGTGTTTTTCTTCAAGCTCGGCTTCCAGCAGCCTGGCCCCGGGATAGCGGTCCAGAGCTTGTTGCAAGAGCTGCTCCAGCGGCAGGATCACACCTTGTTGGCGCAAGCGCAGGGCTTCGTCCTGATCCAGGTCGCGGGCCACGGCCACCGAGCAAAAAGCCAGAAGCATCAGCACCATGCGACTGCTGGCGCGCCGATTCAAAAAAAGCACCTTCATTACGTATCCTGATGATCCTTGAGGACCTGCCCGTTGACCGCATCCAGTTCCAGGTCCCACTCAATGCCCTGCGGGTCGCGCAGTTCCACCTGGTATTTGTACTTGCCGTACTCTTCTTCGAGCTCGGTTCCGGTGACGGTCGAGCCGGGGTGTTTGGCCAGAGCGGTGGCGTTGAGCTGCTCGAAAGGCACAATGGTACCAGCGTCGCGCAGTCTCAGGGCTTCGTCGGGCCCCAGGTCGCGGGCATGGGCGGTGCTGACGGTCAGGCTGATGAGGGACGCGGTGAACAGGGCAGTCAGGATTTTCATGGGGGTGGTTCCGTATTTTTTTATGTGTTGCTACGAAGCGACCTTAGCGATTCGAACTTAATTGAAACTGAATTGCCATCATTGGGAATAGCTGATGCATTCCCCTACATTGATCGGGGACAATCGCAGCCCAAGAGGTGCTTATAATCCCCCGCTGCCAGACATCGAGACCGGTATGACCGCTATCCACATCAAGTTCCCTTCCCTGACCCTCAAGGCCGGCCCGCGTGCTCTGGCGCGCATCCGTGCCAACGGCTTGAGCGCTGCCGATGTGGGCACGTTGCCGGGCGCCGCCGGTGGCCCGAAAGCGCTGGGGATTCAGGGTCTGGACCTGGCGCTGTTCGGCGAATGGCTGCCGGCGGCGCCCCGGGAGCGTTCGCTGATCGGCGCCTCGGTGGGCTCCTGGCGGTTCGCCAGCGCCTGCCTGCCGGATGCCGCCGAAGGCATCCGCCGCCTCGGCCATCTGTACACCGAGCAGAACTTCGCCAAGGGCGTGACCATGGCGCAGATCAGCCAGAGCTCCCGGCGCATGCTCGATGATTTGCTCGACGGCCGCGATGCCTCGATTCTGGATAACGCCCACTACCGCCTGAACATCATGGTGGTCAAAAGCCACGGCCTGTTGGCGGACGATCATCGCGGCCGGTTGGGGCTGGGCCTGTCGTCGGTGATCGCTGACAACCTGCGCGGTCGCGCACGGCTGTCGCGGCATTTCGAGCGGCTGATCATCCACGACCCGCGCCAGGCGCCACCGGTCAACGCGCTGAATGATTTCCCGTCACGCTTCATCTCACTGGATGCCGGCAACCTGCGCCAGGCCCTGCTCGCCTCGGGTTCGATCCCGATGGTCATGCAAGGCGTGCGAGACTTGCCGGGCGCAGGCATTGGGACATTCCGCGATGGAGGTCTGCTGGACTATCACCTCGACCTGCCCTACAGCGGCAACGACATCGTGCTGTATCCGCACTTCACCGACCGGGTGATCCCCGGCTGGTTTGACAAGACGTTGCCATGGCGCCGCGCCTGCCCTGAGCGCTTGCAGGATGTTCTGCTGCTGGCGCCGTCGAAGGAATACCTGGCGCGCCTGCCCTACGGCAAACTGCCGGACCGCAACGACTTCAAGCGCTTCATGGGCGATGCCCCGAGCCGGCGGAAGTACTGGCGCGCTACGATGGATGAAAGCCGTCGCCTGGGCGATGAGTTCCTCGAACTGACCGCCAACGGTCGCCTCGGCGAGCGCTTGCTGACCCTTTAGTCAGTGTTTTGCCCAGAGCTCTGGTAAACTCGCCTCCTGCCCACATCGCCGCGGCGATCGCCACCTGAAAGAGCTGAACATCACTGTGGAAATCTTCAAAGAATTTACCTTCGAATCCGCCCATCGCCTGCCCCACGTACCGGACGGCCACAAGTGCGGCCGCCTGCACGGCCACTCGTTCAAAGTGGCGATTCACCTGAGCGGCGATCTTGATCCGCACACCGGCTGGATCCGCGATTTCTCGGAAATCAAGGAGATCTTCAAGCCGCTCTACGAGCGCCTGGACCACAACTACCTGAACGACATTCCCGGCCTGGAAAACCCGACCAGCGAAGTGCTGGCCAAGTGGATCTGGAATGAGTTGAAGCCGTTGTTGCCGGAACTCAGCGCGATCCGCATCCACGAGACCTGCACCAGCGGTTGCATCTATCGCGGTGAGTAAACAGCCTAAAGCAACGCAAATCCCCTGTGGCGAGGGGGCTTGTCGGAACGCCGCATCGCCCCGTTTGAGTGCGTAGCGCTCACAAGATCTTTGGTATATCAGAGATTTTGGGGCTGCTTCGCAACCCAACGGGGGCAAGCCCCCTCGCCACAGGGCTCCCACAAGAAAAATGCGTTTCGTCAGTGAATAGAGAAACAGCCTTCAATGGCTGTTTTTTTATGCCTATGCTTTTTGGCTCGCACACGCCAAGAGGACGCACCCATGACTGACTGGCCGCTGGCTCAGACCTATCGTTTCAACGGGCACTCCGTTCGCTACGCCGTACGTGGCGACGGTCCGCCGCTGGTGTTCGTGCATGGCACGCCCTTCTCTTCTTATGTGTGGCACCGGATTGCGCCGCACTTCATCACCACACACCGGGTGTATTACTTCGATTTGCTGGGTTACGGGCAATCCGCACAGCCGGACGCCGATGTGTCGCTGGGCGTGCAAAACCAACTGTTGGCGCAATTGCTGGAGCACTGGGGCCTGGAACGGCCAGACGTGGTAGCCCACGATTTCGGCGGCGCCACTGTGTTGCGCGCGCATCTGCTCAATGGCAAGGATTACCGCAGCCTGACGCTGATTGACCCGGTGGCGCTGTCGCCCTGGGGTTCGCCGTTCGTGCAGCATGTGCGTCAGCATGAAGCGGCGTTCAGCGGCCTGCCTGATTACATTCAACGGGCGATTGTGCCGACCTATATTCGTGGCGCGATCAAACGCGAGATTCCCGATCAGGAGCTGGCGCCCTACGTGCAGCCTTGGCTGGGTGATTCGGGGCAAGCGGCGTTCTATCGGCAGATCGCGCAGATGGATGAGCGTTATACCCGCGAGGTCGAAACGCTGTATCCGACGATTCGCTGCCCGGTGCAAATTCTTTGGGGGGAAGACGATCAGTGGATTCCCATTGAGCGCGGGCAGGCGTTGCATCAGATGATTGCGGGGTCGCAGTTTCATCCCGTTGCGAATGCCGGGAACCTGGTTCAAGAGGACGCGCCGGAGGCGATCATGGCGGCAATATTGCGATTTTTACCGTTGGCCGGGTGATTTTCAAGATCAAAGGATCGCAGCCTTCGGCAGTTCCTACAGGTGCGATCCTGGCAATTCTACCAACACCACAAATGTTCCAATTTGACTCAACCCCGCACTGCTTTCGAGCTCCCCCCGGGCCAAATCCGCCTGCTCGGCTATAAAGAACAACACCCTCGCGCCATTGGCACGAGCACTGCAACACCCTCGCGTCCTCCATCCAGCAAGGAATGCCACATGACGCAGAACGATCCGGGCAATGATTACCCCCTCAGCGAAGTTCCGATGCACGCCCGCAAGGGGCTCGCCTCCACGGCCATGGTGCTGCTGGGTTTTACCTTCTTCACGGCGACCATGTTTGCCGGCGGCAAGCTCGGGGTGGCGTTCAGTTTCGGCGAGATGCTGATGGTGATCGTCGTCGGCAATCTGCTGCTGGGGATTTACGCCGCGGGGCTTGGCTACATCGCCTTCAAGAGCGGCCTCAATTCAGTGCTGATGGGCCGCTTCTGCTTCGGCGAAGTGGGCAGCAAGCTCAGCGACCTGATCCTCGGCTTCACCCAGATCGGCTGGTACGCCTGGGGCACCGCGACCGCAGCCGTCGTACTCGGCAAATATTTCGAACTGAGCGAGAGCACCGTTCTGGGGCTGATGGTGCTGTTCGGCCTGGGCTTTTGCGCCACGGCGTACATCGGCTATCGCGGGCTGGAGATTCTGTCGTACATCGCCGTACCCGCCATGATGTTGCTGCTGATGCTGTCGATGTGGGTCGCGACAGTGAAGGTCGGCGGTCTCGAGGGTTTGCTTGCAGTGGTGCCGACGGGAACACTGGATTGGTCGACCGCGATTACCCTGGTGTTCGGCACCTTCGTCAGTGGCGCGACCCAGGCGACCAACTGGACGCGCTTCTCCCGCTCGGCGCGGGTCGCGGTGCTGGCGAGTCTGATCGGTTTCTTTATCGGCAATGGCCTGATGGTGCTGATCGGTGCCTATGGCGCCATCGTCTACCAGCAACCGGACGTGGTCGAAGTGCTGTTGCTGCAAGGCTTCGCCATGGCCGCGATGGCGATGTTGCTGCTCAATATCTGGAGCACTCAGGACAACACCATCTACAACTTCGCCGTCGCCGGCTGCAACCTGTTGCGCACCGGCCGACGCAAAACCGTGACCCTCGCCGGCGCGGTGATCGGCACGCTGCTGGCGCTGCTGGGCATGTACGACATGCTGGTGCCTTACCTGATTCTGCTGGGCACGGTGATTCCGCCGATTGGCGGGGTGATCATGGCCGACTTTTTCTTCCGCTACCGCGGTCAGTATCCACGCCTGGCCGATACCCGGTTGCCGGCGTTCAACTGGCCTGGCCTGAGCGCTTATGCGGTCGGCACCGTCGCGGCATTCAGCTCCCCGTGGGTCGCGCCGCTGGTAGGGATTGCCACTGCCGCGCTAACGTATGTGTTATTGACCGGCGTACTGGGTGCCCGTACCGCCGAAGCGCCACTACAAGATCTCTAAAAGGACTCGCCTGATGCACATCATCAACGCTCGCCTGCGCAACCAAGAAGGCCTGCATGAGTTGCACCTGGAAAACGGCCTGATTCACAGCATCGCCCGGCAAACCGAGGCCCCGTCACTGGGGCCTGATGACTTGGACGCCGGCGGTAATCTGGTGGTGCCGCCCTTCGTCGAACCGCACATTCACCTCGACGCCACCCTGACTGCCGGCGAACCGCGCTGGAACATGAGCGGCACGCTGTTCGAAGGCATCGAGTGCTGGGGCGAGCGCAAGGCAACCATCACTCAGGAAGACACCAAGACCCGCGCCAAAAAAACCATCCAGACCCTCGCCGCCCACGGCATTCAGCACGTGCGCACCCACGTCGATGTCACCGACCCGGAGCTGACTGCGCTCAAGGCGATGCTCGAAGTCCGCGAGGAAAGCCGCCACCTGATCGACCTGCAAATCGTCGCATTCCCCCAGGAAGGCATCGAGTCGTACCGCAACGGGCGCGAGCTGATGGAAGAAGCGATCCGCCTGGGTGCCGATGTGGTCGGAGGCATTCCGCATTTCGAATACACCCGGGACCAAGGCGTGAGCTCGGTGAAGTTCCTGATGGACCTGGCCGAACGCACAGGCTGTCTGGTGGACGTGCACTGCGACGAAACCGACGACCCGCACTCACGCTTCCTTGAAGTGCTGGCCGAGGAGGCCCGCAGCCGCGACATGGGTTCGCGCGTCACCGCCAGCCACACTACGGCGATGGGCTCCTACGACAACGCTTACTGCGCGAAACTGTTTCGCTTGCTCGGGCATTCCGGGATCAGTTTTGTTTCTTGCCCCACCGAAAGCATCCACCTGCAGGGACGCTTCGACAACTTCCCGAAACGCCGTGGCGTGACCCGCGTCAATGAGTTGCTCGAAGCGGGGATGAACGTGTGTTTCGGCCAGGACTCGATCGTCGACCCGTGGTATCCGCTGGGCAATGGCAACATCCTGCGGGTGCTCGAGGCCGGTTTGCACATCTGCCACATGCTCGGTTATCGCAATTTGCAGAGTGCGCTGGACCTGGTCACAGACAACAGTGCCAAGGCGATGAACCTGGGCGATCGCTATGGTCTGGAACGGGGCCGGCCGGCGAATCTGCTGATTCTGTCGGCGGACAGCGATTACGAGGTGATCCGCAGCCAGGGTCTGCCTCTGTATTCGATTCGCGGGGGCAAGGTGTTGATGAAGCGACAGATGCCGGTGGTTGAGTGGGCGGATCGGCTCTGAATCTTCGCTGACAGTTCGGGCGTCATCGCGAGCAGGCTCGCGATGACGGTCCCAAAATCACCCCATCAACCGCGCCGTCCCAAACAACCTGACCCGACTCAATTCGCCCTCCTGCTCTTCCAGCAGAATCGGCGCCGTGCCGCCGGGCATGACCACTTTCACTTCCCCGGCTACCACCCAACCCACTCGCCACGCCGCGCACGCCACCGCACTGGCGCTGGTGCCCGACGACTCGGTCGGCCCTTCGCCACGCTCGAACACCCGCGCAACGATGCGCCCTTCGGACTCAAGCATCGCCCATTGCAGGTTCACTCCGGCCGCACACGGCTGCCCTGCCCCGGCTGGCGTGGCGTAAGCGATGCGGGTCAATCCTCCTGACAGTTCCGGCTCGCGCATCTGCGCGTTACTCGGCAACGCATCGGCGCCTGTCACTAAGGTCACACAATGGGGATTACCGATGCGCACGAACTGGCTGCGGTTCCAGGCAGGGTCGAGCGTCGACAACGGCCGCACGTGACTGACATCACGCCCATTCAACACCACGGCTTCAACCCCTTGCGCACCCACCGCGTCAGGCCCGAACGAAGGCTGCCCCAAGTCCAGCCAGAACCCTTGCACGCCATCGATTTCGGCGGGTTTCACCGAAGTCGCCACCGGCGAAACCGCATCATTCTTGTCGTGATGAACCCTGAGCAGGCAAGCCTCCTCCCTCGGCATCAGCCCTCGTTCACTCAGGGCCTGGGAAAAAATCGTCAGGCCATTGCCACTACGCTCGGCCAGGCTGCCGTCGGTGTTGACGATCAGCAGGTCAAACGGCGGCGAAGATTGAAACGGCCCCACCAGCAAGCCATCGCAACGATGCGCCTTGCTGCCGGGCGGTTGTGTCCCGGGAGCCCAGCCGCAGAATGCCTCTATGGCTGACACGGCCCAGGTCTCACGGGTTTGCGCGGCCTGGCTGGCGTGGACAGGCAGGTCGATACCGCTGCGGCGCAGGGCGTCAGGCGCCACGACCACGTAGATATTGCCTCGAGCATCGTACATCCGCGTCATGGTGCCCCCCCTATGAACAATTGATCCGTCGACAATATCGCGAAACAGCGGCTGGCTGTGCAAGGATGTCACCCTGCCTGACTGCTGCCCCCACCGGAACGTGGTGATCGAACCCTTTGCGGTTGTTCACTGTCCTTTGGGGACGCGACGTTTTTTGCCAAGGATCGATATGACCAGCCTCAACACCCAAGCCGCCTTCGTCCCCGGACGCCTGGAACAGATGTCCACGCGCATCGCCTTTTTCATCGCCGGGTTCGGCATCGCGGCCTGGGCGCCGCTGGTGCCTTACGCCAAGGCACGGGCCGGGCTGGATGAAGGCACCCTCGGGCTGTTGCTGTTGTGTCTGGGGGTGGGTTCGATTCTGGCGATGCCCATGGCCGGGATTCTGGCGACGCGCTTCGGCTGCCGCCGGGTGTTGAGCGGCGGGACTTTGTTGATCTGTGCGGCGCTGCCGCTGTTGGCGACGGTGTCTTCGATTCCGGCGTTGATCGCGGCGTTGTTCATGTTCGGCGCGGGCCTCGGCACGGTGGATTCGACGGTGAACCTGCAAGCGGTGATCGTCGAGCGGGCCAGCGGCAAGACCATGATGTCGGGTTTTCATGGGCTGTTCAGCCTCGGCGGGATCGTTGGCGCGGCGGGTGTCAGCGCCCTGCTCGGTTTGGGCTTTTCGCCGCTGGGGGCGATGTTGGTGGTGATCGTGATTCTAGTGCTGGCATTGCTTAAAGCCGCGCCGCACCTGCTGCCTTACGGCAGTGAAAGCTCCGGCCCGGCATTTGCCGTGCCCCATGGCATCGTGCTGTTTATCGGCGGGATGTGCTTCATCGTGTTCCTGGCCGAAGGCGCGGCGCTCGACTGGAGCGCGGTGTTCCTGACGCAGGAACGCGGGATCGACACCGCGTATGCCGGGCTGGGTTATGCAGCATTTGCGCTGACCATGACGCTCGGGCGCTTGACCGGCGACAGGATTGTCCGGCGTCTTGGTTATACGCGAGTGATTGTGTTCGGTGGGCTGACGGCCGCGACAGGCCTGGCGCTGGCGACGTTCGCACCGGCATGGGAGACGGCGCTGGTGGGTTATGCGTTGCTGGGGGCTGGCTGCTCGAACATTGTGCCAGTGCTGTACACCGCCGTCGGCAAACAGACCGTCATGCCGGAAAGCATTGCCGTGCCGGCCATTACCACGTTGGGCTATGCCGGGATTCTCGCCGGGCCTGCCGTGATCGGCTTTATCGCCCATGGCAGCAGTTTGAGTTTTGCCTTTGGGTTGATGGCGATGTTGCTGGTGGCCGTGGCCATCGGCGGGAAGGTGTTGAAGGTTTAAAGCGAAAAGATCGCAGCCTGCGGCAGCTCCTCCAGGGGAAACGCATATTCCGCGTAGGAGCTGCCGAAGGCTGCGATCTTTTGATCTTCAGTCGTTAAAAACCGACGCTGGCCTGCACAAAGAACGTGCGTGGCGCGCCGACGTACATCCCCGAGTTGTTGTCGCTGGAACGGGTGAAATACTGCTTGTCGAAGATGTTTTTCACCCCGGCGCCGACTTTCAGGTTCGACAATTGCGGACCGAAGTCATAACCACCTCGCACGTTCCAGGTCACGTAACCCGGAATGTCACCGTACTGCCCGTCTGCGGAACCTTCGGTGATGTAGTGGCCGCTGAAGCTGCCATCGGCATTCACTCCGGTCCCCGGTGAACGCTGCTTGGACTGGGCAAAGGCATCGAGGTTGTAGGTCCAGCGGTTGATGTCGTAACGCAGCCCGGCGGTGGCCACCTGCCGCGAGTAGAACGGCAGATCACGGCCCTTGAAGCCCGGGATCTCACCTTCATACGTGGCGCGGGTGTAGGTGAAACCGGCGTTGGCGGTCAGGCCGTCGAGCATTGGGTTGAGCGCCGACATGTCGTAATGCACCGACGCTTCAAGGCCCTGGTGCTTGGTCGCGCCGAGGTTGGTCCAGCCCACGTCGTTGCTGATGTATTGCAGTTCGTCATCGAAGTCGATGTAGAACAGCGTCACTTCCCCGCCCCACACGTCATCGTTGTAGCGCGTACCGATCTCGTAGGTCTTGGCCTTTTCCGGGCTCAAGCCGTTGGCAGTGTTGTCACCCGAACCACCCTGGCCGAGCTGGAAATATTGCAGGCTGCCGAACGAGGTTTCGTAGTTGGCTAACAGTTTCCAGGCATCGGACAGGTGATACATCACGCTCAAGGCCGGCAGCGGTTCGTTGCTGTCGATGCTGCGGCGTTTTTCCTGCACGCGTTTGCCGGCGGTGTCGAGAACCGGCCTGTCGTGCCATTCGGTGCTGATGCTTTCAAAACGGATGCCGGGGGTCACGGTCCAGTTGCCGACATCGATCTTGTCATCGATGTAAACGGCGTGGGCTTCGGTGCCGCCGGTGCGGTCCTGGAACACATGGCCATCGGACGTTTTGCTGACCACCGGCTGATTGTTCACCAGCGCCAGACGGCTCGACTCTTCGTGCATGCCTTCTTTCAGGTAGCGATAACCAACGCTGGCTTCCTGCGTGGTCGGGCCCAGGTCGAACACATGGGACACCCGCGGTTCGATGTCGAAGGTGTAGTAAGTGCGTGGATAAGAGCTGAGGGTTTTCTGGTCGCGCGCGGCGATGGTGCTGCCACGGAAGCTGTCGGAATAGTAGGTCAGCACTTCGGCCTGGGTACGGTCGTCGATCTGCCGCGCCCACTTGAACGACACGTCCTTGCGGCGGCCGCTGAAGTTGTCATGGTCGCGGTCGGACTGGAACGGATCGGCGTCGTACTGCTTCTGCGTCAGGCCGCCGGGCATGTCGGCGCTGGCGTCGTAGTAATGGAAGTTGAGGCTGAAATCGTCCTGATCGGTGGGCGCCCAGTGGGTCTTGAAGATCACGTCGTCGATGTCATTGCCGTTGTTGCTTTTGCGATAACCGTTGCCGTTCACCCCGGAATACAACAGCGCCACGCCCAAGCCGTTATCGGCGGTGCCGCCGAGAAACGCGGTGTCGATGTGTTTCCAGCCACCGCGCTGGGTGGTTTCCAGGGTGGTGCCGATTTCACCGGTGGCTTTCTCCGGGATCGCGCGGGTGACGAAGTTGATCACGCCACCGACGTTCTGCGGCCCATAACGCACGGAACCGGCGCCGCGCACCACGTCGATGCTGTCGAGGTTGCCGGAGGAAATCGGCGCCATGGACAGCTGCGGCTGGCCGTAAGGCGCGAAGGCGGCCGGCACGCCGTCGATCAGTACGGTGGAGCGTGGCGACAGGCGCGAGGTCAGGCCGCGCACACCGACGTTCAGGGAAATGTCGCTGCCGCCCGTGCCGTTGGCGTCCTGCACTTGCACGCCGGGCACGCGCTTCAATACGTCGCCGACGTTCATCGCGCCCTGCTCGACCATCGCTTCACGGCGAATCACCGTGCGCGCGCCGGGATGGTTTTGCACCACGGCGGCATTGGCATCGCCGAGCCAGTCGCCCACCACCTTGATGTCGGTCACGCCCAATTCCAGCGGGCCATTTGAGGCGGAAGTCGGGGCCGGCATCAGCGTTACCGAACCTTCATCGATCTGGTATTGCAGACCGCTGCCTTGCAGTAATTGGCGCAAGGCCTGTTCCGGCGAGAGGTTGCCATCGACTACCGGAGCCTGTTTGCCGGCCACCAGTTCCGGGCTGAAAAAAACCTGCAGTGAGGTTTGCTGGCCCAGCTGACTCAAGGCCTGCCCCAATGGCTGCGCCTGAATATGAATGGCATCGGCAGCAAACGCCTGGGGCAGCGCCGAGCTGACCGCCAGGGCGAGAGCGAGGGGCAGCCAGGATGATTTGTTATTTTTAGCGGTGGTTTTCTTCACGTCGAACGTTGTCCTGTGGATCGCAAGAGTGTGCGTCTGTTAATGCAAACCAGTTGCAGTTGGACAAGAAGACGAAGAACTCGAAAAAAACCTGAATCTATCGGGAAATTATTTCCTGGCTGCCGTCATCGAGGGTACGGATGGCCACCGGCAGAATGCTCGGCAAGGCCTTGAGCAGCGCATCGGTGTTGTCGGATTTGAACACGCTGGTCAGGCGCAGGTTGCCCACTTGGGCACTGCCGACCGTCAGCGGTTTCTCCCGATAACGCGACACTTCCTCGGCCACTTCGCTGAGGCTGGCGTTGTTGAACACCAGTTTGCCGCTGCGCCATGCGGTCAGTTCCGCAGGATTGACCGCATAAGCAGCAGTCACTTTGCCCTGGGCATTGATGCGAGTGCCGAAGCCGGCGGTAAGGCTGACGAAATCGTCGCCGCTCCCTTGAACCCTGACCGTGCCCTGCTCCACCGCGACCCGGGTTTCGGCGCTGTCGCGGCGCACATCGAACCGGGTGCCGGTGACCGTGACCTTGCCGCTGCCCGCCTCGACCACGAACGGTCGACTGCTGTCGTGCTCGACGCTGAACATCGCCTCGCCTTGCGTCAACTCGATGCCCCGACGATCCTTTTCATAGCGCACCTGCACCCGGCTGCGGCTGTTCAGATCAATCACCGAACCGTCCGGCAACGCCACATGACGACGTTCGCCAAGGGCCGTGGAATATTCAGCCGTGTAGGTCGCCGGAGGGTTCAAGCCACTGAACAGCCCCAGGCCGAGCGCCACCGCCAACACGCTGGCGGCCACCGCGTAACGCACCAGCGGACGACGTTTACTGCTCGCCGCCGGGGTTTCACACAAGGCGTGCAGACGCTTGGCCGGCAATCGATCGGCCGCCACCCACAGGTTCTGGAGTATCTGATATTCGTTGCGATGCTGAGGGTGTTCGTCCAGCCAGCTCTCGAAGCTGCGCTGTTCTTCAGCGCTGACGGCAGGTTCCTGCAAACGCACAAACCACCGCGCCGCGTCGTCGCGAACCGTTGTTTGCCCGCACGCACAATCACGAGTATCCATCATGGAGAGTCCTGCTTGGCTGGGGACAAGAAGCCGGCGATCTGTTCGGGACAACGCAACATCATGGTTGTGACCCGTCCAGACGATCACGCAGATGCCGCAGGGTGCGGATCATATACTTTTCCACCATGTTCCTGGACAGCCCCAGGCGTTCGGCGATTTCGGCCTGGGTCAGGCCTTCGATCTTCTGCCAGACGAACACCTTGCGGCAGTTGAGCGGCAACTCGGTGAGCGCCCGCTCGATGGAATCCGCCAACTGGATCGCGTGCATGAAATGCTCCGGGTCGCCGGACGACGACACACTGTGATCGATCGCCTCCGACTCCATGGCGCCCCGCCGATCCTCACGCCGATAACCGTCCACCGCGATGTTGCGCGCGGTCTGGTGCAAATACGCCCGAGGTTGTTGCACCGCCGCCGAATCGGACTCGAGCACCCGCACGAAGGTGTCATGGGCCAGGTCCTCGGCCTGCTGACGATTTCTCAGGCGACGGGTCCAGGTGCCGATCAACTCTTCGTAGTGCTCGAAAAAACCGGGTCTGCGGGGCAGCTTGGGGGTCATTGCGGCGTGCTGTGGGGAGGAGGCGTGAATAGTAATGCTTCCTATTAAGCTCGGCAAATCATTCCTCCCCACATCGACTCCCCAGATTGGTTCGTGGACGTGCCAGACGACCGGTAGCAAAAATCTATTGCCACGAAATATTATCTGCGTCATATTACATCCGTAATAAAGCACCGCTTCTCACAGGTATTTGTCCATGACCAGCATGCCCAGCCTTGAACCCGACCTTGCTGTCGCAGTGAACCCACCCAAGCCTCCCCTGCTGAAACGGCTGGTGCTGCTAACGGCAGCCATCGCAGCCCTGGTGTTTATCGGGCTGTACGCGAGCCATTGGTGGACGGCCGGGCGCTTCATCGAAGAAACCGACGATGCCTACATTGGCGGCGACGTCACGGTGATCGGCCCGAAAGTCGCCGGCTATATCGAAGAAGTGCTGGTGACCGACAACCAGAGGGTCAAGGCCGGCGATGTGCTGATCCGGATCGACGCCCGTGACTATCGCGCCAACCTGGCCAAGGCCGAAGGCGCGGTGGCCGCTGAAGAAGCGTTGCTCGCCAACCTCGACGCCACCGAACAACTGCAGCACGCAGTGATCGGCCAGGCCCGCGCCGGCATCGATGCCGCGGGCGCCGAAACCGCGCGCTCGCGGGACGACAATGCCCGCTACAAACGCCTGGTGGGCAGCAATGCCGTCTCGGTGGAAAGCGCGCAACGAGTCGACGCCACCTTCAAGACTGCCCAGGCGCAGAGTGCCCGGGCCCAGGCCGAATTGCTGGCCGCGCAACGCCAGTTGAACGTGATCGAAACCCAGAAACAACAAGCCCGCGCGGCGTTGATACAAGCGCGGGCCGAGCGTGATCTGGCGCAGTTGAACGTCGGCTATACCGAGTTGAAAGCCCCCGTCGATGGCGTGATCGGCAATCGTCGGGCGCGGGTCGGCGCTTATGCCCAGGCCGGTTCGCAACTGTTGTCGTTGGTGCCGGCCAGCGGGTTGTGGGTCGATGCCAATTTTAAAGAAGATCAGCTAGCGCGGATGACGCCGGGCCAGCGCGTGATCGTGCATGCCGACGTGCTCAAGGGGCGTGAATTCCACGGGCATCTGGACAGCCTCGCGCCGGCCAGCGGTTCGCAGTTCAGCGTGCTGCCACCGGAAAACGCCACCGGTAACTTCACCAAAATCGTCCAGCGGGTGCCGGTGCGGATCCTGCTCGACCCGGCGGATGGCGTACTCGGTCATCTGCGTCCAGGCCTGTCGGTGACGGCCGAAGTGGACACCCGCGCCGAGCCTGAAGCTCAAACCCCAACCGTGGCCAGTACGCCATGAGCCGCGCCCTCGCCGCCCCCGCGCAACCGTTCAACGCCGCCAACATGGCGACGGCGACCAAGGTGTTCGCCTTCGCCACGATGTGCATCGGCATGTTCATTGCGCTGCTGGACATCCAGATCGTCTCGGCGTCGCTGCGTGACATCGGCGGCGGGCTCTCGGCCGGCACCGACGAAACTGCCTGGGTGCAGACCAGTTACCTGATCGCCGAAATCATCGTGATTCCGCTGTCGGGCTGGTTGTCCCGGGTGTTCTCGACCCGCTGGCTGTTCTGCGCCTCGGCGATTGGCTTCACCCTGGCCAGCCTGCTCTGCGGCGTGGCCTGGAACATCCAGAGCATGATCGCCTTCCGTGCCCTGCAAGGGTTTCTCGGTGGTTCAATGATTCCGCTGGTGTTCACCACCGCGTTCTTTTTCTTCAGCGGCAAGCAACGGGTGATCGCCGCTGCAACCATCGGCGCCGTGGCCTCGCTGGCACCGACGCTGGGGCCGGTGATCGGTGGCTGGATCACTGACATTTCGTCCTGGCACTGGCTGTTCTACATCAACCTGGTGCCGGGGATTTTCGTCGCGGTGGCAGTGCCGATGCTGGTGAAAATCGACCAGCCGGAATTGTCGCTGCTCAAGGGCGCCGACTACCTGAGCATGCTGTTCATGGCGGGGTTTCTCGGCTGCCTGGAATACACCCTCGAAGAAGGTCCACGCTGGAACTGGTTCAGCGACAGCACGATTCTGACCACCGCGTGGATCAGCGGCCTGGCCGGATTGGCCTTCATCGGTCGCACACTCCATGTGGCTAATCCGATCGTCGACCTGCGCGCCTTGAAGGACCGCAACTTCGCCCTCGGCTGTTTCTTTTCGTTCGTCACCGGGATCGGCCTGTTCGCGACGATTTACCTGACGCCACTGTTTCTCGGCCGGGTGCGCGGCTACAGCGCGCTGGACATTGGCCTGGCGGTTTTTTCCACCGGGGTGTTCCAGATTATGGCGATTCCGCTGTACGCCTTTCTGGCCAATCGCATCGACCTGCGCTGGATCATGATGACCGGCCTTGGGCTGTTCGCCCTGTCGATGTGGGATTTCAGCCCGATCACCCATGACTGGGGGGCTAGAGAATTGATTCTGCCGCAAGCCTTGCGCGGGATCGCGCAGCAACTGGCGGTGCCGCCGGCGGTAACCCTGACCCTTGGCGGGTTGGCACCGGCGCGGCTCAAACATGCTTCGGGATTATTCAACCTGATGCGTAACCTCGGCGGCGCAATGGGGATCGCTGCGTGCGCGACCATCCTCAATGACCGCACCAACCTGCACTTCACCCGGTTGGCGGAGAACCTGAATAGCACCAACGAAGCACTCAATCAGTGGCTGTCCCAGGTCGGCCACAACTTCGCCGCCCTCGGGCAGAGCGGTGACATCGGCGTCACCGCCAGCCTGCATCAACTGTGGCTGCTGACCTACCGCGAAGCGCAGACGCAAACCTACGGCGACGCGTTCCTGATGATCATGGTCTGCTTCATTCTCGCCACGGCGATGGTGCCCTTGATGCGCAAGGTGCAACCACCGGCCGCGCCGAGTGCCGATGCACATTGAGTCTGGCGCTATTGCAAAAAATCAGGCCTGAGGCATCTTGCGGAAACCCACGGCCAGACGGTTCCAGCTGTTGATGGTGGAAATCGCCACGGTCAGGTCGACCATTTCCTTGGGGCTGAACTCGGCGCTGAGCAGCGCATAGTCTTCGTCCGGGGCGCGGGTCAGGCTCAGTTGGGTCAAGGACTCGGTCCAGGCCAGCGCGGCGCGCTCACGATCGGTGAAGAACGGTGCCTCGCGCCAGGCTGTCACGGCGAACAGCCGGCGCGGTGTTTCCCCGTCCTTGATGGCATCGGCAGTGTGCATGTCGATGCAGAAGGCACAACCGTTGATCTGCGACGCGCGCAGCTTGACCAGTTCGATCAGCGACTTTTCCAGCGGTAGTTTCGAGACCGCGGTTTCCAGGGCCATCATGGCCTTGAGGGCGTCTGGGGAGGCGGTGTAGAAATCGATACGAGGTTGCATGGCGAGCTCCAATCACAGTGGGTGTTGGCGCTACGTTAATGCGGACCTGAGGTTGAACAAATAGCCAATTTTTTGGAAGTTGAGGATGCCAATAGACCAGAAGACTTCAGTGATGGTACCGACGCCTTCGCGAACAGGCTCGCGAAGGCGTCGGTACAGGCAATCAACCTATCAGTGGCTACGGCTGCGCAACCACTGCAAAAACCCCTTCTTCGCCACCACCTTGGGTGTTTCCTGCATCAGCGTCTGAGCCGTATGCATACGGAAATCCAGCAAGGCCTTCATCGCCTCGTTGATGTCATGGCGAGCATCGAGGCAAGGCTTGAGGTATTCCTTCTCTATACGATAAAGCGTGCAAAAGGTCTTGGCCGTAAAGTCGGCGAGCGCCGATTCATCGGAAAGAATCCCGGCCTCGCCAATCACCTCTCCCGGCCCCATTCGCGCGGCTTCGAACTTGGTGCCGCCGCGGCTCAGGGCTACCGACACCACGCCGGACTCGATGATGAACAGGTGATCGCTGACCTCCCCCGCCGGCAAGATCATTTCGCCGGCGCGAAAGGTTTGTAGCGTCATGTTCTGGCTGAAGGTTTCTTTCTCTTCCTGACGCAGAGTCGAGAAAATGTTCGAGCTGTCCAGCAGCGCCCGCGGCCGAGACAAGGCAGCAGGCGCGTTAGGCTCGACGCTCGACAACAGGCTGATACCGGATGCCTGCAAATGCCGGAACGCCAGGTCGAACAACTGATTACGCACCATGCGTTTCTGATCCATGGACACCACGAAACCGCTGATTTCGTATTCCACGCCAGTGCTGCCGGAGCTTTTCAACGCCACGTTCGGCGCCGGTTTGTTCAACAGAAAGCGGCACCCCTGCATGGCCCGCTCCAATGCATCGATCACCTTTTGCGGACGAGCGTGGGGGCTCACTTGCAGGCTGATCGAGACACCGAAAATGTCGCTTGGGCGGCTGAAGTTGACGATCTTGGCCTTGGCCGCCAGGGAGTTGGGAATCACCGCCATGCTGCCCTGCGCGGTTTGCAGGCGCGTGGCGCGCCAGTCAATGTCGGTGACCCGGCCTTCGGTGCCATCGATGGAGATCCAGTCATCCAGTTGATAGGGTTTGGTGGTGTTCAGGACGATCCCGGAGAACACGTCGCTGAGGGTGCTTTGCAGGGCCAGGCCGACGACGATCGCCAACGCACCGGACGTCGCCAGCACGCCCTTGACCGGCAACTCGAGCACGTATGCCAGTGCGGCGATGACCGCGATCAGGAAAATCACCGCGCCGAGCAGGTCCTGCAACAAGCGCCCGGTGTGCCCGACCCGTTGCATCATCACCGCACCGAGCAACACCGTCAGGGTGCGCGCCGCGTACAGCCACCAACCGATCTGCAAACCGGTTGCCGCCAGGTGCAACGGCACATTGTCGGCCCAGGGCGCCGGCGCCATGGGGTTCAAGCCTTCGTTGAACAGCAGCACGCTGAACAGCGAGAAAATCACCAGCCGCACTGCCAGTTTCCAGTTGCTGCCGCTGGCCGTGATCAAACGCCACAACACCAGATCGATCAGGATCAAGGCCAGCGCGCACAGCAATGGATGATCGGTGAGCAGTGACTGCATCAAGTAACTCCAGCAAGAACCAATGACACAAACATCGCACGGATTGTAGGAGCTGGCGAAGCCTGCGATCTTTTGGCGATCTTTTGGCGATCTATAAAGATCAAAAGATCGCAGCCTTCGGCAGCTCCTACAAGGGGCGATGTGCGTCAGGTTTACTTGGCGCTGGTCAGGGTGTTGTAGCTGGTCATCAGGTTGCGGTAGTCGGGGATATGGTTGGAGAACAAGGTTGCCAGCCCTTCCACGTCGTTGCGCCAGTCGCGATGCAGCTCACAGGCCAGGCCGAACCAGGTCATCAGCTGGGCACCGGCCGACGACATGCGGTCCCACGCCGATTGACGGGTCAGTTCGTTGAACGTGCCGGAGGCGTCGGTCACCACGAACACCTCAAAGTCTTCGGCCAGGGCCGACAGTGCCGGGAACGCCACGCAGACTTCGGTCACCACGCCGGCGATGATCAGCTGTTTCTTGCCGGTAGCCTTGATCGCCTTGACGAAGTCTTCGTTGTCCCAGGCGTTGATCAGGCCAGGGCGAGCGATGTACGGCGCGTCCGGGAACAGCGCCTTGAGTTCCGGCATCAGCGGGCCGTTGGGGCCGGTTTCGAAACTGGTGGTCAGGATCGTTGGCAGCTTGAAGTACTTGGCCAGGTCGGCCAGGGCCAACACGTTGTTCTTGAAGCGGTCCGGGTCGATGTCACGCACCAGAGAAAGCAGACCCGCCTGATGATCGACCAGCAGAACGGCGGCGTTATCCTTGTCGAGACGTTTGTAGGAAGTAGTCATGGGGTAATCCTCGCTTTTTATCGATGCCGAACGGGCCGGCGTGAGTGACTCTGATTTTTCGTTTAAACGCGCCAGGCAGGCGTAGTCAGCCAAGCCCGACGCACCACAGCACTACTGCATTGAATTCAATCGCTCATCCGGCCGAACCGGCCGGACTGGAAGTCGGCGAAGGCCTGGTGAATCTCCAGCTCGCTGTTCATCACAAACGGGCCGTGGCCGACGATGGGTTCGTCAATCGGCTCGCCGCTGAGCAGCAGCACTACGGCATCGTTGTTGGCCTCCAGGCTGAGCTGATCGCCGTTGCGTTCGAACAATGCCAACTGCCCTTCACGTACCAGTTCCCGACCGTTGACCTGAACCGTGCCGCGCAGCACCACCAGTGCGGTGTTGCGCCCCTCATGCAGATCCAGGGTCAGCAACTTGCCGGCGTTCAAGCGAACGTCCCACACGTCAATCGGCGTGAAGGTCCGCGCCGGGCCTTTGTGGCCGTCGAACTCACCGGCGATCAAGCGCAGGCTGCCGGCGTTGTTTTTCAGCGGGACGCTCGGAATGTCGCCATCGAGAATCGTCTGGTAACCGGGCGCGGCCATCTTGTCCCTGGCCGGCAAGTTGACCCACAGCTGAACCATTTCCAGAGTGCCGCCAGTTTTGGCGAAACCTTCGGAGTGGAACTCTTCGTGAATAATCCCCGAGGCCGCGGTCATCCATTGCACGTCGCCAGGGCCGATCTTGCCGCCACTGCCGGTGGAGTCACGGTGTTCCAGCTCGCCCTTGTAGACGATCGTCACGGTTTCGAACCCGCGGTGCGGATGCTGACCAACGCCACGACGCTCGGTGGTCGGGGTGAATTCGGCTGGACCGGCGTGATCCAGCAGCAGGAACGGGCTGATGTGTTTGCCCAGGTTGTCGTAGGAAAACAGCGTGCGAACCGGAAAACCGTCGCCGACCCAGTGAGGTCGTGGGCTGGTGTAGATACCGATGATGTTTTTCATCTTTGTCTCCGAATCTGTTGTGTGACGCGATGGACAAAGCTTAAAACTGCGCCATTTGGTGCGCTAGACTGCGAAAATCAGCCTTAGCGTTCTATTTGGAGAACGATGGTGGAAGACCTCAACACCCTCTACTACTTCACCCAAGTGGTGGAACACCGCGGTTTCGCCCCGGCCGGACGTGCGCTGGACATGCCCAAATCCAAGCTCAGCCGGCGAATCGCCGAGCTCGAAGAACGCCTGGGCGTGCGCTTGCTGCACCGCAGCAGCCGGCATTGCACGCTGACCGAAATCGGCCAGGCCTATTACCAGCGCTGCCTGGCCATGCGGGTGGAAGCCGAAAGCGCCGCCGAACTGATCGAACGCAACCGCTCCGAACCTCAGGGCGTGGTGCGTATCAGCTGCCCTACGGCGCTGCTGAACACCTGGGTCGGGCCGATGCTCACCCGCTACATGCTCAAATACCCGTTGGTGGAGGTGTTCATCGATAGCACCAACCGTCGGGTCGATCTGATCCACGAGGGGATCGACATCGCCCTGCGAGTGCGCTTTCCGCCGCTGGAAAACACCGACATGGTGATGAAGGTGCTCGGCAACAGTACCCAGTGCCTGGTGGGCAGCCCCGCACTTGCTCAGCGCCTGTCATCACCGGCCACCCCAGCGGACCTCAGCGGTTTACCTAGCCTGCACTGGGGTGGCGCGCAGCGTGAATATCAGTGGGAGTTGTTCGGCGCCGACGGCGCCAGCGCGCTGATACGGCATACCCCGCGAATGATCACCGATGACTTGCTGGCCTTGCGTCACGCGGTACTCGCCGGCATCGGCATCGCCCACCTGCCCAAAGTGGTGGTGCGCGATGACATTGCTGCCGGCCACCTGGTGGAACTGGTGCCGGGCTGGACACCCAAGTGCGGGATCGTGCACGCGATCTTCCCTTCACGACGCGGGCTGCTGCCGTCGGTGCGCACCTTGATCGACTTTCTCGGTGAGGAGTTCAGCCATAGCGATATGGCTTGAGAGCCACAGATCTTTTGATCTTCCAACAGCCCATTCATGACTTGCGGTAAACAGTGCTTTGCCAAACCAGCGGTTTTTCTCAAGGGTGCAGCCGGGGATACTCCCGACCATTCCCACTGCAACCCCTGGAGTCATTGATGTCTATTCCCGCATTCGGTCTTGGTACGTTTCGCCTGCAAGGCCAAGTGGTCATCGATTCGGTAAGCACCGGTCTTGAGCTGGGTTACCGGGTCATCGACACCGCGCAGATCTACGAAAACGAAGCCGAAGTCGGCCAGGCCATCGCCGCCAGCGGCATTGCCCGTGAAGAGCTGTTCATCACCAGTAAAATCTGGGTCGCCAATTACGCCAAAGACCGGTTGATCGACAGCCTCAAAGAGAGCCTGGATAAGCTGCAAACCGACTATCTGGACCTGACCCTGATCCACTGGCCGTCGCCGGAAGATCAGGTGCCGGTCGAAGCGTTCATGGGCGCGCTGCTCGAAGCCAAACGACTGGGCCTGACCCGGCAGATAGGTGTGTCCAACTTCACGGTCGACCTGATGAAGCAAGCCATCGCTGCGGTCGGCGCCGAGAATATCGCCACCAACCAGATCGAGCTGCACCCGTACCTGCAAAACCGCAAGGTCGTCGAATTCGCGCAAAGCCAGGGCATCCAGATCACCTCTTACATGACCCTGGCCTACGGCGAAGTGCTGAAGGACCCGGTCATCCAGCAGATCGCCGATCGCCTGCAGGCGACACCGGCCCAGGTCACCCTGGCCTGGGCCATGCAACTGGGGTACGCGGTGATTCCTTCTTCCACCAAACGCGCCAACCTGCAAAGCAATCTGCACGCCTGCACCCTGACCCTGAACGACGCCGACATGGCGCTGATCGCGGGCCTGGATCGCGGCCAGCGGCTGACCAGCCCCAAAGGCATTGCGCCGCAGTGGGATTGAGTTTCAGCCTTGACGCAAGTGCTTATCCAGCAATGACATCGCGTGCTGCAGTCGATCGACCGCTTCGTCGAGCAGCGCCGAATCCCCCACATCGATGACACGCTCCAGTTGCTCGCAACGCTCGATCAGGCGCTGTGCCCGAACCATGCGCGCGCCGCCCTTGATGCGGTGCGCCAGGTCGCGCAGCACATGGTGATTGCCATTGGCGTGCGCCAGGAGCAGATCCTCCCGATCCACCCTGTTGGTCACCGTCAGCTCGCGCACCAGGCTTTCAATCAACGTGCGGTCCGCACCGACGTATTGTTCCAGGCCACTGAGGTCCATCTCGGGCGTTGATGGTTCTTCGATGCGCTCAGGCGCCTGACTGGCAAACCTGGACGCCAGCCAAGCGTCCAAATCCGCCAGCAGGATGGGTTTGAACAGGCAGTCGTCCATGCCTGCCTCCAGACAGCGCAACTTCTCCTCGGGCTGCGCATTGGCGGTAAACCCCAGAATCAGCGTCGACGGCAATCCCTTGGCGCGCTCTTCATCGCGTATGGCACCGGCCAGCTCATAACCACTGAGCCTGGGCATATTGCAGTCGGTGACGACCAGATCGAAGCCATGCTCGCGCCACAGTTCAAGCCCCCGCGCGCCCTCTTCGGCCTCCAGAACATGATGCCCCAGGTGGCTCAGTTGTCGTGAAAGCAACAATCGATTGGCCGGGTGATCGTCGACCACCAGAATCGTCAGTGACTGCGTCGGCGCCTGCAACCCGATATCGCCCCCCACACTGGAAGGCAACGGTTGCAATGCGATCAGCTCAAGGTTGATGTCGATCCGCGTGCCTTGCCCAAGAACGCTGTCGAGTTGCAACTGCCCGCCCATCATTTCGCACAAGCTGCGACTGATCACCAACCCCAGGCCAGAACCGCTGCGGGCTGACTGTCGGCCGTTATCGGCCTGGATAAACGGGCTGAACAACCGTTGCCGGTCGACGGTGCTGATGCCAATGCCGGTGTCTTCAATGCATACGCTGACCGCCAGATGCCCCGCCGTAACGAGCACTACCCGCAGCGTCAGGCTCACCTCCCCCTCACGGGTGAACTTGATGGCATTGCTCAGCAGATTGGACAGCACCTGCTTGAATCGGATGGGGTCGATCAACACATCGCAGTCGCTGTGTTCGTCCAGATCGATTCGCCAAGCCAACGCGTTCTGTCGTGCAAGACCTTCGAAAACCCGACATACCGACGCCACCAGCGCCCGCAGATTGGCCCGTTCAGGACTCAGGGATAAATGCCCGGACTCGATCCGCGCGATATCCAGAATGTCGCCGATCAGCGCCAGCAATTGTTGGGCGGCACTGGACGCCACCTCAATGGCGCAACGGTCGGTGACGCCCTCGTCCGCACGTTTCAGGGCCAGTTCGAGCATGCCGATCAGAGCACTCATCGGCGTGCGGATCTCATGACTCATGGTCGCCAGAAAGGTAGTTTTGGCGCGATTGGCGTCGTCCGCCACGTCCTTGGCGTCCTGCAATTGCTGCAACCATTGCTGGCGCTGACGGATCTGCCAGCGCTGCCAGGCGATCCAGCCCAGGGCGAGTAACAGCAAGGCGCCAGCCACGGCAAATGCCTGAAGAATGCCTTGGCGATGACGCAGCCAATAGCTGTCATCCACCACCACATCATTGCTCCAGCGCGCCACCAGATCGTCCATCTCCTGGGGCGAGATGCTCAGCAATGCCTTGTTCAGTATCGAGTGCAGCTCCAGCGCATCATTTCCGGTCGCCAGAGCGATGCGTGCCGGTTCATCGCCCACAGTACTGCTGATGCGCAGACGCCCGCTGTAATACCGGGCAATCAGGTAGCGGGTCATGAACAACGAACTGAGCGCGGCATCGGCTTCCCCCTTCATGACCATTTCCAGGCCTTGGGCCGGGCTTTGCACATCCAGCATCCGCACCTGCGGTGCCCTGGCAAGAATGAATGCGCGCATGGGATGACTGTGATAAATCGCCAGGCGTTTGCCGGCCAAATCGTCCAGCGTCCTCGGACTGCCGGGGGTGACTGCACTGACCAGCGTGTATGGATTAGTGACGTAAGGGCTGGTAAAACGCAGCCCGGCTACACCTTCAGTCGTGGGGATGAGAGCCGGTAATACGTCGATCTCGCCAGCCTTGAGCCGCTGGATCTGCTCGTCCAGGGATTGGCCCCGCTGCACGTCAAAGTTCAAACCGCTACGCTGGCTGATCAGCGTCAACAATTGCGCGGTCAACCCGCTGAATCGCCCTTCGGTATCATAGAAAGTCAAAGGCGCAAAGTCCCCGACCACTCCGACCCTCACCGTCGGATGCTGATCCTGCCAGCGCTGTTCACTGGCGCTCAGACTCACTCGCTGTAGACCCAGCCGATTGGCACGGCCGGCACTCCATCGTTGCTCGATGGCAGAGCGTTGCTCCATCGGGATCGCCGCCAGTGCCTTGTCAACAATGTTTTTCAGGCGCGTATTGTCCCGCGCCAATGCGAAACCGAACGGGTTGGCGTCAAGGCCGGATGGCCCCATCAACTGAACGTTATTGTGGTAGTTGTTGTTGATCAGGTAATTGGCACTGATAAGATCCCCGAGATACACATCATCCTGCCCATATGCCACGGCTCCGAGTGCATCGAGCGGCGATGGGTAACGTTGCAGATCAGCCCTGGGATAGAAGGCTTTGACGGTCTGCTCCGGCAGATAGTCGGCGACCATGGCAATGCGTTTACCAGCCAGATCCTCGGGCATGCGCTCGTCCAGTCTGGTGACCAGCATCGGCTGATCTTCGGCATAGGCGCTGGTTCGATTCAGTTCGGGATCGGCGGCCTCGAAGCTGTTGGAGGTTCCCAGCAGATCCAGGTCTTTGCGTTTGAGTGCCTCCATCGCTGACTCGCGTGTGCCATAGCGCAGCACCTCGACGTTGACGTGCAGCAGTTGCGCAAGCAGCCCGACGTAATCGGCGGTAATGCCCTCCAGTTCATCGTGATTGCGCGTCAATTCGAAGGGCGGGTAGTCCGGCCCCGTTACTCCGACGCGCAACACCCGCTTGCTGATCAGCCAATTGCGATCATCCACATCAAGCTGGACAGCGTTGCTCTCCACCGTGGAGCGCCCCAGCAGGCGCAATGACCTAGGCTCGTCGGCTACCGCGACCAGGGCCTGCGATGCAAGACATAGCATCAAGACCCACAGGAAGATGCGCACGGTCGGGCTCATTCAGATCAGATGATTGCGCACGGCGAAATCGCGCAGGTGCACTGCTGCATTCACCCCCAGTTTTTCGATCAAGCGGGTCTTGTAGGTGCTGACGGTCTTGTGACTCAGGTGCATAAGCTCGGCGATAGCCTTGTTACTCATACCCTGAGCCAAATACCGCAAGATCGTCAGTTCGCGGTTGGAGAGTTTGTCGATCATCTCTTTTTCGCTGCGTTGCCGGGGGTCCTGCGACACCGAAGGCAGTCGGACGAAAAAGGTGTAGTTGGCCATGACTGCATGCGCGGCTTTTTGCAATTGATTCAAGTCGTTGGTCTTGGCGACGTACGCCATGGCCCCGGCGCGCATGCAACGCTCTTGAAAAAACAGCGGATCCAGGGAGGTGAAAACCAGTACCAGACATAACCAATCACTGGCCTTGATCCGGCCCAGCAGCTCCAGCCCATCACCACCGGGCATCACCAGATCCAGTACCACCAGATCGACTGCATGCTCACGAAGTATCGACAAGGCCTCGCCAACACTGGACGCCTCATAGAAGTGTTTGAAACCTTCCCGCTCAAGTACAAGTCTGACTGCGGCGCGTATCACCGGATGATCGTCCACAAGCAGCGCTTTCTTCATGGCAATTCCTTTGCAAAAACTCAACGATTGCCCGCCGCTAACCGCCGGGATAGACGCAGCGGCTGCGCGATGACTTTTGCACGGAAAGCAGGAAAAATGTACCTGTCAGAAATGATAGTACCGACGGACGGTAACCCTGAACTCAACCAATTCGTCGTCGACTCCGCTCGTGATCCAGAAGCGGCGCAGCTTCATACATAGACAGATCGATGCGCGCCATCAGTCGTCGGATGGCTGCCAAATCCGGCAGCGCCGCGTGGTCGTCGTAGATCAAGGCGTGGTGAACCTGAGGGTTATCGCGGAAGAACCCGGACAGATCCAATGACCCTTCCGCCAGAGCGGCATTGACGACCACCAGGTCGAACGGCTCGCAACCGTACTCCACCAGGTTCAGCATATCTGCAAGGCTGTGCACCGGTGCCACCCGGTAATAACCGAGCTGATTGAACAACCGCTCGGTTTTCAGCCGGTGAAAATGCTGTTCGTCGGCGATCAGGATGCGCAAGGCTTTGTTGGTCATCGCGGGCCTCCAGGTCAATGGCTGATAAATGAGGCGGCAAGGCTACGGAAGACTTGGGGAGCGTTCTGTAGGACTTTTCCTAAAAATAGAGGGCTCTGTCCGACTTGAAGATCAAAAGATCGCAGCCTGTGTAGGAGCTGCCGAAGGCTGCGATCTTTTGATTTTTATTGAAGCAAGATCAAAAGATCGCAGCCTTCGGCAGCTCCTACAATTGGCAGCATTACTGCCAACCAAACCTGCGGATGTAGAAGCCTTTAACAGCCTGGGTCAGCCCCATGTATGCCAGCAGAATCACCGGCAGGAACACGAAATACAGCGACGGCAGCGCCTGCAGTTTGAAGTAGTGCGCCAGCGGCCCCATCGGCAGGAAAATCCCCACGGCCATGATGATGCCGGTCATCACCAGCAGCGGCATGGCGGCGCGGCTTTGCAGGAACGGGAGCTTCGGCGTGCGGATCATGTGCACGATCAGCGTCTGGGTCAGCAGCCCGACCACGAACCAGCCAGACTGGAACAACGTCTGGTGGTCCGGGGTATTGGCATCGAACACGTACCACATCAAGGCAAAGGTGCTGATGTCGAAAATCGAACTGATCGGGCCGAAAAACAGCATGAAGCGTCCGACGTCCGCTGGCTGCCAGCGTTGGGGCTGTTTCAGCATGTCTTCATCGACGTTATCGAACGGGATGGCAATCTGCGAAATGTCGTAGAGCAGGTTCTGCACCAGCAGGTGCATCGGCAGCATTGGCAGAAACGGGATGAACGCACTGGCCACCAGCACCGAGAACACATTGCCGAAGTTCGAGCTGGCGGTCATTTTGATGTACTTGAGCATGTTGGCGAAGGTCCGCCGCCCTTCCAGCACGCCCTCCTCCAGCACCATCAAGCTCTTTTCCAGAAGAATGATGTCCGCCGCTTCCTTGGCGATGTCCACCGCGCTGTCCACCGAAATGCCGATGTCGGCAGTGCGCAGGGCTGGCGCATCGTTGATACCGTCGCCCATGAAACCGACCACGTGACCGTTGCCCTTGAGCAGGCGGACGATGCGTTCCTTGTGCGACGGCGTGAGTTTGGCGAAGACGTTGGTGGTCTCCACCGCCACCGCCAGCTCGGCGTCGCTCATGCGCTCGATGTCGTTGCCCATCAGCAGGCCTTGCTGCTCCAGCCCGACTTCACGGCAGATTTTCGCGGTCACCAGTTCGTTGTCGCCGGTCAGCACTTTCACCGCCACACCGTGCGCGGCCAGGGCCTTGAGTGCCGGCGCGGTGCTTTCCTTCGGTGGATCGAGGAAAGCCACGTAGCCGATCAGCGTCAGCGCCTGTTCATCGGCCAGGCTGTAAGTATCGCGGCCCTCGATCATCGGCCGCGCCGCCACCGCCACCACCCGCAGGCCTTCGGCATTGAAGGTGGCGGTGACCTGGCGAATCCGTGCCAGCAATTCATCGCTCAGCGCCTCGTCGGCATCGCCATGACGGACCCGGGTGCACACCGCCAGCACTTCTTCCACCGCGCCTTTGCAGATCAGCAGATGCGGCTGATCACGCTCGGCCACCACCACCGACATGCGCCGACGGGTGAAGTCGAACGGAATCTCATCGACCTTGCGAAACGCCGTGCCGACTTTCAGTTCACGGTGGATTTCCACGTGCTCCAGCACGGCCACGTCCAGCAGGTTTTTCAGGCCGGTCTGGTAGTAGCTGTTGAGGTAGGCCATTTCCAGCACGTCATCGGAATCGTTGCCCCAGACATCGACGTTGCGCGCGAGGAAGATTTTGTCCTGGGTCAGGGTGCCGGTCTTGTCGGTGCACAGCACGTCCATGGCACCGAAGTTCTGGATCGCATCGAGGCGTTTGACGATGACTTTTTTGCGCGACAGGAACACCGCGCCCTTGGCCAGCGTCGAGGTGACAATCATCGGCAGCATTTCCGGGGTCAGGCCCACGGCGATCGACAGCGCGAACAGCAACGCTTCGGTCCAGTCACCTTTGGTGAAACCGTTGATGAACAACACCAGCGGCGCCATGACGAACATGAAGCGGATCAGCAACCAGCTGACTTTGTTGACCCCGGTCTGGAATGAAGTCGGCGCACGATCAGTGGCACCGACCCGCTGCGCCAGCGCGCCGAAATAGGTGTTGTTGCCGGTGGTGAGAATCAGCGCCATCGCCGTTCCGGACACCACGTTGGTGCCCATGAACAGGATGTTGTCGAGGTCCAGCGGGTTGTGGGTATGGTTGTCCTGCTGACGTGGGAATTTCTCCACCGGCATCGATTCACCAGTCATCGCGGCCTGGCTGACGAACAAGTCCTTGGCGTTGAGCACCCGGCAATCGGCGGGAATCATGTCACCGGCCGAGAGCACGATCAGGTCGCCCGGCACCAGTTGCTTGATCGGCAACTCAAAGCGTTGCGCACCGTTGTTCGCCACCTCCCGACGCATCACCGTGGCGGTGTTGCTGACCATTGCCTTGAGCGCGTCGGCGGCCTGGTTGGATTTGGTTTCCTGCCAGAAACGCAGCAAGGTCGAGAGCACCACCATCGAGAAAATCACGATGGCGGCTTTCATGTCTTCGGTCAGCCAGGAGATCACCGCCAGCAAGGTCAGCAGCAGGTTGAACGGATTTTTGTAGCAGTGCCACAGGTGCGTCCACCACGGCAGCGGTTGCTCGTGCTCGACTTCGTTGAGACCGTACTGTTCGCGCAGCGCATCGGCCTCGGGTTCAGTCAGGCCGTCAGGGTGGCTGCCGAGGGTGTCCAGTAATTGGCCAGTGTCGCTGTTGGCGGCGGCGACCAGGGTTTGCGCGAGCGTCGGCGGGACTTCACGGCTGACCGTGGTGTCGGTGAAGCTTTCCAGCAGCGCCAGTCGACGGAAGTGCCGGGCGATGTGACGGTTTCGCAGGAATCCGGCGAAGAATTCTTTCAGCCAGGTCAGGTTCATGGCAGTGCCCCCCAGGGTCAGCCGGGAAACCGTCGAGCAGGCGTGTCGAGGCGCTGCGATGACGACACGGGGTCGAACATCACACGCTGTTCAGCGTCGATGAGAGGACGTCGGGAGTCGGGCCAAACCGGCCACGATCGGGATGCCGCTGCTCGCTTTACGGCGAGACAACGGCACAAAAAGGCTGCGCGTTATCTTGCCGGGAAAATGCCGGTTACCGAGACCGGCCGACAACTGTCACTCGAACAAGTACCCACTGTGGGTCTCCGCTAATTGATGAAAACGCGCGAAGCTTACGCCGCGATTTCTAGAGAGTAAACGCTGCACGGGGGTGTTGCGGGGGGAATCGCAGGGTTCTTCAGGAAGGGTTCAGCTTTCAGGATGATCGTTCCCACGCTCTGTGTGGGAACGCAGCCCGGGACGCTCCGCGTCCCTTCTGAAGCGGACGCAGAGCGTCCATTGAGGCATTCCCACGCAGAGCGTGGGAACGATCAACACAACCGCAAAAAATCTCAGCTAGCAGTCGCCAACAACAAGTCCCTCACCGACCGGCCATGCCCACGGGATTTGCCATGGTCATACAACGAGCCGGCAATTTCATCGGCGCGGATCGGCAGGATCGACAGCAAGGTGTCGCTCAAGCCGTGGCTGGCCTGGCAGAAGCCCTGCATGTAGATCCCGGCCTTGCAACGCTCGTCGGTGATCAGCCTGTAATTGCGATCGACCTCGAAATCACCCAGGTATTGTTCCAGCGGTGCCAACAGTTTGCGGTGCATCTGACGCTCGTAACCGGTGGCCAGCACCACGGCGTCGTAACGGTGAACCGTGACTTCGCCGGTGGCGTTGTTGCGCATCGCCAGCTCGATACCGCGTTCGGTGGCGGTGGCTTTTTCGATGGTGGTCAGGGTCCGGAACGCATGGCGCGCGATGCCCGAGACTTTCTGCCGGTAGAAGATCCCGTAGATGCGTTCGATCAGGTCGATGTCCACCACCGAATAGTTGGTGTTGTGGTACTCGTTGACCAGACGCTCGCGTTCACTGCTGGCCTGCTGGAACACCAGGTCGGTGAATTCCGGCGAAAACACTTCGTTGACGAAGGGGCTGTCATCGGCCGGTTTCAGGGCCGAGCCGCGCAGGATCATGTCCACCTGCACCGACGGGAAGCTGTCGTTGAGGTCGATGAAAGCTTCCGCCGCGCTCTGCCCGCCGCCGATGATCGCGATGTTCATCGGTTGGTTGTTCAAGCATGGCTGCTTGGCTATGCGCTCCAGGTACTGGGAATGGTGGAACACCCGACCGTCATCCTTCAGTGCCTTGAACGCTTCGGGAATGCGCGGTGTACCGCCGGCGCTAACCACCACCGAACGGGTGGTGCGCACATGCTGCAACCCCTGAGTATCACGCGAGATCACCCGCAACGCCTCGACCTGCTGGTTGTGCAGCACCGGCTCGATGGTCAGCACTTCCTCGCCGTAGCGGCTCTGCCCGGTAAATTGCCCGGCGACCCAGCGCAGGTAGTCGTTGTACTCCATGCGGCACGGATAGAAGGTGCCGAGGTTGATGAAGTCCACCAGACGACCGTGGTGCTTGAGGTAGTTGACGAAGGAATACGGGCTGGTCGGGTTGCGCAGCGTCACCAGGTCCTTGAGAAACGAAATCTGCAGTTCGCTCTGGGTGACCAGGGTGTTGCCGTGCCAGCGGTAGTCCGCCTGCTTGTCGAGAAACAGCACATCCAGCTCGCCCTGGCTCGGCCCGCGCTCTTGCAGGGCGATGGCCAGGGCCAGGTTCGAAGGGCCGAAACCGACGCCGATCAGGTCGTGAACGATGGGCGATGCAATTGCCTGTGTCATTTCCAGTGTCCTCTGGATAAACCCCGCAACTGCGGGGATAAAGCCTGGGTGACCTGACCGGCCTTTGGCGGCAGCAGATCGTCTGTTGAATAGGAACGAGGACAATGAAAAAAAATTTAACGAGGACTGGTTTAAGCGACGTCCCACTGGCGCATCCGCACCCGGCAATGCTTCATGGCATTGACGATGTGCTTTTCCACCAGCGCCTTGGAAATGCCCAGGTGCTCGGCGATTTGCGGGTGCGACAGGCCTTCGATTTTGCGCAACAGAAAGCTCTCGCGACACAGCCGTGGCAATTCCGCCAGCGCGCGCTGGAGCATGTCCAGACGCTGACCGTGATCGAGGCTGTTGTGGGGCGAAGGGATGAAGTAGCGTTCTTCGCTGTCGAGCACGTCCAGGGACTCGACCTGACGCAAGGCATTGCGTCGGTGGTCGTCGATCACCAGGTTGAGCGCGGTGCGATAAAGGAACGCCCGGGGTTGCTCGATCGGCGTGTCGCTGGAACGCTCCAGTACCCGCAGATACGCGTCATGCACCACATCTTCGGCCACCTGACGGTTGCCTAGCCTGGCGTTCAGGAAACACACCAGCTCGCGATAGTAGTTTTCCAACATGACTCCCGGCCGCACGGGGTGCGGTTTCTATCCTTGAGCCAGATCCGCGACTGCCGGGGAGGCAGTGGCACGATGGTGGCAGTTTCGAGCGCGTAATTTATAGTAATTCTCATATAGATTTAAAGTGCTGTTTCTATTTGCCTGATAAATAGTGCTGTCCTATACCTTTGACTTTGTCTGTCACTCAAAGCCTCAACGCTTAAATTCCCCGCCTCTTCCCTCGTTTACAGGACAGCTCCCCGTGTCTGTCGGCCCTCCGACAGCGTTCAGCTGTCGCCAGGTTTTTGCGCGCCAGCTGAATGACGGGCCGAATCCTATTGGCCGGAACCCTGCATGAAACGTCCCCGTCACACCCGACGCGCCCTGCTTGTAGCCCTTTGTCTGATCCCCGTTATCGCCGTAGCAGCCTGGCAGGTTTTGCCTGCGGGTCGTGACCGGTTCGCCACGGTCCAGGTCGCGCGCGGCGACATCGAAAGCAGCGTCACGGCATTGGGAACCCTGCAACCGCGACGTTATGTCGATGTCGGCGCCCAGGCCTCCGGGCAGATCCAGAAGATCCATGTGGAGGTCGGTGACGTGGTCAAGGAAGGCCAGTTGCTGGTGGAAATCGACCCTTCCACCCAACAGGCCAAACTCGACGCCGGGCGTTTTTCCATCGACAACCTCAAGGCGCAGCTGCAGGAGCAACGGGCACAACACGACCTGGCCCGGCAGAAATATCAACGCCAGCAGAACCTCGCCGCCGGCGGCGCGACACGCGATGAAGACGTGCAAACGGCCCAGGCCGAACTGCGCACCACTCAAGCGCGCATCGACATGTTCGAGGCGCAGATCCGCCAGGCCCAGGCCAGCCTGCGCAGCGATCAGGCCGAACTCGGCTATACGCGCATTTACGCACCGATGAGCGGAACGGTCGTGGCCCTTGATGCCCGGGAAGGCCAGACCCTCAACGCCCAGCAACAAACGCCGCTGATCCTGCGCATCGCCAAACTGTCGCCGATGACGGTCTGGGCCGAGGTCTCGGAGGCTGACATCGGCCACGTCAAACCCGGCATGACCGCCTGGTTCACCACGCTCAGCGGCGGCAACCGGCGCTGGAGCAGCACGGTGCGGCAGATTTTACCGATACCGCCCAAACCGCTGGATCAGACCAGCCGGGGCGGCGGCAGCCCGGCCAGTTCCAGTAAAAGCGGGACTGCCCGCGTGGTGCTGTACACGGTGCTGCTGGATGTCGACAACACCGACAATGCGCTGATGGCGGAAATGACCACCCAAGTGTTCTTCGTTTCCAATCAGGCAAACAACGTCCTTACCGCGCCTGTCGCGGCGTTGCAGAGCGGCCCGCAGGCGGACAGTCAAACCGCTCGGGTGGTCGCCCAGAACGGCAGCATCGAACAACGGACTGTGCGCACCGGCATCAGCGATCGCCTGAAGGTGCAGATCCTCGACGGACTGGCCGAAGGCGATCACCTGTTGATCGGCCCCGCCGACGGCAGCGGAGGTTGAATGCAAACGCCCCTGATCGACCTGCAGGACATCCGTAAATCCTATGGTGGCGGCGACGCGCCGCAAGTCCACGTCTTGCGCGGCATCGACCTGTCGATCCACGCTGGGGAGTTCGTGGCGATCGTCGGCGCTTCCGGCTCCGGTAAATCGACGTTGATGAACATCCTCGGCTGCCTCGACCGGCCAACGTCCGGCGAGTATCGGTTCGCCGGCGAAAACGTCGCGGCACTCGACAGCGATGAACTCGCCTGGCTACGCCGCGAGGCGTTCGGTTTCGTGTTTCAGGGCTACCACCTGATTCCGTCCGGCTCGGCCCAGGAAAACGTCGAGATGCCGGCGATCTACGCCGGCACTCCGGCGGCCGAACGCCACGCCCGCGCCGCCGCCCTGCTCGACCGTCTGGGCTTGGCCGAGCGCACCGGCAACCGTCCGCACCAGCTCTCCGGCGGCCAGCAACAACGGGTATCCATCGCCCGCGCATTAATGAATGGCGGCCACATCATCCTCGCCGACGAACCCACCGGCGCCCTCGACAGCCACAGCGGCGCCGAGGTCATGGCGCTGCTCGACGAACTGGCGAGCCAGGGCCATGTGGTGATCCTCATCACCCACGACCGCGACGTGGCGGCGCGAGCCAAACGCGTGATCGAAATCCGTGACGGCCTGATCATCAGCGACAGCGCCCGCGACAACCCCGCCGTGCAGGCCTCGGCCAATCCCGGTGCGCTGCAAGCGGTGGATTTGCGCAAGCGGCTGAGCGAAGGCAGCGAGGCCACCGGTGCCTGGAAAGGTGAACTGGTGGATGCCGTACACGCGGCCTGGCGGGTGATGTGGATCAACCGCTTCCGCACCGCCCTGACGCTGCTGGGGATCATCATCGGCGTCGCCTCGGTGGTGGTGATGCTGGCGGTCGGCGAAGGCAGCAAGCGTCAGGTCATGGCGCAGATGGGCGCGTTCGGCTCGAACATCATTTATCTCAGCGGCTCCGCCCCCAACCCGCGCACGCCGCCGGGCATCGTGACCCTGGATGACGTCGCGGCGTTGGCCAGCCTGCCGCAGGTCATGCGGATCATGCCGGTCAATGGCGCCGAAGCCGGGGTGCGCTTCGGCAACCTCGACCATCTGAGCTACGTCGGCGGTAATGACACGAACTTTCCGGCGATCTTCAACTGGCCGGTGGTCGAAGGCAGCTACTTCACCGAGGCCGATGAACGCAATGCAGCAGCGGTCGCGGTGATCGGCCATAAGGTGCGCAGCAAACTGCTCAAGGATGTCGTCAACCCCATCGGCCAATACATCCTGATCGAAAACGTGCCCTTTCAGGTCGTCGGTGTGCTCGCTGAAAAAGGCGCCAGTTCCGGCGATTCCGACAGCGACAACCGGATTGCCGTGCCCTACTCGGCCGCCAGTGTCCGGTTGTTCGGCACCCACAACCCCGAATACGTGGCCATTGCCGCGGCCGATGCGCGCAAGGTCAAAGAGGCCGAAAAGGCCATCGAGCAGTTGATGCTGCGCCTGCACGACGGCAAACACGATTTCGAACTGACCAACAATGCCGCGATGATTCAGGCCGAGGCGCGCACGCAGAATACGCTGTCGCTGATGCTCGGTTCGATTGCGGCGATCTCGCTGCTGGTGGGCGGCATCGGCGTGATGAACATCATGCTCATGACTGTGCGCGAACGGACCCGCGAGATCGGTATCCGTATGGCCACCGGTGCCCGTCAGCGCGACATTTTGCGCCAGTTCCTCACCGAAGCAGTGATGCTCTCAGTGGTCGGCGGGATCGCCGGCATCGCCCTGGCGCTGATCGTCGGCGGCGTATTGGTGCTCAGCAAAGTCGCGGTGGCCTTTTCCCTGGCGGCGGTCATCGGCGCCTTCGCCTGCGCACTGATCACCGGCGTTGTCTTCGGCTTCATGCCGGCCCGCAAAGCTGCCCGGCTCGACCCGGTCACGGCCCTTACCAGTGAATGATCGATCTATGAAACCGCAACTGAGCCTGTTGACCCTTTGCCTGTTACTCGGCGCGTGCAGCCACCCTGCTCCACGCCCGGACAGCGGCATACAACCACCGCCGGCGTGGCAATCGCCACACGATGAAAGTGCCTCCCAGACGAGTCGGCAATGGTGGTCGCAGTTTGGCAGCCCGCAGCTTGATCGCTTGATCGAACAGGCCCGCTTCGGCAGTTATGACCTGGCCGCCGCCATCGCTCGAGTGCGCCAGGCCCAGGCCGACACGGTGATTGCCGGCGGCTCGCAGCTGCCGGAGATCAAGGCCGGCATGAACGCCAACCGCCAGAAATTGCTGCGCGGCAACGGCTATAGCCAACTCGATGCCGACAGCAGCAACAAGGCCGTGGACTACTTTGACGCCAACCTCAGCGCCAGTTACGAGATCGACTTCTGGGGCGGCAAACGCGCGTCCCGAGACAGTGCGCAGTTCGGGCTGCGCGCCAGCGAGTTCGATCAGGCCACGGTTGAATTGACCTTGCTCAGCGGGGTGGCCAACAGCTACACGCAAGCCTTGTCGCTGGATGAACAAAGTCGCATTGCCGGGCTGAACCTGGCCAACGCGCAGAACGTTTTGAAACTGGTGCAGACTCGCTTCGACTCAGGCTCGGCCACCGCACTGGAACTGGCGCAACAGAAAAGCCTGGTGGCGGCGCAACAACGACAATTGCCGCTGATTCGCCAGCAAGCCGAAGACGCTCGGATCAGCCTCGCCGCCCTGCTTGGCCGACCGGTTCAGCAACTGCCGCCCAGCCAGGAGTCCTTCGAGCAACTGCAGTGGCCCGCTATCGGCGCCGGACTGCCCAGCGAATTGCTCAGCCGCCGCCCGGACATCGCCCGCGCCGAAGCGCAACTGGCTGCCGCCCAGGCCAACGTCACGGTCGCACGCGCCGCGATGTTGCCCGCCGTGACCCTCAGCGCCAACATCGGCTCGGGCGCCAACACGGCCAGCGACATTCTGCGCAGCCCTTTCTACAACCTCACCGCCGGGCTGGTTGCGCCGATCTTCAATAACGGCCGCCTCGGCGCCGAGCGCGACAAGGCCACGGCTCGCCAACAAGAACTGCTGGAAGCCTATCGAGGCGCGATCATCAATGCTTTTGCCGACGTCGAAAAAGCCCTCAACAGCATTCGCGGCCTGGATGAGCAGCGGCAGTGGCAACGCGAAGAACTGAACCAGGCCCAGACCGCGTTCAACATTGCGCAAAGCCGCTATCAGGCCGGCGCCGAGGATTTGCTGACGGTGCTGGAAACGCAACGCACGCTGTATGCGGCGCAGGATTCGAATGTGCAACTGCGGTTGTCGAGGGTGCAGGCGAGCATTGCGTTGTACAAGGCGTTGGGTGGGGGGTGGCAGGTGCTTTGATCGAGGTTATCTGTCACCAAAAACCATGTGGCGAGGGAGCTTGCTCCCGTTCGATTGCGCAGCAGTCGCAAAACCTGCGCATTCGGTGTGCCTGACACCATGTAATTGCAGGTTTCAGGGCCGCTTCGCAGCCCAGCGGGAGCAAGCTCCCTTGCCACAAGTGCCTGGCTTACGAACTCAGCGGCTTGACCTTCAGATTCCGCGCATACCATGGCCGTTGCGGCACTCGCCGGAACAAATCCGCGAGTTTCTTTTCATCCGTGCCGAAGGTAATGCGCAGCGCCAGCTTCATGGTTTCCGGGTCCATTTCCACCGACTTGCCGACCTGCAATCCCGGCGTGGTGCTGCAACCGTGGGTGCTCGGGCCGAGCCATGGATCATCGACTTCAACCCAGCGTCCCGGGGCGAACCAGGGCACGCCATTGACCTCAAGCCGATTGAGCTCACCCGGATGGAAACGCTCGTGGGCGCGGAACCAGTCTTCCAGACGATCGTCGATCCAGCCGTGGAAGTGCCAGAACACCGGGTTCACATGGGATGAAAACGGGTCACCGAGGAAGTCGTTTTCCGGCGCATACCAACGCGCGGCAAAGTCCGCCGGATCCCTGGCGAAAGGCACCGGCTGACCGTTGGAAGGATCGCGTGGCACCGAGGCCCAGCGCATGTGCAGCCAGTCGTGCAGCCCCAGCTCGATCTCCGAACCGAACTGCCCCAGGGTCAGCTTCGACAGATAACGCGGGTCGCGGTAACGGGATTCCCACACCTGAAAATTGCTGTGGTAGGTCTCGGCAGTCTTGATGTCGCTGACCCACTGGGTGTACTCGGTGTCTTCGGCGGCCAGCCAGGTAGGCGGCAGCGCCGTGCCATCGTGATTGTCGAAATAGCGGGCGAAGCCCTGACGGTCGCGCTCAAGCTCCGGCTGCGGCATCGGGAAGCTCGACCAGGACGGCAGGTCCTGCATCGAACGCGCCGTGCCGAGCATGTGCCGGTGCATGAAGAAAAAGTCGATCCCCGAGCCATTACGGTCTTTGCGCGGCCCCCGGGCATCGCGCTCATGGCCTCGCGGGCCCGGCTGCCAGCCGATGCCGCGCAAGGCGCCCTGTTGGTCCTTGGAGAGTTTGTGCCATTTGTCCCGCGAGGCGTGCCAGAGCTGGTGGAACAAGCGGTGTTCGGCGGATATCAGCCACGCCAGCAACGGCGGATTCAGACCGACACGCTCACGGGCTTCGGGAAACAGCCATTTGCGCGCGACAAAGCGATTGTCCAGTTCCGGCAAGCCGAGCGGGCGATCCAGACGCAGAATCCGCCCGCTGAGCGTGCCACTGCCGGCATTGCCGAAATCGGCCCAGACCTCATCGAGCATGACCGCCAGCTCATAAGCCGGCGCGCCGTTGGCCGATTGCCGATCGATCAGGCGCCAGTACAGCTGGCTGGCGTCAGGCGACACCAGATCGCCGATCAGCCGGTAACGCGGCTCGGCTTCGCTGCGTAACTGCTGCGCGGTATCGAGGCAGCCACGCAAACCGCGGCCGCGCTGGGCGATGTCGAGAAACAGCTCCAGCCCGTGCTGCGGTAACCCGTCGAGGCCCGCTTGCGAACCTTCGAAACGGATATCCCAGATCCCCCGCAGCGAGTTGGCCAACTGCTGACCCGCGGTGTCCGCCAGGTCGACCGTCGCTTCGCCGGGGGTGATCGTGGGGTCCGGCTTCGTCCATTCGCGATGCCCATAATAAGCCGCAGGCACGGCAGCGCCAGTCAGCGCCAGGCCTGCCATGAACCATCGTCGAGAAATCGTCATTGCCCTACCTGTGTCAGCCATGAAGCAGGCTTTATCCAAGCTAGAACGTTTGTTCGGTCCGGAAATTTAGAAGCTTCGCGGGCAAGCCTCGCTCCTACAAGTTGGTGGTGGATCACAATGATGTGGACGACACAAAACCTGTAGGAGCGAGGCTTGCCCGCGAAGAGGCCCGCAAGCTCACCTAAATTTCCCTGTCAGCCACTCGTTCCTCCCAGATAGCAAAGGCCCCTGCGCCTGCACCGGGGCGGCGAACCTGACTGAGATGGCAATGACAAAACCACGTTCGAAAAAGGCACTTTACATCGGCCTGCCGCTGGCCCTGGCAATCAGCGCCGGCGCCAGCTTCGCGGTCTGGTATTACGGGTTCAAGGACAACCCCGGTTACCCGATCAAGGTCATGCAACAGGCCGACGAGCTGCACGAGCGCATGCTCTCCTTCGACAGCCACATCACCCTGATGCAGAACTTCGGCACCCAGGGCAACGAAGCCGACAAGGATGGCGAGGGCCAGTTCGATCTGGTCAAGGCCAACCGCGGACGCCTGTCCGGTGCGGCCCTGACGATTTTCGGCTGGCCGGAACTGTGGAATGGCGCCAACGCGCCGCACAAGCCCACCGCCGGTTTTGTCGAAGAGGCACGCAACCAGCAGGAGATCCGCTACAAGATTATTTCCGGGATGGTCCGTGATTTTCCCAATCAGGTCGCCATCGCCTACACCCCCGACGATTTCCGTCGTTTGCACGGTGAAGGCAAGTTCGCGATTTTCATCAGCATGCTCAACGCCTACCCGCTGGGCCACGACCTGAACCTGCTGGACCTGTGGACGGCACGCGGCATGCGCATGTTCGGCTTCAGCTACATCGGCAATAACGACTGGGCCGACTCTTCGCGTCCCTTGCCGTTTTTCAATGATTCACCCGATGCCCTCGACGGCCTCTCGGACCTGGGCAAGCAAGCGGTGCATCGCCTGAATGACCTGGGCGTGATCATCGACGTGTCGCAAATGTCGACCAAGGCCCTGGAGCAAGTCGCGCAATTGAGCCGCACACCGATGGTCGCTTCGCACTCGGCGCCACGGGCGATGGTCGATATCCCGCGCAATCTCAGCGACAAGGAAATGCAGCTGATCAAGAACAGCGGCGGCGTGGTGCAAGTAGTCGGCTTCTCTCAATACCTGCGCCCGCTGACCCAGACCACCCAGGACAAACTCAACGAACTGCGCAAAGAGTTCGACCTGCCGCCCCTGCCGAACCTCGCCATGGCATTGATGCCGGGCGATCCGGTCATCGCTGCCTGGTCGGAGAAAAAATTCGGCCAGTACGCCAGCCGTCTCTACGCGATTCTTGAAAAAGAACCCAAAGCCAGCCTCAAGGACCTCGGTGACGCCATCGATTACACGGTGCGCAAAATCAGCATTGACCATGTCGGCATCAGCTCCGACTTCAACGAAGGAGGCGGCGTCGAAGGCTGGGAAAACGTCGGTGATATTCGCAATGTCACGGCGGAACTGATTTCGCGCGGTTACTCCGAAGCAGACATTGCCAAGCTCTGGGGCGGCAACTTCCTGCGGGTTTGGGATCAGGTGCAGAAAGCCGCCAAGCCAGCGCTGATTTCACAACAAGGCACGAGCAAACCATGAGCGATCGTCGCACCTTTCTGAAACAGGCCGGGATCCTCGCCGCCGGCCTGCCCTTGACTGCCGGCCTGGACAACGTCGCCAGCGCCACGCCACTGCCCTCGCTGCCTGGGGACAAATGGGCGCAACTGCGGCAGCTGTTCGACCAGGATCCGGACTACCTGCATTTCTCCAATTTCCTGATCACCTCGCACCCAAAACCTGTGCGTGAAGCGATCGAGATGCACCGTACCGCCCTCGATAAAAACCCCGGGCTGGCGATGGACTGGGACCTGGGTGTGATCGAACAGCGTGAAGAAGAGGTGCGTGTCTGGGCCGGTCGTTACCTGCAAGCCAATGCCAAACAGATCGCGCTGACCGGCAGCACCACCGAAGGCCTGGCGATGATTTACGGCGGCGTTCATGTGCGCCCCGACCAGGAAATCCTCACCACCGCCCACGAGCATTACGCCACCCACACCATTCTCGATCTGCGCACCCAGCGGGACGGCACCCGGGTGCGCAAGATCAGGTTGTTCAAGGATCCGCAGACGGTCTCCAAAGCGGAGATCCTGGCCTCGATCGAGCAGAACATCAAACCCGAAACCCGTGTGCTTGGCATGACCTGGGTGCACTCCGGCAGTGGCGTGAAACTGCCGATCGCCGACATCGGTGCGTTGGTGGACAAGCACAACCGCGGCCGTGCCGACCAGGACCGCATTATTTACCTGGTCGACGGCGTGCACGGCTTTGGTGTCGAGGACTTGAGTTTTCCCGCCATGAACTGCGACTTCTTCATCGCCGGCACCCACAAATGGCTGTTCGCCCCCCGTGGCACCGGCATCGTTTGCAGCCGCAGTGAACAGGTCAAATACGTTACGCCGATCATCCCGACCTTCTCCGAAGCCACGGCCTTCTCCACCACCATGACACCGGGCGGCTACCACTCGTTCGAGCACCGTTGGGCACTGAACGAAGCCTTCAAGCTGCATTTGCAATGGGGCAAGGCCGATGTTCAGGCGCGTATCCATGCGCTGAACAGCTATATGAAAAAACGCCTGCAAGCGCATCGGCAGATCGAACTGGTCACACCCCTGAGCCCCGAGCTGTCATCGGGTTTCAGCTTCTTCCGGGTCAAGGGCAAAAGCTGCGACAAGATCGCCGCCTGGCTGATGCAAAACCGTGTGATCGCCGATGCCGTGGAGCGCGACGTGGGCCCGGTGATCCGCACGGCGCCGGGGCTGCTCAACACTGAAGCTGAAGTCGACCGCTTCATCGCGTTGCTCGGCAAACAGCTCTGATCGCCAGCCCCTCCGATTCCTTTTAACTTTTTATCGAGAGCAATGATGAACAGTGAGTTGCGTAGCTTGTCCCTGAAGACGCTCCCCGCACTGGCCTTCGCCGCCGTGGTTGCAGGCCTGCTGCCCGGCGCCGCTCAGGCTGCCGCACCCGCCCAGCCCGGCAAGGTGTTCAAGGACTGCAAGGACTGCCCGGAGATGGTCGTGCTGCCCACCGGGACTTTCACCATGGGCACCCCGGACAATGAGGTGGGCCGCGAGCCCGACGAAGGTCCGTTGCACCCGGTGACCTTCGCCAAACCGCTGGCCATCAGTCGCTTTCAGGTGCTGACCGGCGAGTGGGACGCGTACCTGCGCGACAGCGGTTACGTCATGCCCGACGGCGACACCCGGCCAGGCCGCGAGTGCAAGGCTGGCGTGCCGCGCTATGAACGCACGGCCAGGCACCCGGCGGTGTGCATGAACTTCCCCGAGGCCAATACCTACGTGGCCTGGCTCTCGAAGAAGACCGGCAAGCACTATCGGCTGGTCAGCGAATCGCTGCGCGAGTATGCCGCCCGCGCGGGCAGCAGTGGCCCGTTCCCCTTCCCGTTCGATGAAGGCAAGGAATACAGCATCGCCAGACACGCCAACACCTACGGCGCCGCCGATGGCTACAACTTCACCTCACCAGCAGGCAGTTTCCCGGCCAACGCCTTCGGCGTGTACGACATGCACGGCAACGTCTATGAGTGGACCGCCGATTGCTACAACGAGAACTACGTCGGTGCACCCAGCGATGGCAGCGCCTGGTTGACCGGCGAATGCACGGCCCGGCGCATTCGCGGCAATGACTGGGGCGAAGCTCCGGTGTTCTCGCGTTCGGGCAACCGTAATGCCACCTACCCCGATACCCGTGGCGACTGGATCGGTTTTCGCGTCGCGCGGGATCTTTGAGGCTCCCACCTCCTGTCGCATGACCTGCAACAAACCCGTGCGCGGCTAAATCGTCGCCCACGGGTTTCGTCTTTTAAGCAGCCAAACTCTTGAACCTTTGCCCTTTAGCGGCACTTGAAGCGGAAACTTCCATGACCTCAAAATCCCGCGGAGCCTTCAGTGAAGTCCTCGGCCTGCTCAGGCCTTTCCAGGTCATCGTTGTGGTGTCGATCATGCTCGGCATGCTCGGTGGCCTCAGCATCACCGCGTTACTGGCGACCATCAATGACGCACTGAACGCCGCCGACACCCCGTCACCCCGGGTGTTGGCAACGTTTATCGGCCTGTGCGCAGTGGCGTTGCTGACGTCGATCCTGTCGGACATCGGCACCAACCATGTCGGCCAGCACATCATTGCCGGGCTGCGTAAATCCCTCGGGGAAAAAGTCCTGCTGGCACCGATCGAACAGATCGAGCGCTTCCGCAGTTATCGACTGATCCCGGTGCTGACCCATGACGTCGACACCGTCAGTGATTTCGCCTTTTCCTTCGCGCCGCTGGCCATTGCGTTCACCGTCACCCTCGGGTGCCTGAGCTACCTGGCCTACCTGTCGTTGCCGATGTTTGCCTTGCTGCTGGTGGCCCTGGTGATCGGCACCGCGCTGCAATACGTGGCCCGGACCAAGGGCATCAAGGGTTTCCAGGCGGCTCGTGAAGCCGAGGACGAACTGCAAAAGCACTACAGCGCGATTGCCGCCGGCGCCAAGGAACTGCGCATCCATCGTCCGCGCCGCCAACGCATGTTCAGCCAACGCATCGAAGGCACCGCTGACTTCATCTGCAACACGCACATCCGCGCGGTCAACACCTTCGTGGTGGCCAAGACCCTCGGCTCGATGCTGTTTTTCGTGGTGATCGGCTTGGCGCTGGCCCTGCAATCGCTGTGGCTGGGCACTGATAAAGCGGTGCTCAGCGGGTTCGTGCTGGTGCTGCTGTACATGAAGGGCCCGATGGAATACCTGGTCACCACCCTGCCGGTGGTCAGCCGCGCCAACATTGCATTCAAGCGCATTGCCGACCTGGCGGAGCAGTTTTCCTCGCCGGAACCGCACCTGCTGCTCAGCGACAAAGACGCGCCGAAACCGGTGGTCGAACACCTTGAATTGCGCGACGTGCATTTCGCCTTCCCGGCGGTGGACGGCAGCAAGCCCTTTGCCCTCGGGCCAGTCAACCTGTCCATCGCCCAGGGCGAGATCGTGTTTATCGTCGGCGAGAATGGCGGCGGCAAGACCACGCTGATCAAGTTGTTGCTGGGGCTGTATGCGCCGCAGGGCGGGGAAATCATCCTTAACGGTAAGCTGGTCCTGGCGCATAACCGCGACGACTATCGCCAGTTGTTCACCACGATTTTCGCCGACTACTACCTGTTCGACGAATTGGTGCAAGGCGAACAGAACGTTCCCGAAGACGCCAACCGTTATCTGGAACGCCTGGAAATCTCGCACAAGGTCAGCATCCGCGATGGCGCCTTCAGCACCACCGACCTGTCCACCGGCCAGCGCAAACGCCTGGCCCTGTTGAACGCCTGGCTGGAAGAACGCCCGGTGCTGGTGTTCGACGAGTGGGCGGCCGACCAGGACCCGGCCTTCCGGCGCATCTTCTACACCGAGCTGTTGCCGGAACTCAAATACCTGGGCAAGACCATCATCGTCATTTCCCACGACGACCGTTACTTCGATGTCGCCGACCAATTGGTGCGAATGGAAGGCGGCAAGGTCGTCGCACAAAATAAACCGTTGGCGACCGCCTGAACGATCCACCGCCGACTACGAGAGCCCCGATGAACGACATGATCGATGATGATTTACTGGCGCTGCTGCTGGCCGATGCCGGTGATCAACCCCAAGGCATAACCACCCGCGCACGAAAAACCCCGGCGCCACTCTCCTTTGCCCAGCAACGGTTGTGGTTTGTGCAGCAACTGTCACCGGACAGTGCCGCTTACAACCTGCCGCGAGTGATGCGCATCACCGGCGCGCTGCAGGCGCAGCGTCTGGAAATTGCGCTGAACCGGGTGCTTGACCGTCACGACATCCTGCGCACGGCGTTCCGCGAGATCGACGGTGTGGCCATGCAGGTGGTCGATGATCAGGCGAAGTTGGTGCTCGGCCAGGAAGACCTGTCCGCACTGGCCGACGAAGACCGCGCCCGGCAGATAGCGCTGTGCATCGAGACCCAGGCGGGCACGCCGTTCGACCTGCGCCAGGCACCGCTGATGCGCGCGACCTTGCTCAAGGTCGGCACCGAAGAACAGCTGTTGCTGATGAACATGCACCACATCGTCTCCGATGCCTGGTCCAACGCGATCCTGATGCAGGACCTGAACCGTGCCTTCGCGCAGGACTGCGACGCAGACGCCCCGCCGCTGCCACGTCCGGCGATTCAATACGCCGACTACGCCGCCTGGCAACGCAGTGACTACCTGCATAGCGCAACCTGCGCCAACAGCGCCGACTACTGGCAAAACTACCTGGGCACTCCGTTGCCGACCCTGGATATGCCGGTGGATTTCCCCCGCAGCGCGCAACACCGCCATCCGGCCGGCAAGCATGATTTCGAACTGCCGGGGTCACTTTCGGCTGACCTGAACCGCTTCTGCCAGCAACAGGGCCTGACGCCGTTCGTAATCGCGCTCGGGGCCTGGCAACTGTTGTTGAGCCGCTACAGCGGTCAGCAGGACTTTACCGTCGGCGTGCCGAATGCCACGCGCAATCGCAGCGAAACCCAAGCGCTGGTCGGCTTCTTTGTCAGCAGTCAGGTGTACCGCGTACGCCTTGATCCGTTGCTGTCCGGCAGCGATTTCCTGCAGCGCCTGCGCCGTGAATCCCTGGCGGCGCTGGACCATGCGGATTACCCGCTGGAGTTGAGTTTCGATGCCCTGCAATTGCAGGCCAGCGCGCAAGCCAATCCGCTGTTCCAGGTGCTGTTCAACTGGCGTGCCGACAGCGCAGAGCCGGCGCACATCGATCTGGACGGACTGACGCTGGAGTTCCTTGACGCAGGGTCGAGCCAGGCCAAGTTCGATGTGTCGCTGGACGTCACGTACTCGCCACACGGCGTGGCAGCGAGCCTGGAATACAGCCGCGATCTCTACACCCCTGCAACCATCGAGCGTCTGGCCCGGCACTGGCAGAATCTGCTACAGGCACTGGTCGATGATCCTGATCGCGCGCTCGGCGAACTGCGGTTGCTGGGCGAGGATGAGCGACAGGTGCAGTTGCAGCAGTGGAACCCGTCCGTGTCGGCCCAACCCGAGGAAGGCGTGCATCAATTGTTCGAACGCCAGGCGCTGGCCACACCGCACGCGGTGGCGCTGATCTGCGACGACCTTCAGCTCAGTTACGCCCAGCTCAACACTGCCGCCAATGGTCTGGCCCACGCGTTGATTGCACAGGGTGTCGGACCGGAAGTGCTGGTGGGCATTGCCGTGGAGCGTTCGGCGCAGATGATTGTCAGCCTGCTGGCGGTGCTCAAGGCTGGCGGCGCTTATGTGCCACTGGACCCCGACTACCCGCAGGAACGCCTGGCCTGGATGATTGAAGACAGTGGCCTGAGCGTGTTGCTGAGCCAGCGTTCGCTGCTTGATCGGCTGCCATCGATGCCCGGCGTCCAGCGACGCTGCGTCGACGACATCGATGTCCGGGGGACGCTGCCCGCACTTGACCCGCCCTGCCGCACCACCGGCCAAAACCTCGCCTATGTGATGTTCACGTCCGGCTCTACCGGTCGCCCCAAAGGGGTCGGCATCACCCAGGCGGCGTTGACCCGTCACGCTCAGGTGGCGCTGGAGTTTCTCGGTCTGACCGCACAGGACCGGTCCCTGCAGTTCGCCACGTTCAACTTCGATGCCTTTGTCGAGCAACTTTACCCGGCGTTGATCTGCGGCGCCTCGGTGGTGCTGCGCGGGCCGGATATCTGGGACAGTGAAACCTGGTATCGCGAACTGCTCGACAAACAGTTCAGCGTCAGCGACCTGACCACCACCTACTGGAACATGCTGGCCAAGGACTTCGCCGCAGCCGGGCAGCGCGACTACGGTGCACTGCGGCAAGTGATCGTCGGTGGCGAAGCGATGCCACCGGAGGGCGTGGCGGCCTGGGGCAAGGCCGGGCTCGGGCACGTGAAGCTGCTGAACACCTACGGGCCGACGGAAACGACGGTCAGCGCCACGGTGCTGGATTGCAGCAACTACGTGACAGGGCAAATCGCCCTGCCCAAAAGCATGCCGATCGGCCAGCCTCTGGCCGGACGGGCGATTTACCTGCTCGATGCCGGCGGCCAGCCAGTGCCGGTGGGCGTCGTCGGTGAACTGATGATTGCCGGCGACCTGCTCGCACGCGGCTACTTCAAGCGACCTGAGCTCACGGCCGAGCGCTTCATCCCCGACCCGTTCGATGTTCAGGGCGGCGGTCGTCTCTATCGCACCGGCGATCTGGCGCGCTACCGCGCCGACGGCGTGATCGAGTATGCAGGCCGGCTGGATCACCAGGTGAAGATTCGCGGCTTCCGCATCGAACTCGGGGAAATCGAGTCATGCCTGCTGCAATCGCCGCAGGTCCGCGAGGCGTTGGTGGTTGCCCGGGAAGGCGCGGTGGGTTTGCACCTGGTCGGCTATGTCGTGGCCCAAAGCGACTCGCTGAGCGCGCAGCAACAACTCGACCTGCGCGAAACCCTCAAGGCTGAACTCAAGGCCAGGCTGCCGGACTACATGGTACCCAGTCATCTGCTGGTACTGGCCGCCATGCCGTTGAGCCCCAACGGCAAGCTCGACCGCAAGGCCCTGCCGCAGCCCGACCTCAGCCAGACGCAGCGGCACTTCATTGCCCCCGAAACGCCCCTGGAAAAGGCGCTCGCCGAACTCTGGCAAGAAGCGTTGCAGGTCGAGCGTGTCAGCCTGGACGACAACTTTTTCGAACTCGGTGGCCACTCGATTCTGGCCATTCAATTCATCTCGACCCTTAACGCGCGCCTGGGTATCAAACTGGCGCTGCAACACATGCTGGCTCACCCCAATGTCCAGGCACTGGCCAGATTCATCGCACTGGAGCATCAGCAGCATGTGCAATGCGTGGTCGAACTCAATGCCTCGACAGCGTCGGCACCACCACTGTTCTGCCTGCACCCCAGCGGCGGTATCGTGTTCTGTTATCAGCCGCTGGCGAAAAAACTCAGTGCCCATGCCCGGACCTTCGGCGTAATGCACAAGGGCTTTGCCGACAAAGACTCGAACGCTCAGACATGGGCCGAGATGATTGCCGACTACAGCGCGCAGATCGTCGAGAAGCAGCCCCACGGCCCCTACCGATTGATGGGCTGGTCATTGGGGGGCGCGATCGCCATGGACGTCGCCGCCCACCTGGAACGCCAGGGCAAGGAAGTGACCTTCCTCGGCCTCGTCGACACCACTCTGCCGGAACGTGACCTGCCCGCCGACCTGCCGCGCAAGCCGCTGGAAGAAGACAACCCGAACCACCTCAGCGCGGAAAACGAACTGCTGGCAGCACTCGAAGTCTTCAACCTGATGTTCGCGCATCTGGAACCGGCGGCGACGAGCTTCATCGCCCGGAACCCGACGGCCGACCTCAAGGCCTTCTATCGCTGGGCCAGCGAACAGACGGCGACCGGCGAGCAAGAGATGATCGCGACCCTGGAAGGCATCAAGCAGGAAATCATGAACGCCCAGGCCTATGCGATTCACGATCGCCTGGTGGACGCGTTCAATGCCTTCTCGCTGCCGCTGCTCAAGGTCAAGGCCAGTTGCTGGTGGTCGCTGTCGCATAAAACCCTGGAGCAAGTGCTGTATTCGGAACAACTGCTCAGGGCCCACAACGTGACAGGCCAATTGCACACCTCGATCCACTCACCACTGCCACACCGCAGCATGATCTACACCGAGTCGCTACTGGAGTCGTTTACCGAAGTGTTCCTCGGCTGCCAGGGCGAGTCATGTAGCTGACCGAGCGACGGCAAAAAAACGCAGAAGCCATGGCTTCTGCGTTTTTGTTTGTGCTTCAGGTAAATCAGGATCAAAAGATCGCAGCCTTCGGCAGCTCCTACAAAAAGTGATCTGACCCCAAAATGTTGGACACCAATCCTGATTTTCGGGTTACAGATCAAAGGAATGTGAACACCCGTAGGAGCTGCCGAAGGCTGCGATCTTTTGATCTTCAGCCTCACAAGCATTAGCCCGCGCCCCTGGTAAAAGGGCGCGGGCCGGGACTTTGACGCTAGTGCAAAGGACTCAGAACTGCGGTGTGTATTTCACGCTGAACATCACGTTGCGTGGATCACCGTAGTTGTTGTTGCCGTTAATCTGGTTGTAGGCCGCTGCGAAGTAGGTCTTGTCAAACAGGTTGTTGGCATTCATCGCCAGCTCGATTTCCGGGGTGAGCTGGTAACCGACACGGGCATTCCACACGGTATAACCCGGAACGTTGACGGAGTGGTCGAAACCTACCGTGTGGGTTTGTGCGGTAAAGCCCAGGCCAGTACTCACACGGCTCCAGTCGCCGCTCAACTGATAATTACCCCACACACGCAGCATGTGTTTAGGCGTCCACCAGCTGAAGATTTTGCCTTCGTTGGTAGGGTCGTCGAGGTATTTGGTGGTGTTGTAGGTGTAGCCGGCAAACAGTTGCAGATTGTCGATCACTTCGCCGCTGATTTCAGCGTCCAGACCCTGGCTGCGCACTTTGCCCGATGCCGTCGAGCAATACCAACCGTCGCAGGTTTGCGCACCCTGCGTATCGAGAACGGCACGGTTTTCTTGGTCGTAACGGAACAGGGCCACGGATGTATTGATCCGGCCATCCATCAACTCGCCCTTGAGACCAATCTCGTAGTTACTGCCGACAATCGGTTTAAGTACCGAGCCGGCGGTATCGCGTTCGGTCTGCGGTGTATATACGTCGGTGTAACTGGCGTAGACCGCCCATTCGCGGCTCAGGTCATAGACGATACCGGCATAGGGCGTGACTTCTCCGGTTTCGGTGGCGGTGCTTTTTGGATCTTCTGTAATGCCGGTCGCGGTCTCGGTAGACGATTTGTAGCTGTAGTCGTACCAACTGACGCGCGAGCCGAGCACCAGGGTCAGGTCTTCAACAGGCTTGACCCTCCAGCTGCCGTACAGGCCTTTCTGGCGGATGTCGTATTGGCTGGGAGTCCCACGGCCACCGGGGCTATTGATCAAGCCTTCGTAGCTGATCTCCGGACGGTTGTGATCAATGTCGAAGATATTGTCGGAGCTGTCATTGAAGGTTCGGGCGTATTTGTCGTCCGAGGTGTATTTGGAATAGTTGCCGCCCACCATGATTTCCTGCTGCATGGACAAGGCTTCGAACTTGCCGGTGAGGTTCATGTCCAGAGCGACTTTGGTGGAGTCCATGTCCGTCACGAAGTCAGCGTATTGCACGCCGCTGCCATCGGGATTGATGCCATCGCCTGTGGATTGCACCCGCTGGTTCTTCGCCTTGTTGGTTTCCGTCATGCGCACGGCGCCGATCTTGAAGGCCCAGTCGTCGTTGAAACGGTGTTCCAGATCGGTGTAGAGCGTGGTGACGTCGATATCCGAGTGGTTCCACTTCGCCCCGGTGTACGTGCTGCGCGGCAGGTCGATGGGTTTACTGTCGGAGTAGCGCGGGAAGCCGCGGACATTCGAGCGCGATTCGCCGTCGGACTGGCTGACCGCCACGCCCACGGTAGTGGCTTCGCTCAGGTCGAAGTCCAGCGCGCCGTACAGCGAGGTGGTCTTGTACCATTCAGAATCAACGAATGTGTGGGTGTCGTCCTGATCGGCCACGAAGCGTCCACGAATGGTGCCGTTCTGGTTCAACGGCCCACCGGCGTCCAGTTGCAGACCGTAGTGATCCCAGGAGCCAGCCTTGCCGGTCAGGGTCACGGTCGGCGTGGCCTGACCGCGCTTGCGCACCAGGTTGACCGCGCCACCCGGGCTGCCGGTGCCTTGCAGCAAGCCCGACGCACCACGCAGCACTTCCATGCGGTCGAAGAAAATCAAGTCCTGCGTGGCCCAATTGCCCAGCGCGTAAGTGTTACGCGGGATCGGCACACCGTCGTACTGCCAGTCATCGATCTGGAAACCGCGCGAAGAGAGGATCAAACCTCTGCCGACGCCTTGGGCACCGACGAGGCCAGTGGTCTTGTTGGCCGCGTCCTTGAGATCGACGATATCCTGATCGTCCATTTGCTTGCGGGTCATCACCGTGACCGACTGCGGAATTTCCTTGAGGGTGTGGGTGCCCTTGCCAATGGTCACGGCATTCGAGGTGTAGGAATTCGAGCCTTCGGTGGTCGCGCCCACCTGTTGCGCGTTGATGGTGGTGGCGCCCAGTTCCAGACCCTCGGTCGAACTGCCGCGTACCAGCATCAGCGTGTTGCCTTCAAAGCTGTAGTGCACGCCCGTGCCCTTGAGCAATTGGGCAATCGCCGCTTCGCTGCTCAACTTGCCGCTGACGCGTGTGCTGCGCAGGCCGGCCATGTCATCGGCGTTGTAGATCACCTGCTGATTGGTCTGCGTGCCAAACGCCTGCAGCGCCTGGGGCAAAGGCTGGGCAGGAATGTTGAGGGTGAAGTCTTCGGCGTGGACCTGCGCGCTGAGCGGCAACAGGCAAGCCATGCCCAGACCGGCCAACGAGCGACGCGAGCGCAGGGTTCGGGCAATGACCAAGGCCTTGAACAGAGGTTTCAACTCATGAATTGCTGACATCGTGCTCTCTATTTTTAATTGAAATGGATAGGATCCATGGGCAACCGAGTGCCCTGCCGCTGCCTGGACCTGTGAACCACCTGGATCGGCTGCCGTCTCGGGCAACACGTCGCAAGTCGATGACCGTCCCCTCCCCGGGCTCGATCGTTTGTCCGGGCAGCGGTAAAAATGTGTACGGCTGGGAAAAACTGAACCCTGTGGCTACCCTGCCCGGCTCGATTTATCTGCTTACGTAAGTAAGACGCAGCACCGTGCAAAAACCGGAATGAGTTTATTTATCATTCGCGCAAAAATTCAAAAAAAAGGCCGACTCGTTGGGCGTCGGCCTTTTTCTAATCCTGAAACCAATGAAAATCCCCCTGTGGGAGCGAGCCTGCTTGCGAAGGCGGTGGGACATTCAACAATGACCCCGATCGTTCCCACGCTCTGCGTGGGAATGCATCCCGTGACGCTCTGCGTCACATACAGAGGCGGAACGCGGAGCGTCCCTGGCGGCATTCCCACGCAGAGCGTGGGAACGATCAAAAAAAGGCCGACGCGTTGGGCGTCGGCCTTTTTTTCTGCTACTTCAACCGTTTTGTGCAGCCTTGGCGTTTTGCAGTTGCCGGGCTTTTTCGGTGAGCAACGCTTTTTCTTCGGGGCTCATGTTGTCCAGACGCAATCGCGCCTGGGCCATTTTCTCCAACTGACCCGGACTGCTTTCCCGGGAGCGCAACGCCGCCGCCAGACCCGCCACGGTCGGATGGTCAAACACCACGCCCGGCTGGATTTCGCACTGCAACAACTTGCGAATGCCGGCCACCAATTTGATCACCAGCAAGGAGTGGCCCCCGGCGGCGAAAAAGTCCCGGTCGATGCCCAGACGCTCAACCCCCAGCAACTGCGCCATGCGCGTCACCAGCAGTTGCTCAAGAGCATCGCGGGCCTGCATGCCTTCATCGTCAGCCGAGGTGGACGCGAGTTGCTGCAAGGCCTTGCGGTCGACTTTGCCGTTGGCCAGTCGCGGGAAGCTGTCGATCAACTGCAAGTGCTGCGGCAGCATCACACTGGGCAGACGCAGCGCCAGTTCGTCGCGAACGGCGTCGAGCAAAGTCGCCGAAGGCGCCTGATGCGGCACGATGAAAGCGAGCATCCCGTCTTGCGCGGACTGACCCGGCAACACCAGTGCTTGCGCGACCTGCGGCAAACGCAGTAACTCGGCTTCGATCTCTGCCAGTTCGATGCGAAAACCCCGTACCTTGATTTGCTGATCGCGCCGACCGTGCAACGCAATCGCCAGATCCGGGCGATAGCGGGCCAGGTCGCCGGTGCGGTACAGGCGCTCCTGCGGATTGAATGGGCTCTGGATAAACACTTGCGAATCGGCCTCGACATTCACGTAGCCGCGACACAACTGCGCGCCGCCGAGGTACAACTCGCCCAGCACACCGACCGGCGCCAGTTGCAGGTTATCGTCGAGTACAAACACCTGATTGTTGCCCAGCACCCGGGACAGAACACCGGTGTCAGGCACAGCCGCATCCAGATGCAGCGGATGAACCAGCACGCCGACCGTGGCCTCGGTCGGGCCGTAGTGATTGAACACCCGGCAATCACTGCGCAAACCGGCGATCCGTTGTACCAATGCCTGGGCAATCGGCTCGCCGCCCAGCACCAGCGTGCGCGGCAGTTGCGCGCGTTCGCTGTCGAGCAGCGCGGCCAGGTGCGACGGAACGATCTTCAGGCAATCGATGGCCTGCCGTTGCAGGAAATCGGCAAACAAATTGCAGTCCTGCATTTGCTCATCGCTGGCCACATGCAGCGCGGCGCCGTTGTACAAGGCGCCGAACAGCGCCGTGTTGCCCAGGTCCGCCGCCACCGTGGAGGTGAAGCCGAACTGCTGGCACTGCTCCAGCCCCAGAGCCTGGCTGACCTGAGCGGTGTAATTGAGCAATTGCCGGTGCTCGATGACCACGCCTTTCGGCATACCGGTGGAGCCGGAGGTGAACAGCACGTACGCCGCCTGATCGCCCTGTGTGTCGAGGGTGATGGCCGACGTGCTCGCCGGGGCCGATTGCAGCACACGATCCATGGTCGCCAGAGGCAACGGATGATCGTGCCATTGCGCGATGTGCCCGGCGTCGACCAGCAGCAACGCAGCGCCGGCCTGTTCCAGCATCAAGGCTTGACGGGCTTGCGGCCATTGCGGGTCCAGCGGCAGGTACGCCGCGCCGATGCGCCACGCCGCGAGCATGGCGATCACCAGCTCCGCCGAGCGTGGCAAGGCCAGCGCGACGATAGCCCCCGGCCCCATGCCCTGGGCTTTTAATGCCTGGGCCAACACCTCGACCTTCGCCTGCAACTGCCCGTAACTCAGGCGTTGATCGCCGTCAGTCAGGGCGATGGCTTGCGGCGTGGTCCGGGCCCAGTCGGCAATGCGCTGCGGCAAGAACCGGCTATCGACCAGTGCTCGCGCTGGCGGGTTGATCGCCAGCAAGCGCTGCTGTTCGGCGGCTCCCAACACGTTCAGTTGACCGAGTTCGGCGTGAAGATTGGCAACGATGTTTTCGAGCAATACGCGCAACTGCGCCAGCAACCCTTCCATCGCCTGAACCGAGTAGCGGGCCGGGTTGTAATGCAGCTGGAACGCGTGGGCGTTGCCCGCCTCGTCCGTTTGCAGTTCAAGCATTAATTCAAACAGTGCTTCGCGCATGGCCGAACGCGGAGTCCATTGCAGATCAGCGGACGTCGCGGCTTGCATGGCCCGGCACACGGCAAAACCATACGCCGGGTGAGCCGCCGTCGGCGCCAGTTCAGGCGACCAGTATTCCTGCCACGTCCGGTGCTCATCCAGACGCGCCGCCAACTCCGCCACCCAAGTGCTGAACCCTGCATTCGCCGTCAGTGTCAGGTTCAGCGGCAAGGTTTTCTCGAACACGCCCACGGCATCGCTGAAGTATTGGTAATCTTCGCGACTGTCATGCCGCACACCGACCAGCACCTGTTGATGCCCGCTGAGCCGACCCAGCAACAGCCACCAGGCCGCTTGCAGCACCACACTCGGCGATTGCTCCAACGCCCCGGTCACTTGCTGCAAACCGCTGCGCAGTGCCGGATCGAGCGTGAGCGCCTGCGACTGAGTGGCCGACGACAATCCAGGATTGCCATTGCGATAGGCCAGCCACGGAGTACTCAGATCAAGATCGGCGCCTTGCAGGTGTTCCTGCCAGTAGATACGTGCGCCGGCCGCGTCTTCGTCGAGCACCACTTCACTGCGCCATTCCAGGTACTGGGTGAATTCACCGGTCTCTTCATCATCGTCCGCCGCCGTTGGTTGCCCATAGGCCCGCACCAATTGCTGGTACAGCAACCGCACGCCGCTTTCATCGAGGCTGTGCCGGGCCAGGCCCAAGACCAATTTCCATTGATCATCGGCCAGGCGATAGAGCACCGCTTGCGCGCCCTCGGATTCACCGACGACAAAAGCACGTTCCGACCATTCGCTGAGCTGAGCCTGAATACCGGCCGGAGTATCGACCCGCGCCTGCACGCTCAGCGGGAAGCGCTCCGCCCCCCCGACGAACTGCCGAACACCATGGAATCCCGGCGCCTTGCCCAGCCGCGCAACCAGCATCGGCTGTTGCGCCAGCAAGCGATCCAGCGCGCTTTGCATTCGCTGCGGATCGAGGGCGCCGCGGATCTCGATCTCCAGGAAATGCAGCGCATCACCACAGGCCGGGGCCTTGGGCAACTGCTCCAGCAACCGTTGCTGTTCAGGCGTCAAGGCGTAACCCAGGTCCTGCTGCTCCATCGATACCTCGTTCATGCTCCGGTTTCCTCGGTATTCATTACGCGCTCAAGGGCGCTGCGGTCGAACATGTCGCCCATGGCCACGACGATCTTGCGCGGGCCTTCGAACGGATCACGGGCGTGGGCCACCAGCATGTTGTCCAGCAGGATGGCGTCGCCTTTTTGCCAGTCGAAACGCACCGCGCATTCTTCGTACAAGTCACCGATGCGTTGCATCACTTCGTCTTCGATCGGCGTGCCGTCGCCGTAGAACACATGGCGCGGCAAGCGGTCCAGGCCGAACATCGACAACAGGTCTTCCCGCACGTCCGGCTCCAGCCAATAGATGTGATGCAGTTGCACCTGGTTGAAGAACGATTTGGCGCCGGTCACCGGGTGACGAATGATGGCCGGGCCTGGGGTGCGGGTTTGCAATTCGTTGTTGTCGAGCCAGCGCCATTCGATGCCACCGGCCTGGCAACGGGCCTCGACTTCGGCACGGTCTTCGGTCTTGAAGAAGTGCTGCCAGGACACGTCGAGGTTGTCGGTGAAGGTGCGCACGTAAAGCAGGCCTTTTTCCTCGAACTTGTCGCGCAGGTCCGCCGGCAGTTTTTCGTACATCAACCGGCAATCCACCACCGGAGTCGCACCGCCAATGGGCGCGGCTTGCTCGCAATAGAACATCTGCTTGCGCGGCCAGCGGTCCTGATGGGAGCTCTCGTTGTGGAACAGGATCATCTTGCGTTCCGGGTACGGCGTGGAGCGGTAGGTGTTCTTGCCGCCCTCTTTCTTCGGCAGATCGCCGTACTGGCCGTAAAGCCCCGGCTGGATCGCTTCGGCAAACGCCTCGAAGCCCTGAATGCCATCCAGCTCGAAACCACGGAACAGAATCCCGGCATGCCTGGCGAGTTTTTCTTCGATCAGCGGCCGGTTGTTGTTGATCCACTCGATCAAGTCCAGATGCGGCTCGTTCGGTTCCAGCAACAGCGGGAACGGCTGTGGCGCGGCGATCAGCGATTCGCGTATCGGCGCCGGTCGGGCCTTGGCCGCCGGGATGGCGCCGCGCTTGAGGAACTTGCCGAGTTTGTCGGCCTTGGGTCCGGGGACGGCAGGCTTGGCGGCCACCGCTAAATTGTCGACTGGCATGCTGATAGCTCCCAATAGAATGTCCTGATCAGCGACGATCTGTTCCAACAGGGCTATCCAGGCCTTCACCAGGTGCTGAATGCGCTCGTGTCCGAACAAGGTTGTGGCGAATTGCCAATTACCCAGCAATTGCCCTGCTTCATCGTCAACGAACAACGCCATGTCGAATTTAGAATGGGTCTCCAGCGCCGGCAGCGATTCCACGCTCAAACCGCCCAGGGCCTGGGTGCGTCCCGGCAGGTTGTTCATCACGAACAACACTTGCACCAGCGGGTTCATGCCCTTGTGCCGCGGCACGTCCGAGGCGTCGACGATCATGTCGAACGGCAGGTCCTGATGCTCCATGGCACTCAGCAGGGTTTCCTGGGTCTGGCCCAGGAATCGGGCGAACGGCGTGGCGGCGTCGAACTGCGAACGCAACGGCAAGACGTTGACGAAGAAGCCGATCAACTGCTCAAGCTCCGGCTGTTCACGCCCGGCCACGTCGGCACCGACCAACACATCCGCAACGCCGCTGACCTGGTGCAACAACACCTGGAACGACGCCAGCAGCGTGCTGTACAGCGTGACGCCCGCGTCCATGGACAACTTGCGCAAGGCCGTGCTGAGTGGCGTGGTGAGCTGGAACTGCACCGCGTCACCCGCATAGGACGGTGTCAAACCACGGGGGTTGTCCGATGGCAACTTCAGTTGCCCGTCATAGCCCGCGAGCCGCGCTTTCCAGTACTCGGCCTGACGCGCCAGCACGCCTTGCTGCTCCAGTTCCTGCTGCCACAGCGCGAAGTCGGAATACTGCACGTCCAGCGCCGGCAACGGGTTCGGGTCACCGGCCTTGGTGCGTTCGTAAATCTGCACCAGTTCGTTGACCAGCAAGCCCATCGACCAACCATCGGAAATGATGTGGTGCATCGCATAAAGCATCACATGCTCGGTCGGCCCCAAGTGCAGGATCCGCCCACGCAACAACGGTGCGTGTTCCAGATCAATCGGCGTGCGCGCGTTTTCCAGTGCCGCTTGTGCCACCCGTTCTTCCTGGGCACTGCGGGACAGACCGGACAAATCGATCACCGGGAAATCCAGTTCAACCTGCTCGGCGATCACGGCAATCGGGTCACCTTCATCGTCCTGGGTATACGCGGTGCGCAGCACTTCATGGCGGCGCACCACCTCGGCGAAACTGCTGATCAGCCGTTCCACCGACAGTTCACCGCGCAAACGCAAGGCCATCGGCATGCCATAGGCCGCGGTGCCGCCGGACAATTGCTCGGCGATCCACAAGCGACGCTGCACCAGCGACAACGGTGCGCTGTGCCGGGTGCCATGGGCCTTGAGCACCACACCGTGGCCGTTCGGCTCAGGTGTGCCCTGCTGCTGCGCGATCCACGCCGCCAGGTCCTTGAGTCGCGGATGACTGAACAGGTCGCGCAGGCTCAACGTACAGGCCGTGAGTTTGCGCAGGCGCGAGACCGCTTGCGTCGCGAGCAGGGAATGCCCGCCCAGTTCGAAAAAGTGATCGTCGCGGCCGACCTGATCCAGTTCCAGCACGTCCTGCCAGACCGTGGCGATCTGCTGCTCCAATGCCCCTTCAGGCGCGACAAAGTCCGACGCCAGCAGACTGGCATCGACGCCCGGCAAGGCCTTGCGATCGATCTTGCCATTCGGGCTCAGGGGCAGGCCTTCAAGGAACAGCACATGGGCCGGAACCATGTAATCCGGCAGGCTGGCCTTCAGGCGTGCCTTGATGTCACCGCGCAACGCCGCCAGCATGGACGAATCGGCACTGGCTTGCGCCGGATCGTCGAACACCACGTACGCCACCAATTGCTGACCGATGGCGCCCGGTTGCGCCACCACCAGTGCCTGACGCACCGCAGGAACCTTCAGCAGATGGGTTTCTATTTCACCGAGCTCGATGCGCAAACCACGAATCTTCACTTGGTGATCGACCCGCCCGACGTACTCAATCACGCCGTCGGCGCGATAACGCGCGAGGTCGCCGGTGCGGTACACGCGGCCACCGCCCAGTGGATCGAACGGGTCGGGAATGAAACGCTCGGCGGTCAATTCCGGGCGCTGGAAGTAGCCCCGTGCGAGCAGCTCACCGCCAATCACCAGTTCTCCGACCACACCGACCGGCGCCGGTTGACCCTGGGTGTCGAGCACATGAATCGCCCGGCCGCCCAACGCCCGGCCAATCGGCATGGTCACCGGCAACGGGCTGCGGCCGGACACATAGTCGCTGCAATCGAGCACAGTGGCGCTGACCGTGGCTTCGGTCGGGCCGTAGGTGTTCAGCAGGCGCACATGGCCCAGCCCGGCCTGGCCCCAGGCGGCGACACCTTCCGGCGGCATGGCTTCGCCACCGACGATCACCTGGCGCAACGCGCCATAGTCACGATGACCCGCCGCCGCGAGGTCCTTGGCCAACATATTCCAGTAGGCAGTGGTCAGGTCGCTGACGCTGAACTGCTTGTCGAGCAATTCGCGATACCAGGTTTCGCTGTCCCAGATGTCCGGCCCGCGCAGCACCACCGAGGCACCGCAAATCAGCGCCGGGTAAAGCTGTTCGACAAAGGCATCGAAGTTGAACGTGGCAAATTGCAGCGAGCGGTCCTGCGGCGTGAGGCCGAGGAAATCCAGGGCCACCCGGGCATGACGGGTCAGCGCCGAGTGGGTGATGCCAACGCCTTTCGGGCGCCCGGTGGAGCCCGAGGTGAACATCACATACGCCAGGTTTTGCGGGCCGCTGCGCTCAGGCAGATTGTCGGTCCGGGTCGGGTAATCCAGTTGATCCAGGCGCAGGACGGTCACACCCGCAGCTTCCGGCAACTTCGGCGCGAGGTGGCTTTGGGTCAACACCACGCGAAGACCGCTGTCCTCGATCATCGCGCTCAGTCGCTCGGCCGGGTACTCCGGATCCAGCGGTACGTAGGCGCCACCGGCCTTGAGCACCGCCAGCAGGCTGATGATCATCTGCGTCGAACGCTCGACCGCAATGCCCACCAGCACTTCGGGGCCGACGCCGTGTTGCAGCAGCACGCGGGCCAATTGGTTGGCCTGGGCATTGAGCTGGGCATAGCTCAGGCGTTGCTCGTCGAAAATCAACGCCAATGCGTCCGGCGTGCGTTCGGCTTGCAGTTCAAACAAGCGCTGCACGCACACCTCATCGACCGGCAGCGCCAGCGGCTCGCGCACAGCGGTCGAGACCAGGGCCAGATCGCCCACGGCACTGGCGGCAGGTGACTCGACCATCTGCAACAGCAGGTGCGCGAGATGCCTGGCCAGTTGTTCAATCGCGGCGTCATCGAACTGCTGACGATCGAAACTCAGTTGAAACGACAACTCGGCGCCGAGGTTTGCCGACAAGGTCAACGGGTAATTGGTTTGCTCGAAGTTACCCACTTCACCGAAGCGCAGATCTTGTGGTGCGCCCTGTTGCAGGGCTTCGGAGATCGGGTAGTTCTCGAACACCAGAATGTTGTCGAACAGGGCTTCGCCGCCCTGCCCGGCCCAACGCTGGATGTCGAACAGCGCGGTGTGTTCTTGCTCGCGCAAGGCCAGGTTCTGCGCCTGCACCTGTTGCAGCCACTGCGCCAATGGCTGTTCGGCCCGTGGGCTGGCGACCACCGGCAAGGTGTTGATGAACAGGCCGATCTGCTGTTCGACCCCGGCCAGTTGCGCCGGACGTCCGGACACCGTGGCGCCGAAGCTGACCGTGTCCAGCCCGGTATAGCGTTGCAACAGCAGCAGCCAGGCTGCCTGCACCAGGGTGTTGAGAGTGACTTTCTGTTCCCGTGCAAAGCCATTGAGCCCGGCGGTCTGCGCCTGGTCCAGGGTCAGGAAGTGCTCGCCCTGGGCGGTGTTGGCCGCATCGCTGCCGGTCCACACCAGCGCCTTGGCCAAGCGGGTCGGCTCATCGAACCCGGCCAACTGGCCCTTCCAGAAACCCTCGGTGACCTGCGCGTCCTGTTGCGTCAGCCATTCGATGTAGTCGCGATAACGCCCCGCCGTGTTCGCCGGCACCTGGCCGCTGTAGCGTTGCAGCACCTCACCGAGCAGCTGCGAATTGCTCCAGCCGTCCATCAAGATGTGATGGCTGGTGTAGATCAGGTGAAAACGCGTGGTGTCGAGACACACCACCGTCAGGTTCAGCAACGGTGCGGCGGCAAGGTCAAAACCCTGCTGGCGCTGCGCGGCCGCCAGTTCGCTGAGCGCCAGCGCCACATCGCTCTGGTCGCGCCAGTCATGGAAGGTGAACGGCACGGCCAGTTGCTTGTGAATCACCTGCAACGGACGCTTGAACTCACCGTCCCAGACAAAACTGCTGCGCAGCACATCGTGCGCATCCATTGCCGCTTGCCAGGCCTCGCGGAAACGCTCGACGTTCAAGCCTTCGACGTCCACGCACAGCTGATTGATGTAATCGCCGGCCTGCTGCTCGTAGAGGGTGTGGAACAGCATGCCTTGCTGCATCGGCGACAGCGGGTAAATGTCTTCGACCTGGCGTGGCCTCACGGGCAACGCATCGAGCTGACGTTGCGTCAACCCGGCCAGCGGGAAGTCCGACGGCGTCAGCCCCTGATGTCGAGCCTCACAGCAGTGCTCGATCAAGCGCCCCAGTTCTTGCGCATAAGCCTGCGCCAATCGGGCGATGGTCGACTGATCGAACATCTGTCCGCTGAATGTCCAGCCGATACTCAATTCGCCGCCATACACCCGGCCATTGAGGGTCAGCCAGTTGTCCAGAGGCGCCAGCGGACTTTGCTCCGCCCCCGCCGATTCGCTGGCCGGGGTGAACAGCGCGCCCGCCTCGTCGCCAAACCCGGCATCGAACTGGCCGAGGTAGTTGAAGGTAATGCGCGGCGCGGGCAAGGCTTGCAGCGCCTGGCGGGTGCCGTCGTTACCCAGATAGCGCAGCGCGCCAAAACCCAGGCCTTTATCAGGGATCGCCCGCAGTTGTTCTTTGATCGTCTTGATCGAGTCCTGCGGCGTGCTCGCCGGGGTCAACCGGACCGGGAACAGACTGGTGAACCAGCCCACGCTGCGGCTCAAATCGAGTTCGTCGAACAGTGCTTCTCGGCCATGGCCTTCGAGCTGGATCAGGGTCGATGCGTCGCCCGTCCAGTCCGCAATCACCCGCGCCAGCGCCGTCAGCAACAGGTCGTTGACCTGCGTGCGATAGGCCGCCGGTGCCTCTTGCAGCAGCTGGCGGGTTTGCTGTTTGTCCAGGCGGGTCTGCACATGCAAGGCGTGGCAGTTGTGCAACTCGCCTTGGGGTCGATCGCAGGGCAAGTCATTGCGCGAATCCTGCAATTGCTCTTGCCAGAACGTCAGCTGAGCCTGCATCGCCGGGCTGTCGGTGTGTTGTTGCAAGCGTCGCGCCCAACCCTGGGTGGCGCTGGTCTTGGCCGGCAATGTGAGCGTTTGGCCGGCCTGCAACTGCTCGTAGGCCTGTTGCAGGTCTTCGAGCAGAATCCGCCAGGACACGCCGTCGACCACCAGGTGATGGATCACCAGCAACAGTCGCTGACTGCCATCGGCCATGTTCGCCAGCACCGCGCGCAGCAGATTACCGTTCGCCAGTTCGAGGCTGCGCTGGGCCTGCTCGCCCAACTGTTCGAGTGCCTCGGCATCCGCGACTTCAGCGGTCCACAGCAGCGGCGACTGTTGCCAGAGCGCCTGTTGCTCGGCCAAGGAGCGATGCTGCGCGGTCCAGTGGTCGCCCTGACGGGTGAAGGCCAGACGCAACGCGTCGTGATGGCTGACCAGTGCCTGCAACGCACGCTCCAGGTGTTGTGCGTGCAGCGGTTTGGCGGACTTGAGCAGCACCGACTGATTCCAGTGGTGCGGCTCGGCCATCTCGCGTTCAAAGAACAACTGCTGGAATGGCAGCAACGGCGTATCGCCAGTGACCGGGCCCTGGTCGATGCGCAAGTCGCTGTCGCCGACCTTCGCCACCGCCGCGAGGCTTTGTACGTTCTGGTGCAGGAACAGGTCTTTGGGGCTGAAATGAATCCCCGCCTGACGCGCCCGGCTGACCACCTGAATCGAGATGATCGAATCGCCGCCCAGCTCGAAGAAGTTGTCGCTGATCCCCACCTGCGGCCGACCCAGCACGCTTTGCCAGATTTCCACCAACGCCTGTTCGGTGGCGCTGGTCGGGGCGGTGTACAACTGGCGGCTGGCCGTGGTGTCGGCCTTGGGCAACGCCTTGCGTTCCAGTTTGCCGTTGGGGCTGACCGGCATTTTTTCCAGCCACAGCCAATGCTGCGGGACCATGTAGTCCGGCAAGGTCTGGCTCAGGTGTTCCTTGAGGCTGCGCTGCAAGGCGTTGCGAGTTTCGTCGTCGGCGTGCAGCAATGCGTCACGGGCCGGCACCACATACGCCACCAACAGCGTGCCGTCCTGGGCGATCACCACGGTTTCACGGACTTCGTCGTGTTCGGCCAGGCGCGCTTCGATCTCGCCCAACTCAATGCGCAGGCCACGGATTTTCACTTGATGGTCCATGCGCCCGGCATATTCGATCACCCCGTCGGCGCGATAACGCGCCAGGTCGCCGGTGCGGTACAGGCGCTGGCCGTCACCGAACGGGCTGGTCGCGAAGCGCTCCGCCGTGAGCGATGGGCGATGGTGATAACCCCGGGCCAGGCCTTCGCCGCCCAAATACAATTCGCCGATCACCCCCACCGGCACCGGCGACAACTCGTGATCGAGAATGTAAGTGCCCAGGTTGGCGATCGGCTGGCCGATCGGCACACTGTCGCGACCTTCGTCGATGCACGTCCAGTGCGTGACGTCGATGGCCGCCTCGGTCGGGCCGTAGAGGTTGTACAGACCGGCATTCGGCAGCTTGGCAAACACTTGCTGCTGCGCATCCACTTGCAGGGCTTCACCACTGCAGACGATCCGGGTCAGGCTGCTGCACTGGCCCACCGAAGGGTCTTGCAGGAACGCCTGCAACATCGACGGCACAAAGTGCAGCGTGGTGATGCGTTGCGCGGTGATCAATTCGATCAACTGCGCCGGATCACGATGAACACCCGGCGCAGCCACCACCAGGGTCGAACCGGTCAACAGCGGCCAGAAGAACTCCCAGACCGACACGTCAAAACTGAACGGCGTTTTTTGCAGCACGCTGTCCGTGGCGTCGAGCCGATAGGCCTGTTGCATCCAGCACAGGCGATTGACCAGTGCCGAATGACGGTTGCCCGCACCTTTGGGTTTGCCAGTGGAGCCCGAGGTGTAGATCACATAGGCAAGGTTTTCGCCGTCGAGGTCAATGCCAGGGTTGCCGTCGCTGCGGCCTTCCAGCCAGTCGCCGTCCTGATCCAGCACCAGGCTGCGAATGCCGGCCGGGATCGGCAATTGCTCAAGCAAGTGACTCTGGGTCAGCAGCAATTGGATGCCGCTGTCTTCAAACATGTAGGCCAAACGTTCCTGCGGGTATTCCGGGTCCAGCGGCAAATAAGCACCGCCGGCCTTGAGAATCGCCAACAGGCCCACGACCATTTCCACCGACCGCTCGACCGCGATGCCCACCAGCACATCCGGGCCGACGCCCTGCTCGATCAGCACGTGAGCCAGTTGGTTGGCGCGGCCATTGAGTTCGGCGTAGCTCAAGCGTTGCTCGGCAAACACCAGCGCACACGCCTGCGGGGTTTTACCGACCTGCTCTTCGATCAGCGCCTGCACGCTGCGATGCAACGGGTAGTCGACGGCGGTGGCGTTCCAACCGGCGACCGTCAGTTGCCGCTCGCGGTCATCGAGCAACGCCAATTGCCCGACCGGACGGTGGATGTCCTCGACCAGGCCCTGCAACAGATTCAGCCAGTGCCGGCCCATGCGCTCGATGGTCGATGGCTCGAACAAATCAGTGGCGTAGGTCAGCGAGGCGTGCAGGCCTTGTGGGTTATCACTGGTGTCCAGGGTCAGGTCGAACTGCGCGGTGCGGTGTTCCCAACTGAGGTTTGCCAGCTCGATGCCCGGCAAGGATTCGGCCAGCGTTGAGACCGCTTCGCTGCGATGGTTGAACATCGCCTGAAACAACGGGCTATGGCTCAGGTTGCGTTGCGGTTGCAGCGCATCGACCAGTTGCTCGAACGGCAGGTCCTGATGCATCTGCGCCGCCATGGCCGTCTGCTTCACCTGTTGCAGCAATTGAGCACCCGTCAGCTGGCCGTCGAACTCGGCGCGCAGCACCTGGGTATTGACGAAGAAACCGATCAGACGCTCGGTTTCCAGCCGATTACGGTTGGCAATCGGTACACCGACGCGGATATCGGCCTGGCCGCTGTAGCGACGCAGCAAGGTCTGGAACGAGCCGAGCAACAGCATGAACAGCGTGACGTTTTCGCGCCGGGCCAAGGCCTTCAGGGCATTGCTCAGGGATTCGTCGAGGGTGATCGGCAGACGCGCCCCGCGAAAACTTTGCTGCGCCGGACGCGGATGATCGAGTGGCAGCTCCAGCAGCGGCTGTTCGCTGCCGAGTTTTTCGCGCCAGTAGGCCAATTGCCGATCCCGTTCGCCGGCGGCCATCCATTGACGCTGCCACACCGCGTAGTCGGCGTACTGCACCGGCAATGGCGGCAGCTCGGCTGGCCGGCCCTGGCTGATCGCCGCATACAAACCCATCAGGTCATCGATCATCACCTGCAACGACCAGGCGTCGGAGACGATGTGGTGCAGGGTCAGAATCAGCACGTGATCCTGCTCGCCCACCTGCAACAGGACGAAACGCACCAACGAGCCGTCGAGTACATCGAACGGGCGTTGCGTCTCCTGTTCGACGAAGGCCTTGATGCTCGCTTCATCGCTGGCAGTCAGACGTTGTTCGACAAAGCTCACGCGACCTTGCGGGCGGATCACCTGCCAGGTGCGGCCATCTTCCTCGACGAACGCTGTACGCAGGCTTTCGTGGCGCACCACCAATGCCTCGAAGCTGCGTTGCAGGGCGTTCTTGTCCAGCGCACCGCGCATCCGCAGCGCGGTCGGAATGTTGTAGGCGGCGCTGTCGGGGTCCATTTTCCACAGGAACCATTGGCGCTCCTGGGCAAAGGACAGCGCCAGCGGTTGGTCTCGGTCGACCCGGGTCATCGGCGGCGACTGCTCGCCCGGTTCGGCGCCCAGCGCCTGGACGAAATCCTCCAGGGTGCTGTGCTCGAACAGGCTGCGCAACGGCACCTGGATGTCCAGCACCCGCCGCACCCGCGACACCACTTGGGTCACCAGCAGGGAGTGCCCGCCCAGCTCGAAGAAGTTGTCGGTCAGGCCCACGCGATCCAGTTTCAGCACGTCCTGCCAGATGGCGGCGACTTGCTGTTGCCGTTCGCTCTGCGGGGCGACATAACGCGCCTGCAACTGGCTCGCGTCCACCGCCGGCAACGCCTTGCGATTGAGTTTGCCGTTAGGCGTCAGCGGCAGGCTGGCGAGAAACAGCAGGTGCGCCGGGACCATGAATTCCGGCAGGCATTCCTTGAGCCGCGCCTTGAGTTCATCGCGCAGACGCAGTTGATCGTCGGCGGCATCAAGGTCCAGTTGCGGCGCGACCACATAGGCCACCAGTTGCTGGCTGCCCAACGCTTCCTGCGCCAGCACCGCGACTTCGCGGACTGCTGGCTGCTCCAGCAGACGCGCTTCGATTTCACCCAGTTCGATGCGGAAACCGCGGATCTTCACTTGATGGTCGATGCGCCCCATGTATTCGAGCACGCCGTCGTGACGATGGCGCGCCAGGTCGCCGGTGCGGTACAGCCGCGCGCCGTTGCCGAACGGGTCGGGCAGGAAGCGCTCGGCGGTCATGGCCGCGCGGTGGTGATACCCACGGGCCAGGCCGTCGCCGCCGATCAGCAGTTCACCAATCGAGCCCGCCGGGTTCGGTGCCAGGTCATCGCCCAAAATGTACAGCGTGGTGTTGGCAATCGGTTTGCCGAGGTACGGCTGGCGCTGCTCGCGGGTCAGCTGCCAGGCCGCCGACCAGATGGTGGTTTCGGTCGGGCCATAAAGGTTCCAGACCTGCCCTGCCAGGCCGAGCATGCGCTGGGCCAGGTCATCGGCCAGCGCTTCGCCGCCGCAAAGGAATTTACAACCCTGGAGGGTGGGCGCCTGTTCGTGGTCGAGCAACATGCGCCAGGTCGACGGCGTGGCTTGCACCACCGTGACTTGCTGTTGCCGGATCATCTCCAGCAGCGCTTGCGGATCCTGGGCGGTGTGCTTGTCCACCAGCACCACACGGGCACCGCTGAGCAGCGGGCCGTAGATTTCCAGGCCGAAAATATCGAACGAGAACGTGGTCAGCGACAGCATGCGGTCCTGGGCTTCAATGCCCGGCTCCTTGACCATGCTCACCACGAAGTTCACCAGCGCCTGATGGCGCACCATCACCCCTTTGGGCTTGCCGGTGGAGCCGGAGGTGTAAATCGCATACGCCAGGTTTTCTCCGCTGATCGATACCTGCGGATCGGCTTCGCTGTAACAGCGGGCATGCTCACCTTGCGGGTCGAGCAACAGGGTCTGCACGCCGGCCGGAATCGGCAGTTGCCCGGTCAAATGCGCCTGGGTCAGCAGCAGTTGCAGACCGCTGTCCTCGATCATGTGCGCCAGACGGTCTTCAGGGTATTGCGGGTCCAGCGGCACGTAGGCACCGCCCGCCTTGAGAATCGCCAGAAGCCCGATCAGCATTTCCAGGCTACGGTCGATGGCGATACCGACCAATTGATCCGGGCCGACACCCAGTTCGATCAGCCGGTGCGCCAACTGGTTGGCCTGGCGATTGAGTTGTGCGTAGCTCAGAGACTGCCCTTCGAACACCAACGCCGTGGCCTCTGGCGTGCGCAGGGCCTGGGCCTCGATCAATTGATGGATGCAGCGGTCAGTCGGGTATTCGGCGGCGCTGCGGTTCCAGTCGACCAGCACCTGCTGTTGTTCGGTTTCGTCGAGCAGACCTAGTTCGCCTACACGCTGCTGCGGATCGGCAACGATGCTGCCCAACAGATTTTGCCAGTGCCGTGCCAGACGCTCGATGGTCGCACCGTCAAACAGGTCGGTGGCGTAGGTCAGTTGTGCACCGAGGCCCTCGGGGCCGTCGAAGGTTTCCAGGGTCAGATCGAATTGCGCGGTGCGCGATGGCTGATGCAAGTGGCGGATCGTCAGCGCTGACTCGCCCGTGCCCTGACGGCTCTGGCTGGCGCCGGTGCTCTGGTGGTTGTACATCACCTGGAACAGCGGGCTGTAGCTCAGGCTGCGTTCCGGCTGCAAGGCTTCGACCAGTTGTTCGAAAGGCAGGTCCTGATGCGCTTGGGCGGCCATCGCGATCTGTTTGACCTGCGCCAGCAGCGTGCTGAACGTGGCCTGAGCATCGAACTCGGTCTTAAGCACCTGGGTGTTGACGAAGAAGCCGATCAGCCGCTCGGTCTCGACCCGGTTACGGTTAGCGGTGGGCACGCCGACGCGGATGTCGGCCTGGCCACTGTAGCGATGCAACAAGGTCTGGAACGACGCCAGTAACAGCATGAACAGGGTGACGTTTTCGCTTTTGGCCAACGCCCTCAGGCGCTCGCCCAGTGCCGTCGGCAATGCCAGTTCATGACGGGCGCCACGCAGGCTCTGCACCGCCGGGCGCGGGAAATCGGTGGGCAATTCCAGCACCGGATGCTCGCTGCCCAAGTGCGCCTGCCAATACTCCAGCTGCCGCTCGCGCTCCCCGGCTTCCATCCAGTGCCGTTGCCAGATGCCATAGTCGGCGTACTGGATCGACAATGCCGGCAAAGCGAGTTGGTGGCCCTGGCGGTAAGCGCCATACAGTTGCAGCAATTCGTCGACCATGACCCGCATCGACGCGCCATCCGAGGCGATGTGGTGCTGAGTCAGGGTCAGCACGTGCTCCTGCGCGCCAAGGTGCAGCAGGCTGACGCGCAACAGCGGCCCGTTGACCAGGTCGAACGGCTGCCCGGTCTGTTCGGCGACGAACGCTTGAATCTGCGCCTCTGGCGGCAGGGCATCGGGGCTTTCATCCAGTTCATGCACGGCGACGGTCAGGTTCATGTGCGGATGAATCACCTGCACCGCTTGCTCATCCTGCTGCCGGAACGTCGTGCGCAGGCTTTGATGACGGGCAATCAGTGCATTAAAACCGTGTTCGAGCGCCGCTACGTCGAGCTCGCCCTGCAATTGCATGGCACTGGGGATGTTGTAGGCGGCGCTGTCGGGGTCCATCTGCCAGAGAAACCACTGGCGTTCCTGAGCAAAAGACAGCGGCACCGGATCGAACTGCGACTGTGTTTCGGGAATCGGCAGGTTCGCCGGCGAAACACCTTCCTCAAGCATCTTCTGCAGATAGACCCTGCGCTTGTCGAGCGGCAAAGTAATGAAGCGCCGGGCGATCTTCAAAGCGACATTGGTATCCATCAAGCTTCCTCCATTTCGTCAAGCAGGGCGTCCAGCTTGCTCAGTTTCAACGTATCGACCTGCTCACCTGCGGTTGCCAGACTGCTGACGAAATCCGTGAGTACGGGGTGTTGAAAAATCAGTTGTGGGGTCAGTTTCAGGCCCAGTTCCAGTTGCAGGCGTGAAACCACATTGACGGCCAGCAACGAGTGGCCGCCCAGTTCGAAAAAGTTATCCAGCAGGCCGACACGCTCGACTTGCAGTACGTGCTGCCAGATCGCCGCGACCTGCTGCTCGCGCTCGCTCTGCGGGGCGACATAACGCACCTGCAAATGACCGCCCTCCACCGTCGGCAACGCCTTGCGGTCGAGTTTGCCGTTGGGCGTCAGCGGCAATTTCTCGATAAAAAGCAGATGCGCCGGGACCATGAATTCCGGCAGGTTATCCCTGAGCCGTGCCTTGAGTTCATCGCGCAGGGACTGCTGATCGTCGGCGGCATCGAGGTCCAGTTGCGGCGCAACGACGTAGGCCACCAATTGCTGATTGCCCAGGGCTTCCTGCGCCAGCACCGCCACTTCGCGGACCGCTGGCTGCTCCAGCAGGCGCGCTTCGATTTCACCCAGTTCGATGCGGAAGCCGCGGATCTTCACCTGATGGTCGATTCGCCCTCGGTACTCGAGCACGCCATCGGCCTGATAACGGGTCAAATCGCCAGTGCGGTACAGGCGCTCGCCATTGCTGGCGAACGGGTTCGGCACGTATTTCTCGGCGGTCATGCCCGGTCGCCCCAGGTAACCCCGGGTGATGCCGGCACCGGCCAGATACAGCTCGGCCGACACGCCCACGGGCACCGCTTGCAGATCGGCGTCCAGCAAATAGCTGGCGGTGTGTTTGAGCGGTCGACCAATGTTCGCCGTGCCACCCGCCTGGCGGCGGGTCCAGGTGGAATAGGTGGTGTCTTCCGACGGGCCGTAGAGGTCGTAGACATGCTCAACGGTCGGCTGCCCGTAAAGCGCGTCGACCAGCGACTGCTTCAGCGGCTCACCGGCGAGGTTGATGATGCGCACGCCCGGCGGAATCTGCCCGGCACTGTGCAGCGCATTGATCGCCGACGGCACGCTGTTGATCAGGCGCACCTGATCGCGAGCCGGCAATTGCGACAACTCCATGGCGTTGCGGGCGATGATCAGCGAGCCGCCGTTGGCCAGGGTGACAAACAACTCCCACACCGACAGATCGAAACACACCGAGGTCGAGGCCAGCACACCCTGAATGTCGTCGCGGCTGTACACCGATTGCGACCAGTCGATCAGCGCCAACACGTTGCGATGGGCGATGGCCACGCCTTTGGGCTTGCCGGTGGAACCGGAGGTGTAGATCACATAAGCGAGGTTATCCGGCGTGACGCGGGTCACCGGTGCGCTGCTTGGGTAAGCGGTCAGCCATGGCTCGGCGCTGTCCATCAACAACACTTGTGTCTCGGCAGCGATGCTCAATGTTGCCGCAACGGCCTGCTCGGTCAGCAGCACCAAAGCGCGGCTGTCTTCGAGCATGTAGGCCACGCGGTCGGCTGGATAATCCGGGTCCAACGGCACATAAGCGCCACCGGCCTTCAGCACCGCCAGCAACGCCACCAGCAGGCTGTCGGAACGCTGCATCGCCACGCCGACCCGCACTTCCGGACCCACGCCCAATTCGATCAGCTTGTGGGCGAGTTGGTTGGCGCGGCTGTCGAGTTCGGCGTAAGTCAGTTGCTTGGTTGCGAAGGTCACCGCCAACGCGTCCGGCATGGCCGCGACCTGACGGTCGATCAACTGGTGAATGCACAGCTCCTGGGCGAAACTTTCATCGCTACGGTTCCAGTCCAGCAAGACTTGCTGCTGCTCGGTCTCATCCAGCAGCACCAAATCCCCGAGGCAGCGTTCACCGGCGACGATCATTTGGCTCAACAGGTGCTGCAGATGAGCCGCCAATCGCGTCACTGTCGTCGGCGCAAAACTGCCGCGCTGATAGCTGAAGTGCATCGACAGTTGCGTGTCGAGGCTAACCAGCAGGGTCAGCGGATAGTTGGTCTGCTCGCGACTGGCCACCGGACCAAAGCGCAAGCCTTGCGGGGCGCCCTGCTCCAGGGCCTGGGCAATCGGGTAGTTCTCGAACACCAGAATGTTGTCGAACAGCGCTTCACCGCCCTGCCCGGCCCAGCGCTGAATATCGAACAGCGCGGTGTGTTCAAACTCACGCAAGGCCAGGTTTTGCCCTTGCACCGCTTGCAGCCAACTCGTGAGCGATTGCTCGGCCCGAGGGCTGGCGATCACCGGCAAGGTGTTGATGAACAGCCCGATCTGTTGCTCGACACCGGGCAAGTCGGCCGGACGACCAGCGACCGTCGCGCCGAAGGCCACGGTGGTTTTGCCGGTGTAGCGTTGCAGCAACAGCAACCAGGCCGCCTGCACCAGCGTGTTGACCGTGACTTTCGCAGCCCGGGCAAACTCGCCCAGACGCAGGGTCAGATCAGTATCCAGCACCTGGAAGTGATCGCCGTAACCTTGGCTGTCGATAGACGCTTGAGGCTTCGCGACGGTCTGGGCCAGGCGCGTCGGCTCGTCCAGCGCGTGTAGCGTCGGGGTCCAGAACGCTTCGCTGGCCGCCGCGTCCTGGCGTTGCAGCCAGGCGATGTAATCGCGGTAACGTCCGCTGAGAGCGCCGTTGAACTGGCCGCTGTAACGCTGCAGCACTTCGCCGAGCAACTGCGAGTTGCTCCAGCCGTCCATCAGAATGTGATGGTTGGTGTAGATCAGGTGATGACGGTGGTCGTCGATGCGCGCAATCACCAACCGCAACAAGGTCGGTGCGTTCAAGTTGAGGTGTTGGCGTTCCGTGTCGGCAAACGTCTGCAAGGCCTGATCGCGCTGCGGATGGGCGCGTAAATCATGCAGGCTGTAAGGCATCTGCGCGTGCTTGCTGACCACCTGCACCGGGTTTTCCAGTTCGCCCTGCCAGACGAAGCGTGTGCGCAGAATGTCATGGGCATCCACCGCCGCTTGCCAGGCCTGATGGAAACTCTCGGGGTCTAGCCCTTCCACGTCCAGGCGAATCTGGTTGATGTAATCGCCGGTGGTTTCTTCGTACACGGCATGGAACAACATGCCCTGCTGCATTGGCGACAGCGGATACAGGTCTTCGATCGATTGCGGCGCCAGCGGCAAGCCGTCCAGTTGTGCCTGGCTCAAGCGCGCCAGCGGGAAGTCCGACGGGGTAACGCCGTGCTGTCCGGCCTGGCAGCAATGGGCGATCAGCGCTTGCAGTTCCAGTGCGTAATCGTCGGCCAGCGCTTGAATGGTCGCCTCATTGAACATTTCGCGGCTGAAGGTCCATCCCAGATTCAGTTCGCCGCCATACACCTGACCGTTGAGGGCCAACTGGTTAGCCAATGGCGCGTTGGCATCCAGCTCATCGCCAGCCGCGTCACTGCACGGTACGAACAAGGCGCCGTCGGCTTTGGTGAAGCTGCCGTCGAACTGGCCAAGATAATTGAAGGTCAGGCGCGGCACCGGCAATTGGCTGAGGACTTTGCGTGCAGCGTCATCCCCCAGATGGGCCAGCGCACCGAAACCGATGCCCTTGTTCGGGATCGCGCGCAGCTGTTCCTTGATCTGTTTCAGCGAGCCACCGAGGTCCGCGACCGGCGTCAGTTTTGCCGGGTACAGGCTGGTGAACCAGCCGACGGTGCGGGTCAGGTCAACGCCGTCGAACAGCTCTTCACGGCCATGGCCTTCGAGCTGGATCAACGCGCTGTCGGTCCCGGTCCAGCGCACCATGACGCGGGCCAGGGCGGTCAGCAGCAGGTCGTTGACCTGAGTGCGATACGCCGCCGGGGCGTCTTGCAGCAGTTGCCGGGTCAGTTCCTTGTTCAGTTGCGTGCGCACCGTCAGTGCATGCTTGTTCTGCTGCCCGCCCTCGGGATTATCCGCCGGCAACGCCACGTCGGCGCCGTGCAACTGGTGTTGCCACCAGACCAGTTCGCTGCGCAGTTCAGCACTGCGGGCGTAGGTTTTCAGGTGCTCGGCCCAGACCTTGGCCGCACTGGTTTTGGCTGGCAATTGCAGGATCTCGCCGCTCAGCAGCTGACGGTAAGCGGTTTGCAGATCGTCAAACAGAATCCGCCACGACACGCCGTCCACTACCAGATGGTGGATCGCCAGCAACAGGCGCTGAGTGCCGTCATCGAGGTTCGCCAGCACCGCGCGCAGCAGCGGCCCGTGTTGCAGGTTCAGGCTGCGTTGCGCTTCGTTGGCCACCGCTTCTAGTGCCGTGGCGTCGGCAACGTCGACCGCCCAGAGCAACGCCTCGGTCTGGCTGCCCGGCGCGCGGTATTGCGCCTGCCAGCCCTCGGCCTGTTCGACGAAGCTCAAGCGCAAGCCATCGTGGTGCGTAACCAGCGCGCCCAACGCCTGCTCAAGCAGCACAGCGTCGAGGATTTGTGTCGGCTTGAGCATCACCGCCTGGTTCCAGTGCTGACGCTCGGGGATGGCCTGTTCGAAGAACAGCCGTTGCACCGGCAACAACGCCAATTCGCCGGTCACCGGCCCTTGATCGATGACCTGAGCCGGCTCACCCAACCGCGCCACCGTGGCCAGTGCCTGGATGGTCTGGTGCTGGAACAGGTCTTTTGGCGTGAAGCGGATTCCGGCCTGACGGGCGCGGCTGACCACTTGGATCGAGATGATCGAATCGCCGCCCAGTTCGAAGAAGTTGTCGCTCAAGCCAACCTGATCGAGTTTCAGCACGTCCTGCCAGATCGTCGCCAGTTGCTGCTCCAGAGCGCTTTGCGGCGCCACATAAGCTTGCTGCAATTGGCTGACATCCGGCTTGGGCAGGTTCTTGCGGTCGAGTTTGCCGTTGGGGGTCAGCGGCAGGCGCTCAAGCAGCAGCAAATACGCCGGGACCATGTGCGCCGGCAGCGCGACTTTAAGTTGCTCGCGCAAGCTGTCGGCGAAATCAGCCCGTTCGGCATTGAGCGCATCGGCGACCACATAAGCCACCAGGCGCTTGCCGCTGCCGGCGGTGCCTTCCTGGGCAACCACCACCGCTTCGCGTACCCCGTCGAGGACTTGCAGGCGCGCTTCGATTTCCCCCAGTTCAATGCGGAAGCCGCGAATTTTCACCTGGTTATCGATGCGATCCAGGTAATCGAACGTGCCATCGACACGCTGCCGCACCAGGTCGCCGGTGCGGTACAGCAGGCCACCGACCGCGCTGAACGGATCGGCGACAAACCGCTCAGCCGTCAGGCCAGGACGGTTCAGGTAACCCCGGGCCAGGCCAGTGCCGCCCAGGTACAGTTCACCGGCCATGCCTTGGGGCAGCAGGTTCAGGTCGGCGTCCAGCACGTAAGCGCTGCGGTCACCGATGCGACTGCCGATCGGCGCGTAGGCCGCGCCACACTGCACGTCGCGCCCGGCCTTCCAGATCAGCGGCGTGACCACGGTTTCGGTCGGGCCGTAGCCGTTGATGATGTAGTCCGGATCGAGCGCACGCTTGACCCGCTCGAAACTGGCGTTGGGCACGGCATCGCCGCCGAAGCAGTAGATCCGCACCTTCGGCGGGTGGCCTTCACGCTCGGCGTGTTCGGCCAGTTGTTGCAGGTAGACCGGCGGGAACGCCACCACCGTCACGCCGTGTTCGCGCATGGCGTTGTAAGTCTGTTCCGGCGTCCACAGGCTGTCGTCGCGAATCAGCAGCGAAGCGCCGTGAGTCAGGCTTGTCAGCCAACGCTCATGGGCACCGTCGAAGGCGAAGGACATAAAGTGGAATTCGCAGTCGCTGTCACGCATTTCATAGCGTTCGCCGATGGCCTGGCAATGCATCGCCAGCGGGCCATGGGCGACGCTCACGCCTTTGGGGTTACCGGTGGAGCCGGAGGTGTAAATGACGTAAGCGAGGTTCTGCGGATCAAGCTGCACCTTGGGCGTAGTGAGGGATTGGCCGCGCAGATCGAGACGGTCGAGCTCCAGCACCGGGACCGAATCATCCACCGGCAACTGCGCAGAAACGGAAGAGTCGGTAAGCAACAACGCCAGCCCCGAATCCTCAATCAGATAAGCCAGACGCTCGCGCGGGTAGCTGGTGTCCACCGGCACGTAGGCACCGCCGGCCTTGAGCACCGCCAGCAGCGCGACGATCACCCCTTCGCTGCGCGGCAAGGCCACGCCGACCCGGCTTTCCGGGCCGACACCTCGTGCGATCAGGGCGTGGGCCAACTGATTAGCGCGTTGGTCGATGTCGCCATAGCTGAACCGCTGGCCAGCGAAGATCACCGCCGTGCGTTCCGGGCGCTGGGCGGCGAGTTCGGCGATGCGCTGGTGCACAGCGACACTCACCGGGTACGGCTGCGGCTGATTATTGGCCTGTTGCTGCGCCAGCTCGGCAGCGCTGGCCAGGGCGATTTCACCGAGGTTGCGTTCGGCCGACTCGGCGAACTGTTCCAGCAGTTGCAGCAGGTGCGCACTGATGCATTCGATCGCGGGCGTTGAGAAATGCGCCCGGTCGAAGCTGTAATGCAGCGCCAGGGTCTGGCCCAGCGTCACGGCAACGCTCAACGGATAATGGGTTTGCTCAAGGTTAGCGACGTCGCCGAACACCACGCCTTGCTCCGCGCCCTGTTGCAGCGCCTGGGCAATCGGGTAGTTCTCGAACACCAGAATGTTGTCGAACAGCGCTTCGCCACCCTGCCCGGCCCAGCGTTGAATGTCCGCCAACGGCGTGTGTTCGAACTCGCGCAGGCTGAGGTTTTGCGCCTGTACCGCTTGCAACCAGTGGCCAACGCCTTGGTCCGGACGCGGTGCGCCGATCACCGGCAAGGTGTTGATGAACAAGCCGACAGCTTGCTCAATGCCGGGCAAGTCTGCCGGACGCCCGGCCACCGTGGCGCCGAATGCCACGGTTTCGTGGCCAGTGTAGCGTTGCAGCAACAACAGCCACGCGGCTTGCACCAAGGTGTTGAGGGTGACTTTTTGTTGCCGGGCAAAGGCTTCAAGGCCTTGGGTGCGACTGACGTCCAGGGTCTGGAAGTGGTCGCCATGCCCGCTCAGGGTTTCGTTGCCGGACACCACCCGCGCCAGTCGGGTCGGCTCTTGCAGGGAGGCCAACGGCTCGCGCCAGAAGTCCTGGCTCAGTTGCGCATCCTGACGCTGCAACCAAGCGATGTAATCGCGATAGCGTCCGCCGGTAGCTATCGGCGGGCGACCGCTGTAACGCTGCAAGACTTCGCCGAGCAGCTGCGAGTTGCTCCAGCCGTCCATCAGGATGTGGTGATGGGTGTAAATCAGCTGCCAGCTATCGGCTGCGATTTGCACCAGCACCAGTCGCAGCAACGGCGCCTGACTCAGGTCGAATCCTTGTTGCCGTTCGGCATCGGCCAGTTCACTCAAGGCCTGAAGCTGATCGTCACGCTCACGCCAGTCGAGCACGGTGAACGGCAACTGCACCTGTTTGTGGACGATCTGCACCGGTTGCTCCAGTTCGCCCTGCCAGACAAAACCTGTGCGCAAGATGTCCTGGGCATCGACCGTGGCCTGCCAGGCCGCACGGAAACGCTCTGGCTCGATGCCTTGCACATCCACCCGCAGCTGATTGATGTACTCGCCCGCCGCCTGCTCGTACAGGGTGTGGAACAACAGCCCCTGTTGCATCGGCGACAGCGGATAGAGGTCGTCGAGTTGGCCGACGGCCACCGGCAGTGCATCGAGTTGCGCCTGGGTGATGCGCGCCAACGGGAAGTCCGACGGCGTGGCCTGTGGCACCTCAAGGGTGCAGCAATGCTCGATCAACCCGTTGAGTTCGACAGCGTATTGATCAACCAGCTGCTGGATGGTCACGGTGTCGAACATCTCGCGGCTGAAGCCCCAGCTCATCGACAGCTCGCCGCCGTACACCTGGCCTTCGACCGTCAGCCAGTTGGCCAACGGTGCCGACGGATCCTGTGCGGCGCCGCTGCCTTCGCTGGACGGCACAAACAACGCCGCTTCGTCGAACTGACGGTCGAACTGCCCCAGGTAGTTGAAGGTGATACGCGGTTGCGGCAAGGCCGCCAGTGCGGCGCCCATTTGCGGATCGGCCAGGTAGCGCAGCACGCCGTAGCCCAGACCTTTGTCCGGCACCGCGCGCAGTTGCTCCTTGACCGTTTTGATCGACACGCCGAGGTCGCCGGCCGGGCTCAGGTTGACCGGGAACAGACTGGTGAACCAGCCCACGGTGCGGGTCAAATCGATGTCGTCGAACAGGTCTTCGCGGCCATGCCCTTCGAGCTGAATCAGCGTGCTGCCCTGCCCGGTCCAGCGGCACACGGCCCGCGCCAGCGCGGTCAGCAGCAGATCATTGACCTGGGTCCGATAAGCCGCCGGCGCCTGTTGCAGCAGTTTGCGGGTTTGTTCGGTGTCGAAGGTCAGTTCGACTTTCTGCTCGAAACGGTTTTGCAGTGCGCCGTCAGGGCGGTCGCACGGCAAGTCGTTTTGCGCTGCATCGCGCAGTTGCGCCTGCCAATAATCGACGCTGTGCTGGAACGTCGGCAGGTGGCTTTGCAGACGCGCCACCCAGCGCTGGTATGAACTGGTTTTCGTCGCCGTCGTCAGCGTCGAGCCGTCGCGTGCCTGGCGATAGAACTGCTGCAGATCTTCCAGCAATACCCGCCATGAAACACCGTCCACCGCCAAGTGGTGAATCACCAGCAGCAGCCGCTGAGTGCCATCGGCCATCTGCACCGACAACCCTCGCAGCAACGGGCCGTTGCTCAGATCAAGACTGCGCTGGGCTTCGTCGCACAACGCATTCAGCTCTTCGAGCGATTGCGCCGAGCGTTGCCACAACACCGACTCACCGGACATTGCGCCATAGGCCTGCTGCCAACCGGCATCGGTCTGTTCATAACGCAGACGCAAACCGTCGTGATGCGTGAGCAACTGCGCCAACGCTTGATCCAGCGCCCCGGCATCCAGCGTTTCGCGCGGCACCAGCAGTAGCGACTGGTTCCAGTGTTGGCGTTCAGGAATGGCTTGCTCGAAGAACCAGTGCTGCACCGGCGTCAGGGCCACCGCGCCAACAGCCGGACCTTGATCGATCAGGTTCTGCTCGCCGCTGCGGGCCACTTGCGCCAGGCTGCGGATGGTCTGGTGCTGGAACAGGTCTTTGGGGCTCAACACGATGCCCGCCTGACGCGCGCGGCTGACCACTTGCATCGACACAATGGAGTCGCCGCCCAGCTCAAAGAAGTTGTCTTCCAGGCCGACGCTGTCGATGGCCAGGACGTCCTGCCAGATCGCCGCCAGGGACTTTTCCAGAGCCGTGCGTGGCGCCACGTGTTCACGTTGCTGCTGGGTGCCGTCGACCGCAGGCAAGGCCTTGCGGTCGAGCTTGCCGTTGGGGGTCAACGGCAATTGTTCGAGGAACAGCAGATACGCCGGGACCATGTAGTCCGGCAAATGTTGGCGCAGCGCAGCTTTCAGGGTTTCGCGCAGGTTCGCTTGAGCATCGGCATCGTCCGCCAACACCGCGGCATCGGTCGGCACGATGTAGGCGACCAGTTGCTGACCGCTAACGCCATCCTGGGCCAGCACCGCCAGTTCGCGTACCGCGTCCTGCTGCAACAGCCGAGCTTCGATTTCACCCAGTTCGATCCGGAAGCCACGAACCTTGACCTGATGGTCGATGCGACCGACGTATTGCAGCGCGCCGTCGACCTGATAGCGGGTCAAATCACCGGTGCGGTACAGGCGCTCGCCATTGCTGGCAAACGGGTTCGGCACGTACTTCTCGGCGGTCATGCCCGGTCGCGCCAGGTAACCCCGGGTGATGCCCGCGCCGGCCAGGTACAGCTCGGCCGATACGCCCTGCGGCACCGTTTGCAGATCGGCATCCAGCAAATAGCTGGCGGTGTGTTTGAGCGGTCGGCCGATGTTGGCGCTGCCGCCGGCCTGGCGGCGAGTCCAGGTGGAATAGGTAGTGTCCTCCGATGGACCGTAGAGGTCGTAGACGTGCTCGATGGTCGGCTGCTGATACAACGCCTCCACCAGGCTCTGCTTCAGCGGCTCACCGGCGAGGTTGATGATGCGCACGCCCGGCGGGATCTGCCCGGCACTGTGCAGCGCATTGATCGCCGACGGCACGCTGTTGATCAGGCGCACCTGATCGCGGGCCGGCAGTTGCGGCAGCTCCAGGGCGTTGCGGGCGATGATCACTGAACCGCCGTTGGCCAGGGTGACAAACAACTCCCACACCGACAGATCGAAACACACCGAGGTCGAGGCCAGCACACCCTGAATGTCGTCGCGGCTGTACACCGATTGCGACCAGTCGATCAGCGCCAGCACGTTGCGATGGGCGATGGCCACGCCTTTGGGCTTGCCGGTGGAACCGGAGGTGTAGATCACATAGGCGAGGTTATCCGGCGTGACGCGGGTCACCGGAGCGCTGCTTGGGTAAGCGGCCAGCCATGGCTCGGCGCTGTCCATCAACAGCACTTGTGTCTCGGCAGTGACGTTCAATGTTGCCGCGACAGCCTGCTCGGTCAGCAGCACCAAAGCGCGGCTGTCTTCGAGCATGTAGGCCACGCGGTCGGCCGGGTAATCCGGGTCCAGCGGCACATAGGCGCCGCCGGCCTTGAGTACCGCGAGCAACGCCACCAACAGACTGTCGGAACGCTGCATCGCCACGCCGACCCGCACTTCCGGGCCCACGCCCAACTCGATCAGCTTGTGGGCGAGTTGGGTGGCGCGGCTGTCGAGTTCAGCGTAAGTCAGCTGTTTCTCAGAGAAGGTCACCGCCAACGCGTCTGGCATGGCCGCGACCTGCCTGGCGATCAGCTCATGGATGCACAGATCATCGGCGAAACCTTCGTCAGCGCGGTTCCAGTCATGGACGATGCGCTGGTATTCCTCGGTTTCAAGCAACGGCAAATCGCTGATGCGCTGCTGGCTGTCGCTGACCATGCCGTGCAGCAAATGAGTCCAGTGCCGTGCCATGCGGGCGATGGTCGGCGCATCGAACAGGTCGTTGGCATAGGTCAGCGCGGCGTGCAGTGTGCCGGCCTTTTCATAGGTGTCCAGGGTCAGGTCGAACTGGGTGGTGCGCCCTTCCCATTCGATCACGCCCAGTTCCAGGCCCGAGGCGGTGGTCACCGTGGAAATGTCCGCCACCTGCGGCTGATGGTTGTACATCACCTGGAACAACGGCGTGTGGCTGAGGCTGCGCTCCAGTTTCAACGCTTCCACCAACCGCTCGAACGGCAAGTCCTGATGGGCCTGGGCGCCGAGGGCGGTTTCCTTGATGTCACTGAGCAAATCGGCGACGCGGGTCTGGCCATCGAGGCGGGTGCGCAGCACTTGGGTGTTGACGAAGAAACCGATCAGGCCTTCGATTTCGCCGCGATTGCGGTTGGCGATCGGCACGCCGACGCGAATGTCGGTCTGCCCGGTGTAGCGGTGCAGCAACGCGTTGAACGCGCCGAGCAACAGCATGAACAAGGTGATGTTGTGTTTCTGCGCGGTGGCTCGCAGTTGCTCGGCCAGTTGGCCGTCGACGCCGAACTCATAACGCGTGCCGCGATAGCTGGGCATCGCCGGGCGCGGGTGATCGGTGGGCAGTTCCAGCACCGGATGCTCGAAGCCCAATTGGGCTTGCCAGTATTCCAGCTGCCGCGCCTGCTCCCCGGCTTCCAGCCAGCGGCGTTGCCACAAGGCATAGTCGCTGTACTGAATCGGCAACGGCGCGAGCTGCGGTTGCGCGCCGGCATCATGGGCGTCGTAGCAGCGGATGAACTCGTCGATCAACACGTTCATCGACCAACCATCAGAAACGATGTGGTGCAGAGTCAGCAGCAGCACGTGTTCGTGCTCGGCGAGCTTGAGCAGCTTGACCCGCAGCAGCGGCCCGACGGCCAAATCGAACGGCAGCAACGATTGCTGCTGGGCGGCCTCGGCCACGGCCTGTTCGCGCTCAAGGGTTGGCAACGCGCTGAAATCGACCTGCTCGATCACCAGCGGCGCACGGGTCGGCGCTTGTTGCAGGGTCTCGTCGGTCTGACACTGGAACACCGTGCGCAGGGTTTCATGACGCGCCACCAGGCTGGCGAACGCCTGCTCCAGGGCCGGCAGGTTCAGTTGCCCGGTCAGGCGCACCGCGCCCGGCAAGTTGTAGGCGCCGCCGTGCGGGTCCAGCTGCCAGAGAAACCACATACGTTGCTGGGCGTAGGACAGCGCTTGCCGATCCTCGGCCTCGACGCCTTGCGGAATCGGAAAACGGGCGAAGTCCACGCCCTCCTTGTGCAAGGCCGCAAGGAACATCTGGCGCTTTTCCAGGGGCAACCCGATAAACCGGCGAGCAAGTTTCAAGGAGTCTTCAGCATTCATTTCTTAGCATCCGGATCAGTAGGCAGGAAGCACAAAGGCACGTCGTCCCTATGAAACGAATGCAGACCGGAAAAATTAGCGTTTGAGAACAAGTATCAGGAAGGGAGGTCGAAGCGGCTGGAATCGGCGGTGTAACGAAGAAATGAAGGCCGGACACAGACCTGTGGCGAGGGAGCTTGCTCCCGCTCGGCTGCGCAGCAGTCGTAAACCGGCGAATGCGGTATTCCTGACACAGCGAGGTCGCAGGTTTTAGGGTCGCTTCGCAACCCAGCGGGAGCAAGCTCCCTCGCCACAGAGATCACCAAACTGAAGCATCGTGTTAACTGACAGCCGCCAAGGCATGCCGCCGATGATGCCCCCCCAGCTGATCCTTGATCAGCCGCAGCACCTTGGCTTCGTGTTCATGAATGAAGAAGTGCCCACCGGCCAGCATGTCCACCGAAAAGCTGCCGTGGGTTTCCCTGCTCCAGCCGATCAACTGTTCGGTAGTGGCCTTGTCGGCCTTGCCACCCAGCACATGCACCGGGCACTTGAGCAATGGCCGCTGTACCGGCTGAAAACGTCCGCACAGCAGAAAGTCCGCGCGCAGAATCGGCAGCGTCAGGCTCATCAGCTCTTCATTGGCCAGCACCTCTTCACTGGTGCCATTGAGCGTTCGTAGTTGCTCGATCAGCTGCGCATCGGTTTTCGGCTCGGCAAAGCCGCGGTCGTAATCGGCCCGCATCGTCGGCGCCGCCGTTCCCGAGGCAAACAGCGCCACCGGTTCCGGGCAACCCAACACACGAAAGGCGTGGGCCAGCTCGCACGCGAGCAAGGCGCCCAGACTATGACCAAACAAGGCGTAAGGCGCCTTGAGCGTCGAACGCAATTCCCTGGCCAATTGCATCGCCAACGCGCGCATGTCGGTGTGCAGCGGTTCACCGAACCGTGCGCCCCGTCCCGGTAGCTCCACCGGCTGCAACTGCAGCCACTGCGGCAACTTGCGCCGCCAGCGGCTGTAGACCATGGCACTGGCGCCAGAATACGGCAGACACAGCAGGGTCAACTCGGTCACCACGTTTACCTCAAAAAGTCGTCTGTAAGGGAGGACGGTCCGCAAGCGGTACAAATTAGTCAGTGCCGGTTAAATTTCCGCTGCAGGTGCTCGTTACCTGTGGGAGCGTGCGATGCGGCGATCCGACTTGCCCGCGATGAACGATGACGCGCAATACCTGAAAAAACGCAGTCGCGGGCAAGCCTGCTCCCACCGTCAATCTTCATTTCAAATGACGGAAGCTCTGCACCGCCGCCCCCAACACCACGGCATCTGCGGCAATCGACACCCAGAATCCGCTGCGCGCCCCGAACGCATCCACCAGCCAGCCGGAACTGGCCGCGCCGAGAGCCACGCCGATGCTCAAACCGGTGACCAGCCAGGTCAGTCCCTCGGTGAGCCTGGCCGGCGGCACGATGCGTTCCACTAGCGCCATCGCCACAATCAGGGTCGGAGCAAAGAACAACCCGGCGACGAACACCGCCAGCGACAAGCCGACAATATTCGCCGCCAACAGCAACGGCAACGTGGTCACCGCCGTCGCCACCCCGCCGTAGAGAAACAGTAACGGCAGCGGCAGTTTCGAGCGCAACGCGCCGAACGCCAACCCGGCCAGACATGATCCGATGGCATACACCGACAGCACAATACTCGCCGCCGCCGGTTGCCCCTGCTGCGCGGCGAAAGCGACGCTGACCACATCCACCACACCGACGATGGTGCCCATGTCGACCATCAACAGCATCAACAGCATCAACAACTGGATTTCGCTCAAGCGGATGATCGAACCCTGATGGTGTTCTTCATGGGGATGCACCGGTGGCTCGGTGCCGCGCTGCAACACAAGCGCCGTGACCCCGATCGCCAGCATCAGCAACGCCGCCAACGGCCCCGCCTCCGGGAACACCACCACGCACAACCCCACCGACAACGGCGGCCCGACAATAAAACACACCTCGTCCAGCACCGATTCCAGCGCATACGCGGTTTGCAACTCAGGGCGACCGCGATACAACTCGGTCCAGCGCGCCCGCACCATCGCCGACATGCTCGGCATGCAACCGGCCAGCGCAGCGAACGCAAACAACGTCCAGTGCGGCGCCTGCAAGCGGGTGCAGAGCAACAGCATCAACAGCGCCCCGCCGCCGACCAGCGCCGACACCGGCAAAATCCGGCCTTGCCCAAATCGGTCCACCAGTCGCGAAACCTGCGGCGCACAAAACGCCGTGGCCAGGGCAAAGGTCGCCGCGATGGAGCCCGCCAGGCCGTAACCACCCTGGAGCTGCGAGAGCATGGTGATCAGGCCGATGCCGGTCATGGAAATCGGCATGCGCGCGATCATCCCGGCCAGCACAAAGGCGCGTGCGCCTGGGGCGTGGAACAGCTCGCGGTAGGGGTTTGCCATGGGATCGGGCCTCAACAAGGGCCTGCAACTTGCCACAAACGTCGGCCTGCGGGAAAGCGTCGAATTGTTGCTTGAGTGTGAACGCCGGTTCGTCGCCAAATGAACTCTCTGCGGCTTAAACCAGTCAGCTGGATAGGCCCTCGGTTCCCGGAGTTCTGCAGCAATGGCTGATCATTCCGAACGACAAAGCGCGATCGACGCCCACGGCATCATTGGCGACATGTGCAGCGCGGCGCTGATCAACGACAAGGGCAGCGTGGACTTTTTCTGCTGGCCGGAATTCGACAGTCCGTCGATCTTCTGCTCGCTGCTGGATACCCCCGCTGCCGGCATTTTCCAACTGGCCCCGGACCTGCCCGACGCCCGCCGCGAGCAGATTTACCTGCCCGACACCAACGTCTTGCAAACCCGCTGGCTGAGCGATAACGCGGTGGTCGAAGTCATCGACCTGCTGCCGATCGGCGACAGCGAGGATGATTTGCCGATGTTGATGCGCCGGGTGCGCGTGGTCAGCGGTCAAGCGACGATACAGATGTTCTGCAACCTGCGTCATGACTACGGGCGGGCTCACACCAAGGCCCGGGTGCGTGGTCGGAATGTGTATTTCGAGGCCTCCGGTCAACCGCCCATGCAGCTGTGTTCGGATCAGCCCTTGCGCGTCGAAGGCAATGCAGCGATTGCCGAATTCACCCTCGAACAGGGCCAGAGCGCCGAATTTCTGCTCGGCGGCGTTGACGATCCGCGCTTCAAGGAAGGCGCCGCCGCACTGTGCCTGGAGCGTACCCTGAAGTTCTGGCGCGACTGGATCGGCCAGTCCAATTACCGGGGTCGCTGGCGGGAAATGGTCAGCCGTTCGGCCCTGGCGCTGAAGCTGCTGACCTCGCGCAAACACGGCGCGATCCTCGCAGCCGCCACCTTCGGCCTGCCGGAAACACCCGGCGGCACACGTAACTGGGACTACCGCTATACCTGGATCCGCGACGCCTCATTCACCGTCTACGCCTTCATGCGCCTGGGCTTCGTCGAAGAAGCCAACGCCTACATGCGCTGGCTGCGCGGCAGGGTCAGCGATTGCCGTGGCAAGCCGATGAAACTCAATATTCTGTATGCCATTGATGGCCGCCAGGAACTGCCGGAAGTCGAACTTGCGCACCTGTCCGGCCATGGCGGCGCGACGCCGGTGCGCATCGGCAATCAGGCCTACGATCAAATCCAGCTCGACATCTTCGGCGAGCTGATGGACGCGGTGTACCTGGTCAACAAATACGGTGAAGCGATTTCCCATGAAGGCTGGAAACACACCGTGGAAGTGGTCGATCAGGTCTGCGAAACCTGGCAGCAAAAGGACGTTGGCATCTGGGAAATGCGCGGCGAGCAGCATGATTTCCTGCACTCGCGACTGATGTGCTGGGTGGCGCTGGATCGGGCCATCCGGCTGGCCTCCAAACGCTCGCTGCCCGCCCCGTTTGTCCGTTGGGACCAGACTCGTCAAGCGATCTACGCCGACATCTGGAGCAACTTCTGGAATGAAGAGCGCGGGCATTTCGTCCAGCACATCGGCGGCACCGGCCTCGACGGCTCGATGCTGCTGATGCCGCTGGTGCGCTTCGTCAGTGCCAAGGATCCACGCTGGATCGCAACCCTTGAAGCCATCGAGAAAACCCTGGTGCGCACGGGCATGGTCTACCGCTACCGCAACGACGACAGCCAGATCGACGGCCTGCCCTGCACCGAAGGCGCCTTCGCCGCCTGCTCGTTCTGGTACGTCGAATGCCTGGCCCGCGCCGGCCAGATAGAAAAGGCGCACCTGGAGTTCGAACAATTGATGCGGTACGCCAACCCTCTGGGGCTGTACGCCGAAGAACTCGACAGCCACGCCCGACACCTGGGCAACACACCGCAAGCACTGACCCATCTGGCGCTGATCAGCGCGGCGAGCTTTCTGGATCGGAAGTTGAGTGGGGAGAAGAACTTCTGGCAGCCTTGAGGCTAGGCGCCGGCTTCGCTGTAGGAGCGAGGCTTGCCCGCGAAGGCGTCGTGTCATTCAACATTGATATCGACTGACACTACGCCTTCGCG
>NZ_JBXANU010000029.1:0-83513 GCF_058802085.1 Pseudomonas sp. GW822-FHT02G04
AGGTCATCGTCAAGATTAAATTCCGAAACCCCTATCTGCGTATGCAGGTAGGGGTTTTGTTTTGCCCGCAGGAAAGTGCTTTGGCAATAAAGGGCTAGCCGATAGCCATCCCTGGTAACGGTCGCATCGTTCGTGAAACTTCGGCAGAGCGCGCTAAAAACCACGTCGTTTTTGGTATGGTGCAGCTCGTTTCAATGGACTGACTGCAAGCCTACGGATCGGTACTCCCGTTTTTAGTCAAAGAGTTGCTGCAGAAATGCCCGAACCGATACCGATCAAGGACCACGAAAAAGAGACGCGCCTGGTCAACAAAAGACTGATGGCCTGCGCCTTGTTCGTCGCCGCCATTAGTTGCGCGCTGGTGGTGCGCATGTACGTCCTGCAGGTTGTCGAGTTCGACTATCACTCGACGATCTCCGAAAACAACCGCGTCCATGTCCTGCCGATCACTCCAACTCGTGGGCTGATCTACGACCGCAATGGCGTGGTGCTGGCAGACAACCGGCCCAGTTTCAACTTGACCATCACCCGCGAACGCGCTTCTGATGTCAAAAGCGAGCTGGATGAAGTGGTCAACCTCCTGCACCTGCCGGCTGAGGACCGCACGCTGTTTGACAAGGCGATGAAGCAGGCCAGGCACCCCTTCGTCCCGGTCACGCTGTTCTATGAGCTCAGCGAAGAACAGATAGCCGTACTCGCCGTCAACGAGTTCCGTCTGCCCGGAATCGATGTAGAGCCACAGTTCGTTCGCCACTACCCCATGGGCGCGCACTTTGCCCATTCGATCGGCTACGTCGGTCGCATTAACGAAAAAGAATCCAAAGCCCTGGACACGGTGGAATACCGTGGCACCCAATCCATTGGCAAAACCGGTATCGAGAAATTCTACGAATCAGAATTGCACGGCCACGTGGGTTACGAAGAAGTCGAAACCAATGCCCAGGGTCGCGTGTTGCGAGTGCTCAAGCACACCGATCCGATCCCTGGCAAAAACATCGTCCTGAGCCTCGACGTCAAACTTCAGGAAGCCGCCGAGGAGGCGTTGGGCGATCGCCGTGGCTCGGTGGTCGCTCTCGATCCGTCGACCGGCGAAGTATTGGCCATGGTCAGCAAGCCAAGCTTCGACCCGAACCTGTTTGTGACGGGCATCAGCTTCAAGGAATACGCGGCGTTGCACGATTCCATCGACCGGCCGCTGTTCAACCGCGTGCTGCGCGGGCTCTACGCGCCGGGCTCGACCATCAAGCCGGAAGTGGCGATCGCTGGCCTCGACGCCGGGGTGGTCACCCCGCAGACCCGCGTCTTCGATCCGGGCTATTACCAGTTACCGGATTTCGATCATAAGTACCGTAACTGGAACCACAGTGGTGATGGCTGGGTGAACATGGACACGGCGATCATGCGCTCCAACGACACCTACTTCTACGATCTGGCCCACAAGCTGGGCATCGACCGCCTGCACGACTACATGGCGATGTTCGGCCTTGGCGAGAAGGTCTCGCTGGACATGTTCGAAGAGTCTCCCGGTCTGATGCCGTCTCAGGCCTGGAAGCGCGCCACGCGGCGACAGGCATGGTTCCCCGGCGAGACAGTGATCCTCGGCATTGGCCAAGGCTACATGCAGGTCACCCCTCTGCAACTGGCCCAGGCCACCGCGCTGATTGCCAACAAAGGCGTGTGGAATCGTCCGCATTTGGCCAAGACCGTGGACGGTGTCGCGCCGGTGGACGAACATCCGATGCCGAACATCCTGCTCAAGGATCCGCGTGACTGGGAGCAGGTCAACCACGGCATGCAGATGGTCATGCACGACGCCCGCGGGATTGCCCGAGCGGCGGCGGAGGGCGCGCAGTACCGCATTGCCGGCAAAAGTGGCACCGCGCAAGTGGTGGCGATCAAGCAGGGTGAGCGCTACAACCGGGCGAAAACCCTTGAGCGTAACCGCGACAATGCGTTGTTCGTCGGTTTTGCCCCGGCCGAACATCCGAAGATTGTCATCTCGGTGATGATCGAAAACGGCGAGGCCGGTGGTCGCGTTGCCGGCCCTGTGGTGCGGCAGATCATGGATGCCTGGCTACTCGATCAGGGCGGCCACCTGAAGCCGCAATACGCCGCGCCGAGCAAAGCCCCGGGCGACCCTCACGTTTAAGGATCAAGGCTTCACAGCACAGGCTCACGAATGCTGAGCATGTGCTGGAAGCTTTCCAGGAACACGGTTTCGGCCTGACTCATCTTCTGCTCGCGATTCCACAACAGCTGGATATCGAAATCCACCACGCCATCTTCCGGCGGCAAACGCCAGAGCAAACCTTGCTCGACATCCCTGCGCACCAGATGAGTCGGCAGACACCCGATACCAAACCCTGCGCAGATCAAGCGGTAAATCTCTTCGAAACTGGTAGATGACGCAACGATCTTGCCGGTAAAGCCTTGCTGGTCGCGAAACAGGGTCAGGGGGGAAAGGTTGCCGCCGAGCTGATCGCTGGTGAAGCTGACGAAATTCTCTGCAGCGAGCTGTTCCAGGGTCAGATTCTCTTGTCCGAAAAGTCGATGACGCTGCCCGCAAAAGTACGCATAACGCTCGCGAAACAATACCCGCTGTTCCAGTCGCGGCTGCGGTAAACGGCACAATCCGACGCCGATGGTCGCGGTCTTTTGCAGCAGCGAACTGATGATGTTCGAACTGCCCATCACCTCGACTTCCAGCTCGATTTTCGGGTGGGTTTCATGGAAATCGGCGAGGAACTCATCGTAGTGCCGTGCTTGCACGCCGCTGACGGTGAGGATGCGAATCTTGCCCACCACGTCGTCGTGCCGACTCTCCAGCACCGTTCCCAAGCGCGAAATATCGCCGTAAATGTCCGTTGCAATGCGCAGGACTTCTTCCCCGGTTTCCGTCAGATCGAACCGTCGCCCACTGCGGGCGATCAACACACATTCCAGTTGTTCTTCCAGACGCTTCAAAGCCTGGCTGACCGCCGACTGGGTGATGTGCAGCCGCGCGGCAGCCCGACTCATGCTGCCTTCCTGACCGATCACCAGATAAGTGCGCAGCAGGTTCCAGTCGAGACGGTCATTCAGAAAGCGGCGGCCGACCCACGGGTTGGAGGTGGAGGACATAAAAACCCCATGTAGTAGCAGTGCTAATAGTACAGATAAGAATATGAAAATTGACTAATCCTGGCACGGAAGCGATAAAGCCCACAAGCGCCACAGAGTGCAACCGTAACCAGCCTTCAGTACCTGCCCAAAACTATAAATACACAGGGTCCTTGCATGCACACTACTCCCCAACCGCGACGAGCCGCGGCCGCAGCTTTCATTGGCACGACCATTGAGTTCTACGACTTTTACATCTACGCCACGGCGGCGGCGCTGGTGCTCGGGCAAGTGTTCTTTCCCAGCAGCGACCCAGTGATGAGCACGTTGGCAGCCTTCGGCGGTTTCGCCGTTGGCTTCATCGCCCGTCCCATGGCCGGTATGGTTTTCGGACATTTGGGCGATCGTCTGGGCCGCAAGAAAATGTTGCTGGTGACCATGGCCCTGATGGGGCTGGCCACCGCCGGCATCGGCATGTTGCCGAGCTACGCCAGCGCCGGCATCTGGGCTCCGATTGGCCTGATTGTGCTGCGGTTGATCCAGGGTATTTCGGTCGGCGGCGAGTGGGGCGGGGCGGTGTTGATGGCCAGCGAACATGCGCCGGCCAAGCGCAAAACCTTTTACGCCTCGTTCGCCCAGCTCGGCAGTCCGGCCGGTTTGTTGCTGGCTTTGATCGCCTTTCGTCTGGTGACCGCCCTTGAGCCGGAGGACTTCCTCGCCTGGGGCTGGCGTCTGCCGTTTCTCGCCAGCGGTGTGCTGATGATGGTTGGGCTGATGATTCGTTCCGGCGTCCACGAGTCTCCGGAATTCGCCAAGGCGAAGGACAACAACGAAACGGCGAAATACCCGGTGAAGGACGTGATCCGCACCTGCTGGCGGCAGATCCTGTTTGCTGCCGCAGCCGTGACCATCGGTTCGGCCGGGTTCTTCTTCACCAACACCTTCATGATCACTTACGTCACCCAATACCAGGGTATCCCGCGCTCGACGATCCTCGATTGCCTGTTCCTGGTGACTGTCATTCAACTGCTCTCGCAACCGCTTTCCGCACTGCTCGCCGAGCGCATCGGCGAAGGCCGTTTCCTCAAGCTCGTCGCGCTGCTGTGCATGGTCACGCCGTATCCGATGTTCCTGCTGGTGAGTACGCAGAACATTGTGCTGATGACCGTCGGCATTGCCCTGGCGGTGGTGATCCTCTCGGCGCTGTACGCGGTGATTGCCGGTTACATGACCCAGGCGTTCCCGGTGCACCTGCGCTACTCGGGCATTTCCATCGCATACCAGTTGAGTTGCGCGCTCGCCGGCGGCACCACGCCGCTGATCGGCACGCTGCTGGCGAGCAAGTTTTCCGGGCAGTGGCTGCCATTGGCGGTGTTCTTCACGTTGCTGTCGGCCCTGTCCTTGATCGGTGTTTGCGGCCTGGCCCGCCTGCGCGCCAACCCGGTCGTCACCCACGCTGCTAAAGAGGTGTATTCGTGAGTAAACCTGAACACATCGGTCCGGTTGAATGGCAAGCCCGTTGCGAACTGGCCGCGCTGTATCGCCTGGTCGCGCACTTTCGCATGACCGACCTGATCGACACCCACATTACCCTGCGGATTCCAGGGCCTGAGCATCACTTTCTGATCAACCGCTACGGGGTGATTTTCGACCGCATGCGCGCCTCGGATCTGGTGCGTATCGATCAGGAAGGGCGAGTGGTCGATCCGGCCTACGAAGGGCATCGGGTCAATGCCGCAGGCTTTGTGATTCACTCGGCAATCCACATGGCTCGCCCGGATCTCAACTGTGTGATTCACACCCACACCGCCGCCGGCATGGCCGTCGCCGCGCAGAAGCACGGCTTGTTGCCGATCAGTCAGCACGCGCTGAAGTTCTACGGCAAGTTGGCGTATCACACCTATGAAGGCATTGCCCTGTCGCTGGATGAGCGCGAGCGTTTGATTGCCGACCTGGGACCGCACCGGGCGATGATCCTGCGCAATCATGGCCTGCTGGTCGGCGGCTCCGGCGTGGCTCAGGCGTTTCAGGAGATTCACTTCCTGGAACGCGCCTGTCAGGCACAGGTCCAGGCGCTGGCCGGTGGTTCGGCCCTGCATTACCCGTCTCCGGAAGTCTGTGCGCACACCGCCGAACAGTTTGACCGTGATGAACAGGACAACATCATCGACCTGGCCTGGGAGGCCGCTCTGACCTTGATCGAATCCCAGCGCGAGTCCTACTTATCGTGAACACCGTCATCAACACCGTGGTTTTGCTGTCCCGCGACAGTCTGCTGCTCAAGCAATTGCAGGCTGCGTTTGCCCGCAGCGCGCCGCAACTCAAGGCTGTGTTGGCCGATGATCCACAAGCGGTCAACGCGCAGATTGCCGCGTGCTGGTTTCCCTTGCCGGGCAGCCTCGGCGCGTTGCCGAACCTGCAGGTCATTCACTCGGTGGCCGCCGGTATCGATCACCTGGAGCACGACCCGTCGTGCCCGGATTTGCCGGTATGCCGGGTGGTCGATCCCGGTCACCGTCAAGGCATGACCGAATATGTGCGCTGGGCGGTGATTCACTATCACCGTGGTTTTGATCGGGTGCTGGAGCAACAACGGGAGCAGCGCTGGGAGCGCCCGCTGCAACGGGCGGCGGGCCAGTTCAAGGTCGGGGTGATGGGGCTTGGCTCGTTGGGCAGCGCCATTGCCGAGGATCTGGCCGCCGCTGGTTACGACGTACGCGGGTGGGCTCGCCGCAGCAAGGACTTGCCGGGCGTGCAGACCTTCGCCGGGGCCGAGGCATTCAATCCTTTTCTCGACGGTGTGGAGTTGCTGATCAACCTGCTGCCGCTGACCAGCGAAACCCGCGGCATTCTCGGCAATGCAACGTTCGAGCGATTGGCCAACGGCGCCGCGCTGGTCAATTGTGGCCGGGGCGGTCATCTGAACATTGATGACCTCGAACAAGCGCTCAAGCGAGGAAAACTGCGCGGTGCTTTGCTGGATGTTTTCGAACAAGAACCGCTGCCGGTCGATCACCGCCTCTGGAACATGCCCGGCGTCACTATCACACCGCACATGGCGTCGGCCGCCTCCCATGATTGTATTGCCGAACAAGTAGCGGAGAGTTTCCGTCGTTTAAATGCCGGTGAGCCGTTATTGAATTGTGCGGACAGAACACTGGGTTATTAATAAAAAGTGCCTTGCAAACTCGCCCGCTTAGTTGGGCGAGTTATAACAACAATCCCTCACATCAAACGTTTTACTGCCAGTAAAAACAATTAAATAACGAGTTCTTGAAGAATTCCTGGAGACAGTGATGAGCGATCTATCGCCTGTAGAAAAGTCCGGCGCGCCGCCGGAAGTTGCAATCAGCATGAAGAAAGTGGCCGTGGCCAGCGTGATCGGCACCACGGTGGAGTGGTACGACTTGTTCGTTTTCGCCACCGCCTCGGCGCTGGTGTTCAACAAAGTGTTCTTCCCGGACTTCGTGCCATTGATTGGCACGTTACTGGCCTTTGGTACTTTTGCTTCGGCGTACCTGGCGCGGATCGTCGGCGCTGCCTTGTTCGGGCATTTCGGTGACCGTTTGGGCCGCAAGTCGATGTTGCTGATTTCGCTGCTGACCATGGGCGCCGCCACTTTCGCGATCGGGTTACTACCGAACTACGCGGCCATTGGTATCTGGGCGCCGATCCTGTTGTTGCTGTTAAGGGTGATTCAAGGCCTGGCATTGGGCGGCGAGTGGGGCGGGGCGGTGCTGATGGCGGTGGAACATGCGCCGACCAACAAGCGCGGCTTGTACGGTTCATGGGTACAGATCGGCGTTCCGGCCGGGACCATGATTGCCAACCTGGCCTTCCTGCTGATCGCGGCGTGGCTGTCGCCTGAAGACCTGTTGGCCTGGGGCTGGCGCATTCCGTTCCTGGCCAGCGTGCTGCTGATCGCCGTGGGCTTGTACATCCGCCTGAACATCGCTGAAACCCCGGCCTTCAACAAGGTCAAGGAAGCCGAAGTCCAGGTGAAAATGCCGCTGGCTGAAGTCTTCCGCAAGTACTGGAAACAAGTGGTACTGGGCGGGATCGCTACGATGTCGACCGGTGCGTCGTTCAACATCATCGTCGCGTTCGGCTTGACCTACGGCACGCAGAATCTCGGCTTCAGCCGTAGCGTGATGCTCGGCGTGGTGCTGTTGTCCTGCGCCTGGTGCATCGTCATGTTGCCGGTGTTTGGCGCGCTGTCGGACCGCTTCGGACGCAAGCCGATTATTGTCGCCGGCATCGTCGCCGAAGCCTTGGTGGCGTTCCCGATGTTCTGGTTGATGGACACCAAAGAGTTGCCCTTGGTGATCTTCGGCTACTTGCTGTTGATGACCGCGTTCGCCGCCAACTACGGACCGATCGCGACGTTCCTCGCCGAACTGTTCGGCACGCGTGTGCGTTATTCGGGATTGTCCATCAGCTACATGTTGTCCGGCCTGCTTGGCAGCGCCGCGACACCTATTGTCACCACCGCATTGCTTGCGGCGACCGGAAAAGGTTCGTCGGTGGCCTGGTACATGATCGGCGCGGCGTTGATTTCGCTGATAGCGCTGTTGTTGCTGACCGAGACCTTCAAGCGAGACATCAGCGACGTCCCAACGGCAGTGCCGACGGACGAGCCAGCCCTCGGCAAACCGGTCAAATCGGCTGCCGCCTGATTAATGGAGTTCAACAACATGCGCAGAATTCAGTCAGCCCCAGGCTTTATCGGCCCGGTCGGCCCTTACTCCCAGGCGGTGGTCAGCGGTCACCTGGTGTTCACCGCCGGGCAAATTCCGGCCCAGAGCGGGCTCTATGACCAACCCGCCGATTTCTCCGAACAAGTACGGCAAACCTTACGCAATCTGGAGGCGATCCTGATTGAAGCCGGGTCCGACTTCAGCCACGTGATCAAGGTTAACGCCTACCTCACCGATCCCGCGCAACTGGAGCCGTTCAACGCGGTGTATCGCGAGTTCCTCGGCCATGCGCCGCCGGCTCGCACCACGGTCTGCGTGGCCCTTTGGGGCGTGTCGCTGGAAATCGACTGTGTCGCCGAGCTGATTGCGAAGGAGCCGCAGCATGGATGAGTCCCGGCTGATCGAGCAGCTCAACGCGGTGAGCTTTCCAACCCTCGGGCATTTTCTCGAGCAGGGTTTTGCCGACTCACAACTGCGAGCCATGGTGCCCAATGTGAGACTGGTCGGCCGCGCGCTGACCCTGAAACTGGTGGGCGCCGACGCCATCGCGGTCAACCAGGCATTAGCGCTGATCCAGCCCGGCGATGTGTTGGTGATCGACACTGACGGTGACTGGCAACACGCCCCCGTGGGCGCGGTCACCAGTTGCGCGGCGAGTTGTGCGGGTGCGGTGGGCATTGTGGTGGACGGCGCGGTGACCGACTTGCTCGAACTGCGTGAAGCCGGGCTACCGGTCTTCGCTCGCGGCACCAGCCTGCTGACCACCAAGTTGCATGGCCGTGGTGACAGCCAGATCAATCAGCCGATTCACTGCGCCGGTGTCACGGTGCATCCCGGCGATCTGGTGCTGGCGGACGACAACGGTGTGTTGTTTCTCGATCCGGCCACCGCGCAAGACGTCATCGAGCGCGCACTGGCATCGGACCGGGCAGAACCGCAACTGCTGACCCGGCTGATGGCGGGTGAGCCGGTGTCCAGTGTCTTGAGCATAAATCTCTCTTAATGACCGGTCGCCAGCCAGACCGCTGGCGGCTCAGGAACTTCAATCAATGAATAAACAACCGTTGGCACTGATTGCGATCGGCAGTGCTCTTTTCAGTCCGTTGAGCATGGCGGACTTTATTAAAGACAGTAAAGCGACCCTCGGGATGCGCAACTTTTACTTCAATAACGACAATCGCGATGGCGCCGCGAGTCCTTCCAGAACCGAAGAGTGGGCTCAGGGATTCATGCTCAACTATCAGTCGGGATACACCGAAGGCACGGTCGGCTTTGGCGTTGATGCACTCGGCTTGTTGGGTGTTCGGCTGGACAGCGGTGACGGTCGCCATGTCGGCAGTTCGATGATCCCCAGCGATGGCAATGGCGCCGCCGAGCAATGGACGCGTTTCGGTGCGACGGCGAAGATGCGCGTTGCCCAGACTGAAATGCGTTACGGCACCCTGACGCCGAAGTTGCCGATCTTGCAGGCCAACGACGGCCGGTTGCTGCCACAGACGTTCGAAGGTGGGCAGATCGTTTCCAATGACTTCGAACACCTGACCCTGACCGGTGGCCATCTTGAACACGCCACGGGTCGCGGCTCCAGCGACAGCACCGGCCTGGCCGTGGCCGGCGGTACTCGGGAAAGCAACGCGTTCAATTTTGCCGGTGCCGATTACAAGGTCAGCGAAGCGCTTCTGGCGCAGTACTACTACGCCAATCTCGAGGACTATTACCAACAGCATTTCGCCGGCCTGGTTCATAACCTGAAACTGGGGGATTTCGGTGCGCTGAAAACCGATCTGCGCTACTTCAAGACCACCGCCGACGGCGCCAATGACTCGGCCGCCGGGCGGGCCAGCGGCTATCGCACCAGTGGCTATACGCAGAACGGCGACGGCAAGATCGATAACAACACCTGGAGCCTGGCGTTCACCTGGAGCATTGGCGCTCATGCGCTGATGGCCGGTTATCAGCAGGTGTCCAGCGACAGCGGCTTCGTGCAGCTCAATCAGGGTGGTTTGCCGGATAAAGGAGCTGCGGGCGCGAGCGTCTACCTGCTGACCGACCGTTACATCCAGAACTTTACCCGCGCCGGAGAACGTACCGGTTTCGGCCAATACACCTACGATTTCGCCGCCCTCGGCCTACCAGGGCTCAAGGCCTCGGCGATGTACCTGTCGGGGCGCGGGATCCGGACGACGGCCGGGCCTGAGCAAGAGGAGTGGGAACGGGACCTGAGCGTCGATTACGTGATCCAGAGCGGGCCGTTGAAAAACGTTGCCCTGGGTTGGCGCAATGGCGTGTCGCGCAGTGAGGCGTCACGCGATGCGGACCAGAACCGCTTGGTGGTCAGCTACAGCCTGCCGCTGTTCTGATCGGCTTGTCCATTGCCCGTCGCCATGCCAGCGCTCAGCGTTTGGAAATGGCCTGCGTTTGATCAAAAAATTCCAGGAGTGACTCATGTTGAAGATTAATGGTGAACGCCTGTGGGCGAGCCTGATGGCCATGGCTGAAATCGGTGCAACGGCTCGTGGCGGCAGTTGCCGTCTGGCGCTGAGCGATGAAGACAAGGCCGGTCGCGAGCTGTTCTCCCAGTGGTGCCGCGAGGCTGGCATGACCTTGAGCGTGGATGCCATCGGCAACCTGTTCGCCCGCCGCGCCGGCACCGACCCGGATGCCGCGCCGGTGATGATGGGCAGTCACCTCGACACCCAGCCTGAAGGCGGACGTTTTGACGGCGTCTATGGTGTGCTCGCCGGTCTGGAAGTGGTCCGTTGCCTCAACGACCTCGGCATCCAGACCCGTAAACCGCTGGAAGTAGCGGTGTGGACCAACGAAGAAGGTGCGCGTTTTACCCCGGCGATGTTCGGCTCGGCAGTGTTTACCGGGATCATGGAACTGGACGCTGCATTGGCGGTGCGTGACGTGGATGGCATCAGCGTTGCCGAGGCGCTGCAACGCACCGGTTATGCCGGCGAGCGGCCGTTGGGCGGGGCGGTGGATGCGTACTTTGAAGCGCACATCGAACAAGGGCCGATCCTTGAAGACAACGCCAAGAGCATCGGTGTGGTCAGCGGTGGTCAGGCGATTCGCTGGCTCGACGTACGGGTTGAAGGCATGGCCGCCCACGCGGGCACCACGCCGATGCCGTTGCGCAAGGACGCCTTGTACGGCGTGGCGCGGATGATTCAGGCAATTGAAGGTTTGGCCACGGATTTTGCCCCTGAAGGCCTGACCACGGTTGGCGAGCTGAGCATCAACAAGTCGTCGCGCAACACCATTCCGGGCCTGGTGAACTTCACAGTCGACCTGCGTCATCACCGCGACGAAGCCATCGAGGCCATGGAGCAGCAGGTCCGCGCACGGCTCCAGGCGATTGCCGACGGTCGCGGTTTGACGGTGACGATCACCCCGCACTGGATCAGCCCGGCGACCCCGTTCGACGCCGATTGCGTGGCGGCGGTGCAGCACGCGGTGGATGCGCTGGGCTACGCTCAACAATCGATTGTCAGCGGTGCCGGGCACGATGCGATTCACCTGGCGCGGTTCTGCCCGACGGCGATGGTGTTCATTCCTTGTGTTGGCGGATTGAGCCATAACGAAGCGGAAGACGTGCTGCCTGAAGATGTGCGTCAGGGCACTGATGTGTTGCTGAACGCCGTGCTGTCTCGCGCTGGCAAAGCTGAATAAACACGACCCCTGTGGCGGGCGGCGATAGTGTGGCGAGGGGGCTTGCCCCCGTTGGGGTGCGAAGCGCCCCCGGCATTTCAAAGTCAAACCACATGTATAGGGTTTACGACTGCTACGCAGCCGAACGGGGGCAAGCCCCCTCGCCACACAAGCTCGCTCGCCACAGAGTGTTCATCCGGGCAAAAGATCTACATTAACTGACAGGTATTAACCCCATGCGCAGTTTTTTCCATCCCGAACAATTGCTCCACCATCCGCGCAGCTACTACTCCCGCGGGCAGATGCGCACGCCGCAGGAAGTGCCCGAGCGCGCACAACGGCTGGTGCAGGCGTCAAAGGCGTTGGGCTTTACGGTCGAGCAACCGGCCGATGCCGGGCTTGTTCCGCTGCTGGCGGTGCACGGTGCGCCGTACCTGACGTTCTTGCAGGAAGCGCATCAGCGCTGGAAGGAAGTCCCCGAGGATTGGGGCGATGAGGTGATGTCGAACATCTTCGTGCGCGAGCCCAACGCCTTGCGCGGAGTTCTCGCTCAGGCCGCGCGTTATCTGGCGGACGGCAGTTGCCCGGTGGGTGAGCAGACCTGGCGCTCGGCTTATTGGTCGGCGCAAAGCGCGATTGCCGGCGCCCAGGCATTGCTCGATGGCGAGCCGGCCGCGTATGCCTTGTGTCGTCCGCCGGGTCATCACGCTCGGGCCGAAGCGGCGGGTGGTTTCTGTTATGTGAACAATGCGGCGGTGGCCGCTCAGGTGTTGCGTGCCGGGTTTGAGCGAGTCGCGGTGCTCGACACCGACATGCACCATGGGCAGGGAATCCAGGAGATTTTCTACGACCGCGATGACGTGCTGTATGTCTCGGTGCACGGCGATCCGACCAACTTCTATCCGGGGGTTGCCGGGTTCAGCGATGAGCGCGGTGTCGGGGCGGGAGAGGGGTTCAATCTGAACTTGCCGATGGCCCATGGTGCGAGTGAGGCGGACTTTCTGGCACAGCTTGAAGTGGCGTTGGCGGCGGTGCAAGATTTTGGCGCCGAGGTATTAGTGCTGTCCCTGGGGTTCGATATTTTCGAGCTGGACCCGCAAAGCAAAGTGGCAGTAACCCGTGAAGGCTTTGCGCGACTGGGCGAGCGGATTCGCGGTCTTGGGTTGCCGTGCCTGATTGTGCAGGAAGGCGGATATCACCTGGAGAGTCTTGAGGATAATGCCCGGGCGTTTTTTGTCGGACCAGAAGTTTGGCAGCTCTGAGTTCGATGGAGGCCAGAAGGCCGTTTTCGCGAGCAAGTTCCCGCAGGATGGATGCTCACCCTGTGGGGGGCAAGCTTGCTCGCAATGGCGATCTGACTGTCCCTGCTACTTATCAATTTTTTCCGGCAACGGCGCAAACAACGCCTCGATATCATCGCTCTGCAACTTCCAGTCCCCAGTCTTGCGCCCATCCAGCACGCCTGCGGCCAGATCGGACTTTTCCTTCTGCAGATGCTGAATTTTCTCTTCCACCGTGCCCCTGGCAATCATCTTGTAGACGAACACCGGCTTCTCCTGACCAATGCGATATGCGCGGTCGGTCGCCTGATTTTCCGTCGCAGGGTTCCACCAAGGGTCGTAGTGAATCACCGTATCGGCTTCGGTCAGGTTCAGACCCACACCGCCAGCCTTCAGGCTGATCAGAAAGATCTGGCGCTTGCCGCTCTGGAACTCCTTCACCGGCGTGCGTCGGTCACGGGTCTGGCCGGTCAGGATCGCATACGCCACACCGCGTTTGTTCAGTTCGTCCTCGATCAGCGACAGCATTGAAGTGAACTGCGAGAACAGCAAAATCCGCCGCCCTTCCTCGAACAGCTCTTCAAGCATTTCCATCAGGCTATCGAGTTTGCCGGAGGTGCTGCCGCGAGCGGGCAGGGCGGCATCGTTGACCAGACGCAAATCACAGCACACCTGACGCAGCTTCAACAGCGCCTCAAGAATGATGATCTGGCTGCGCGCCACGCCTTTGCGGGTGATCTCGTCGCGGACTTTTTTGTCCATGGCCAGGCGCATGGTTTCGTACACGTCGCGCTGGGCTTCGTTGAGTTCGACCCAATGGACAATCTCGGTTTTCGGCGGCAGTTCGGTGGCCACTTGTTCCTTGGTCCGGCGCAGCAGGAACGGTTTGATCCGACCGTTCAGGTGTTGCAGTCGGACTTCACTGGCACGCTTTTCTATCGGCACGCGGTAATCGCGGTTGAAGCTTTTCACGTCACCGAGCCAGCCCGGCAGCAGGAAGTGGAACAGCGACCACAGCTCGCCCAAGTGGTTTTCCAGCGGCGTGCCACTCAGGCACAAACGCTGGCGAGCATTCAGCTCACGGGCGGCGTGGGCGGCCTTGCTATTAGGGTTCTTGATGTACTGCGCTTCATCCAGCACCAGTACGTGCAACGGCTGTGCGGCCAGGCGTTCGACGTCTTTGGGCAGCAGTGCATAAGTGGTCAGGATCAAGTCGTAATCGGCCAGATTATCGAAATGCTTTTTGCGGCTGATGCCGTACAACGCCAGCACTTTAAGCTGTGGCGTGAAGTGCGCTGCTTCATCGAGCCAGTTGGGAATCAGGCTGGTGGGCATGACCACCATGCACGGCCGATCGAGGCGCCCGGCATTCTTCTCGCTGAGAATGTGCGCCAAGGTTTGTAGGGTTTTGCCCAGGCCCATGTCGTCCGCGAGAATCCCGCCGACTTCCAGTTGTCGCAACGATTGCATCCAGCTCAGGCCTTCCAGCTGATACGGGCGTAAGGTGGCATTCAGGCCTTCCGGCGCGGCCGCGGTGTGGTCCTTGATGTCGCGCAGGCGCTGGGCAAAGGTGCGGATCTGCTCGCCACCTTCCCAGAGCAGTGGCAGGCCTTCCAGCGGGTTCAGTCGCGTGGCGTCGGCCTTGCTCAGACGCAGCGTGGTTTCGCCGGGCTCTTGCAGGTAAAACTCGCCGAGGGTGGCCAGCACCGGTTTCAGGCGGCCGAAGGGCAGGGCGACCTGCAACGGGCCCTGGTCGGTGCTGCGGCGTTGCGGAATGTTCACCAGGATCAGTTCGTCGTCACGACGTCGGGCGAGCCGTTCCGGGTTGAGGATTTCGGTGTGGGAGCGCATCAGGTTCAACAGGATCGGCAGCAGGCTCAGGCGTTCGCCGTTGACGATGATCCCCAGTTCCAGGTCGAACCAGTCGCGTTCCGGTGCCTGCTCGACGGTGGCGTACCAGTCGTCCACGGCGGTCAGGTCGAAGCCGAAATCCTCGTCGATCTGCAACTCCCAGCCTTGGGTGCGCAACTTCGGCAGCTCATTGAGGGTGAAGGTCAGCCAGGCGCTGTCGTTGACCATCTCGTAGAGTTCGCCGGCACTTTCCGGCAAGGCTTTGCTTTGTCGGGTGGCGACTTTGAAACCGAGGATCCGCAGCTGTTCCCTGTAGGTCTGTTCGACTTCCGGGTGACGTTTTATCCGCAGCGTCTGTGTCTCCTGACGAATCAGGATGTCAGCGTTTTTCTGTCCGCTGACGTACTCGTCCAGATAGCTGAAGGACAGCGCCGCGCGATGCTGAATGTAACGCTGCATCTTGCCGTTGCGCGGTTCGAAGGCACTGAATTCGATGCTCGCCAGCCACAGGCGCGGCACCGGTTGCACGTTGTCCACCAGCACTTGCGGCGGCGCTTTCGGGCTACGGTTTTCCAGTACGGCCTGAAGTTTTTCCAGCAGTTCGGCGTCTTTCGCGGCGGCCGGATACGCGAGGGTTTCCTGCACTTGCAGCAACACCGCCGCGCAATGTTTGCAGTTGCTGTGAACCGGGCAGGTGCACGTGGCGTCGATCATCAGCAAGGTGCCTTTGGCCGACTCGCGCAGGCGAATGGTCTGACGGTAAACGTTGCCGCCAGAGCCTTCGCAACTGGCGGTGATGGTGGCGTCGCCGGCTTCGACGATCCTGACGCGGTTCTCCAGTGCGTAGCGACGGCCACGCTCCAGACTCTGTTCCTTGAATCGGCTGACCCAGGATGTTGCCAGGGGTTTGCTCAGGGTCGCGGAGGACATAAGGGCTTCAATCAGTCCGGAATTTCATCGGGGACTGGCCGAGGCGCAGGGGCGGTCAGCGAGGTGATCTTGATCAACAGGCCCAGGTGGCCGTTGTCGAGGAAGTTCAGCAGGCCGTTCTTGGTGTGGCTTTCCTGTTTCAGGCGTTCGCTGGCGGTAACCATGCCATTGGCGTCAATGTTATTGACCCAGAAGTCGGCGTCGACGTCAGTGAAGCGCCCCAGTTTCAGGCCCAACGTGCCTTCGATCGGGAACTGGCCAAACTGTTCCTTGCCTTCGCTGATCGCGATTTTGCTGGCTTCTTCACCCAGGTTCTGTTGCCAGGCCTTGTGCAGCAACACCGTGTATTCGTTGCTCGCGGTGAGTTTTTCCACTTCGGCATTCAGGCTTGGCGTACGAAAGCTGTCGGGGCTGATGCGTTGGGCACCGGCAGCCCAGTCCTCTGGCGCGGCGCGGCTGACGATGGCAGGCACGGCGTTTTGCCGTACCAGAATCATTTCAACCTGATACAGGTCATCGGCAAACGCGGTCGAGGCGAGCAGCGACATCAACAACGTCATCAACAAGGTCAGTGAGCGAAACAGGCGCATGCGGCGTCCTTCAAGCAGTGGTCGGAATGAGGCGCTCGAATAGCGCCTCTACAGTATTAAAGCGTTCTTCCGGGCGTTCCATCGGTACGAGGAATTTGAACATCGTGGCGCCTTCGAACTTGTAGCGTTTGGGTTGGCTCTGAATCAGTTTGATCAGTGTCAGCGGGTCGACCGGGGTCTGTGCCGCGAACTCGATCCGACCGCCTTGCGGGCCGCCGTCGACTTTCTTGATGCCCAGCTGTTCGGCCTGCAATTTCAGCGCCGTGATCCGCACCAGGTTCTTGGTCGGTTCCGGCAACAGGCCGAAGCGGTCGATCATCTCCACTTGCAGATCCTTGAGGCCTTCCTCATCGGTGGCCGAGGCAATGCGTTTGTAGAGAATCAGTCGGGCATGAACGTCCGGCAGGTAGTCTTCGGGAATCAACGCCGGTACACGCAGATTGACTTCCGGACCGCCGCCCAGCGGTTGATCGAGGTTCGGCTGTTCGCCCTTGCGGATCGACTTCACTGCACGCTCGAGCATTTCCATGTACAGCGTGAAACCCACGGCCTGGATCTGCCCGCTCTGGCCGTCGCCCAGCAGTTCGCCGGCGCCACGGATTTCCAGGTCGTTGGTGGCGAGCACGAAGCCCGCGCCGAGATCCTGGGTATTGGCGATCGCTTCCAGGCGTTTTTCCGCGTCGGCAGTGATCTGCTGGCGCGGCGGTGTCAGCAGGTAAGCATACGCCTGGTGGTGACTGCGACCGACCCGGCCGCGCAACTGGTGCAACTGGGCCAGGCCGAACTTGTCGGCGCGCTCGATGATGATGGTGTTGGCGCTCGGTACGTCGATGCCGGTCTCGATGATGGTCGAGGCGATCAGCACGTTGAAACGCTTGTGGTAGAAGTCGCTCATCACCTGTTCGAGCTCACGTTCGCGCATCTGCCCGTGGCCGATGCCGATCCGCGCTTCCGGCACCAGTTCGGCGAGGTCGGCGGCGCATTTCTCGATGGTCTTCACATCGTTGTGCAGGTAGTACACCTGGCCGCCACGCAGCAATTCACGCAGCAGAGCCTCTTTGACCGTGCTCTTGTTCTGCTCCATGACGAAGGTGCGCACCGACAAGCGACGGGCCGGCGGTGTGGCGATGATCGACAGGTCACGCATGCCCGACACCGCCATGTTCAGCGTGCGCGGAATTGGCGTGGCGGTCAGCGTCAGGATGTCGACTTCACTGCGCAGTGCCTTGAGCTGTTCTTTCTGACGGACACCGAAACGGTGTTCTTCGTCGATGATCACCAGCCCCAGGTTTTTGATTTTTACGTCGTCTTGCAGCAGCTTGTGTGTGCCGATGACGATGTCGATCTTGCCTTCGGCCAGGTCCGCAACCGCGGCGTTCACTTCCTTGGCCGACTTGAAGCGGCTCATCACTTCCACGGTCACCGGCCAGTCGGCAAAGCGGTCGCGGAAGCTGTTGTAGTGTTGCTGGGCGAGCAGGGTGGTCGGCACCAGAATCGCCACCTGACGACCGCCGTGTACCGCGATGAACGCCGCACGCATAGCCACTTCGGTCTTGCCGAAACCGACGTCGCCGCAGACCAGGCGATCCATCGGTTTCGGCGCGAGCATGTCTTCGCGCACCGCTTCGATGGTGGTTTGCTGGTCCGGGGTTTCTTCGAACGGGAAACCGGCGCTGAAGGTCGCGTAATCGGCTTTCGGGTCGGCGAAGGCATAACCCTCGCGAGCGGCGCGGCGGGCATAGATGTCGAGCAACTCGGCGGCTACGTCGCGCACCTGTTCGGCGGCTTTGCGCTTGGCTTTCTGCCAGGTCTCGGAGCCGAGGCGGTGCAGCGGCGCGAGGGCATCGTCACTGCCGGTGTAGCGAGCGATCAGGTGCAGGTTGGCCACCGGCACGTACAGCTTGGCGCCTTCGGCGTATTCGAGGGTCAGGAACTCGGCGGCCTGATTGTCGATTTCCAGGATCGTCAGCCCCAGGTAGCGGCCGACACCATGATCGATGTGCACCACCGGCGCGCCTTCGCGCAGCTCGGTGAGGTTTTTGATCACCGCATCGTTGTTGGCGTCGGCGCGTTTCTCGCGGCGACGGCGCTGCATTACGCGCTGACCGAACAATGGGCTTTCGGCAACCAGTGCCAGGGCTGGGGCGTCCAGCAGCAGGCCTTCGTCGAGCGGCGCAATGGTGATCGCCAGGCGCTCTTTGCTGGCGACAAAGTCCGGCCAGCTGTCGACGGTTTTCGGTCGCAGCTTCAAGCGTTCGAGCAATTCCAGCAGCACTTCACGACGGCCCGCGGACTCGGCGGTAAACAGCACGCGGCCGGGGAATTCGTCGAGGAAACTGGCCAGTGCCGCCAACGGCTGAGTGGCCTTGGCTTCGATGGCCAGGTTCGGTAGCGGCTGAGCCGGGAAGCGCTCGCGACCGACACCGGTTTCGACGTCTTGTTGGCTGGCCACCACACGGGGCCAGCTCTTCAGGCGCGCAAAGCAGTCTTCCACCGGCAGGAACAACTCGGCCGGTGGCAATAAAGGACGGGACGGATCGACGCGGCGCTCTTCATAGCGATTGCGCACGTCGTTCCAGAAATTTTCCGCGGCCTGTTCGATGCCCGGCAGGGAAAACACTTGCGTGTCCTGGGGCAGGTAATCGAACAGCGTGGAGGTTTCCTCGAAGAACAGCGGCAAGTAGTACTCGATACCCGCCGGTGTAATCCCGCTGCTCAAATCCTGGAAAATCGGGCAGCGCCGGAAGTCGACATCGAAACGCTCGCGAAACCGCGCCTTGAAGCGGGTCACGGCTTCTTTCTGCAGCGGGAATTCCTTGGCCGGTAACAGCTTGACCGAGTCGACTTTGTCGATGGAACGCTGGTTTTCCGGATCGAAAGTGCGCAGGGTTTCGATTTCGTCGTCGAACAGGTCGATGCGATAAGGCAACTTGCTGCCCATCGGGAACAGATCGATCAGCGAGCCGCGCACGGTGAATTCGCCATGCTCGTAAACGGTATCGACGTAGCGATAACCGGTAGCTTCAAGCCGGGTGCGCATCTGCTCGACATCGAGTTTCTGGCCGACATCCAGCACCAGGCTGCTGCCGAGCAGGAATTTGGTCGGCGCCAGACGGTGCAGGGCGGTGGTGATCGGTACCACCAGCACGCCGTGCACCAGTTCCGGCAGCCGATACAGGCTGGCGATGCGTTGCGAGATGATGTCCTGGTGTGGCGAGAACAGGTCGTAGGGCAGGGTTTCCCAGTCGGGGAAGTGCAGAACAGGCAAATCCGGGGCGAAGAAACTCAGCTCCTGTTCCAGCCGTTCGGCACTCTGGCTGTCGGCGGTCAGTAGCAGGGTAAAGCGCTTGGCAGCGCTGGCGGCCTCGGCGATGGCCAGGCTCAAGGCGGCACCGGGCAGGTTGCCCCAGTGCTGTTTACCTGCCGCGGCAGGGAGAAGCGGTAGACGCAGAACGGGCACGGAAGGTTGAGCTCCAAGCGTTGCGACAAAGTCGGTAATTGTAACGGTCTCGAGTGCCGGCTGTCAGTTGCAGACTGTGTCTATATACACAGTCTGGGCAAAATGTAGTGGTAATGACAAAAACTAGCGCTTTAACAGTGAAAATGTAGTGCCGAAACCGCCCAGTGTTACGGAGGGTTACGGACACTGTGGCGTTATCGTCGAAAATTTGACTGTGCTGAAAGCCCCGTATTTACTGGGCTGGCGCGGGGCGTGATTTTTTTGAACGAAATTTTGTTACCGCTCCTGCGACAGGCGCGCATTGCTACGGGAGGGACTCGGCGGCATAATGTAGCCCCTTTTTTCTGCCCCTACATGTGGAAGGTTCCCGTGACTCAGAAGCCCGACCAGTGTCTTGGTGAATGGATCGACCGTGAAGCACTCGCAGAAGCGATGATTCCGCTTATCGGTCAGCTCTACCGCAATAACAACGTGGTGAGCTCGATCTATGGCCGCAGTCTGATCAACCAGTCTGTCATCGCGATTCTCAAAGCTCACCGCTTTGCTCGCCATCGCCAGTCCGATGACAGCGAATTGTCCGTCCACGAAACATTCCCGCTGCTCAAGGCAATGAGCGAGCTCAAGCTCGGCGCTGCTTCGGTAGATCTGGGCAAGCTGGCTGTCAAATTCAAAGCCGAAGGCAATGGCCGTACCGCCGAAGCGTTCGTCCGTGACGAACTGGCTGATGTGGTCGGCAAGCAGAATGGTTCCGGCCGTACCGGCACCGACGTTGTGCTGTACGGCTTCGGTCGTATCGGTCGTCTGCTGGCGCGCATCCTGATCGAGAAAACCGGTGGTGGCGACGGCCTGCGTCTGCGCGCCATCGTTGTCCGCAAGGGCGCCGAGAACGATCTGGTCAAACGTGCCAGCCTGCTGCGTCGCGACTCGGTGCACGGTTCGTTCAATGGCACCATCACCATCGATGAAGCCAACAACACCATCACCGCCAACGGCAACCTGATCCAGGTTATCTACGCGAAGAACCCGACTGAAGTGGACTACACCCAGTACGGCATCAAAAACGCGCTGCTGGTGGACAACACCGGTGTATGGCGTGACGCCGACGGCCTGGGCCAGCACCTGGCCTGCCCGGGTATCGACCGCGTTGTTCTGACCGCGCCTGGCAAAGGCAAGCTGAAGAACATCGTTCACGGCATCAACCACGGTGAAATCACCGCTGACGACAAGATCGTTTCCGCCGCTTCCTGCACCACCAACGCCATCGTGCCGGTGCTGAAAGCCGTCAACGACAAGTTCGGCATCGTCAACGGTCACGTTGAAACGGTTCACTCGTACACCAACGACCAGAACCTGATCGACAACTTCCACAAAGGCGATCGTCGTGGCCGTAGCGCCGCGTTGAACATGGTTATCACCGAGACCGGTGCTGCCACTGCTGCCGCCAAGGCGCTGCCTGAGCTGGCCGGCAAGCTGACCGGTAACGCGATTCGCGTTCCGACGCCAAACGTGTCGATGGCCATTCTCAACCTGAACCTTGAGAAAGCCACCACCCGCGAAGAGATGAACGAGTACCTGCGCTACATGGCGCTGCACTCCGATCTGCATAAGCAAATCGACTTCGTCAACTCGCAGGAAGTGGTTTCCACTGACTTCGTGGGCTCGCGCCACGCAGGCGTAGTGGACGCTGAAGCGACCATCTGCAACGACAACCGCGTTGTTCTGTACGTCTGGTACGACAACGAATTCGGTTACAGCTGCCAGGTTGTTCGCGTGATGGAAGACATGGCCGGTGTAAACCCGCCAGCATTCCCGCGCTAAGCCTTAGCCGCACATGAAAACGCCCTGACTTCGGTCGGGGCGTTTTTGTTTGTGCGCCCGGCGAGGGCGCAATCTGCCGGGAGAAAGTCCTGGCAGCCGGTTAGCCGCAGGCCTTCATGTCTACGGGCCCGACAAACTCGTTGCCGCGGCCCATCACGCACGCCACGCTCTGGTTGCGCTGACGTTCCCAGGCCTGAACCGGATAGGTCTTGTTCCAGGCTTCGTACAATTGCCGATCCTGTTTCGACAGGCGCAAGCCGTACTGCTTGCTCATGTAGAAATACGTTCGGGCGATCATGCCGCGAATGGAAGGACGGGGCATGACCTTCTTCGCCTTGAAGTCGAGCTGAGTCAGGCACGAGCCATATTGACCCGATTGCACGGGCAGCCAGCCGAAACTGAAATTGCTCCGATCGCCATTCACCTCGCCGATGCTTGGCACCAGGTTGTGCAGGTCGGCCTCGGCTTTTTGATAGGTCGGGTCGTAGCGCGTGCAGTTCTTGCGACCGCCTTGTTGCCAGCACTGACGCTGATGGCCGATCTGCCAGGCCGGGACAATGTGTTCCCACTCGATGCGTGAGGCGCGCTTGGCGTTTTTGCGTGGCACATAACCGCAGGCGGCGAGGTTCACACGGTTGCCGGTGTATTTGCAGCCGCAATAAAACTCGGTGGATTGCGGAGCGTACAGCTTCCAGGCGACTTTCTTGGCTTCGTTGAAGGTGCGTGGGGCGCCAGCCTGGGCGCCAAGGGTGATGAGCAGAAACAGCAAAGCAAGCCAGCGGATGCTCATTGACTCAATCTTCCTTCGGCACAACCCAGAAAATCTGCACACCGCCATCGTCGCGATGGGCGAGGGTGACGTTGTCGTTCTCGTCGATTTCTTCGAGCAAACGCTCCCACTCATCCACGGGTTCGTCTGGAAGACGGAAGATCAGTGCAGCTTTGGCTTTCTGGGCGGTGGGGGAATTGATGATTTTCTGAACGCGCATACCCAGGCGTTCGTAAGCGTCAGGAGAGGCAGAGGTAGTGGCCACGGAGTTATCCTTATTAAGCTGTACGTGCATACAGTATTTAACTGTAGGCATTTTCGCAACTGCTTAAAATTCAAGAAAATCCTCTGACAGTAGTTTTTTCCGTTTGGTGTAGGACGGTGGGGAATTTTTAAATCGAAAATCGGTGCTAAAGAAACCCGCGCACAGGTCGATGTTCCTCCGTAGGGATCTTTTTTTTCAGGAGTTCACATGTCGTTTACTGTCGGTTTTGCAAATGCAGGCGCAATCACTATCGGGGGCAAAACCCCGGCGACCATCAGCGACTTGAGTGAAGCAACATCTGACGCCTCGGCCCAGGCGCTGGGCGAAGAGCAGGGCGACGACAATCAGGTCAGAACCGGTGGCGGTGCGGCGGCTCAGGGTGAAAGCAAATCCGAAAAAACCAGCAATCAGAGTATTGCGGTGCAGGTATTGCTCAAGCGCATGCAGGAACTGCAGCAGCAACTGCGCGAACAGCAGCAACAACTGGCGGCCGCTCAGGCAGCGAATTATCCGACCCCGGAAGCCAAGGCCACCGCTGTCATGACGATCCAGGGGCAAATCGCCGATACCAGTGCTGCGCTCGCGCAAGTGACAGGCAATCTGGTCAAGGAGCTGGCCAAGGATTCCAGCAGTGGCGGTCTGGTCAACACCACGGCGTGATGTAAAACGGGTTGGCTTTTGCCAACCGAGACACAGAACGGGGCGTTGACAAATCTCGGCAGGGTTCGCATAGTTCGGTCTACGCAAACGTTTGCGCGGTCGCCGTCGATGGGCTGATCCATTGATGATCCAGCGCAAGCGTTGCTAAGAATAATCATAAGATCGGAGTGAACCCATGAAGCTGCCATTCGCTGGACGTCTTCTCGCTGTCGCTATGCTGGCTGCCGCATCCGCCGCGTTGCCTGTCTCTTCGGCATTCGCCGCAACCCCTGAAAAACCTAAAGTCGCGCTGGTCATGAAATCCCTGGCCAACGAGTTCTTCCTGACCATGGAAGACGGCGCCAAGGCCTACCAGAAAGACCACTCCGGCGACTTCGAGCTGATCTCCAACGGCATCAAGGACGAAACGGACACGGCCGGCCAGACACGCATCGTCGAGCAAATGATCCTGTCCAAGGTCAACGCACTGGTCATCGCTCCGGCAGACTCCAAGGCCATGGTCCCGGTCATCAAGAAAGCAGTCGATGCCGGCATCACTGTGATCAACATCGATAACCAGCTGGACCCGGCTGTCGTCAAAAGCAAAAACATCACCGTTCCATTCGTAGGTCCGGACAACCGCAAAGGCGCTCGTCTGGTGGGTGAATACCTGGCCAAGGAACTGAAGGCCGGTGACGAAGTCGGCATCATCGAAGGCGTTTCCACCACCACCAACGCCCAGCAGCGCACTGCTGGCTTCAAGGATGCGATGGAGGCGGCACAGATCAAAGTCGTGTCCCTGCAATCCGGCGATTGGGAAATCGACAAGGGCGGCAAGGTGGCCTCTTCGATGCTCAGCGAATACCCGAACATCAAGGCCCTGCTGGCCGGCAACGACAGCATGGCGGTCGGCGCGGTCTCTGCCGTGCGTGCCGCGGGCAAGGCCGGCAAGGTGCAAGTGGTCGGTTACGACAACATCAATGCGATCAAGCCAATGCTCAAGGACGGCCGCGTCCTGGCCACCGCCGACCAGTTTGCTGCCCGGCAAGCGGTGTTCGGCATCGAGACCGCGCTGAAAATCATCAAAGGCGAGAAAGTCGATAGCGGCGCCAACGGCGTCATCGAAACTCCGGTAGAGCTGGTTACCAAGTAGTCTTTCTGGCGACACAACGGTGCTCGCCTCTTGGGGCGAGCACATGGAGAGTTTTTATGTCAGTTTCCGCCCCGAACGCTGTCCTCTCGGTCAGCGGTATCGGTAAGACCTACGCTCAACCTGTCCTGACCGGCATCGACCTGACGCTGATGCGCGGCGAAGTGCTGGCGCTGACCGGCGAGAATGGCGCCGGCAAAAGCACGCTGTCGAAAATCATTGGCGGACTGGTCACACCGACCACCGGCCAGATGCGATTCCAGGGTCAGGACTACTGTCCCGGCAGCCGCAGCCAGGCCGAAGAGCTGGGCATCCGCATGGTCATGCAAGAACTCAATCTGTTGCCGACATTGTCGGTGGCGGAGAACCTGTTCCTCGACAACCTGCCCAGCCTCGGTGGCTGGATCAGCCGCAAGCAACTGCGCAGGGCGGCGATCGAGGCCATGGCTCAGGTCGGCCTCGACGCCATTGACCCGGACACCCTGGTCGGTGAGCTAGGTATCGGCCACCAGCAAATGGTGGAAATCGCCCGCAACCTGATCGGCGATTGCCATGTGCTGATCCTCGACGAGCCGACCGCGATGCTGACGGCCCGTGAAGTCGAAATGCTGTTCGAGCAGATCACTCGCCTGCAGGCGCGCGGTGTGGCGATCATCTACATTTCCCACCGCCTCGAAGAACTGGCGCGGGTGGCCCAGCGCATTGCGGTATTGCGCGACGGCAACCTGGTCTGTGTCGAGCCGATGGCCAATTACAACAGCGAGCAACTGGTCACCCTGATGGTCGGCCGTGAGCTGGGCGAGCACATCGACATGGGCCCGCGCAATATCGGTGCTCCGGCACTGACGGTCAAAGGGCTGACCCGTTCCGATAAGGTTCGCGATGTGTCCTTCGAAGTGCGCGCCGGCGAGATCTTCGGGATCTCCGGTTTGATCGGGGCAGGGCGTACCGAGTTGCTGCGCCTGATCTTCGGTGCCGATGCAGCCGACAGCGGCACCGTCGCGCTGGGTTCGCCGGCTCAGGTGGTGAATATTCGTTCGCCGGCCGACGCGGTCGGTCATGGCATCGCGCTGATCACCGAAGATCGCAAGGGCGAAGGCCTGCTACTCACGCAATCGATCAGTGCCAACATTGCCCTGGGCAATATGCCGGTGATTTCCAGCGGCGGCTTCGTCAACAACGCTGACGAGATGTCGCTGGCCCAGCGCCAGATCGACGCCATGCGCATTCGCAGTTCCAGCCCGACACAATTGGTCTCGGAACTGTCCGGCGGCAATCAGCAGAAAGTCGTGATCGGCCGCTGGCTGGAGCGCGACTGCACGGTGATGCTGTTCGACGAGCCGACCCGAGGCATCGACGTCGGCGCCAAGTTCGACATCTATACCTTGCTCGGTGAGTTGACCCGTCAGGGCAAAGCACTGGTGGTTGTGTCCAGCGATTTGCGCGAACTGATGCTGATCTGCGACCGCATCGGCGTGCTGTCGGCAGGGCGTCTGATCGACACCTTCGAGCGTGACAGCTGGACCCAGGATGATTTGCTTGCCGCCGCGTTCGCCGGCTACCAAAAACGTGATGCGTTGCTCAACGAAGCAGCGCCTAGGGATCTTCCATGAATACTGCAACTCTGGTCGGCAAACGTAGTGGCAATTTTTACGGCCTCGGCACTTACCTGGGCCTGGCCGGTGCCTTGCTGGCGATGGTCGCGCTGTTCTCTGTGTTGAGCAGCCATTTCCTGTCTTACGACACCTTTAGTACCCTGGCCAACCAGATTCCCGATCTGATGGTGCTGGCGGTCGGCATGACCTTCGTATTGATCATCGGCGGAATCGATTTGTCGGTGGGTTCGGTGCTGGCGCTGGCGGCGTCGACGGTCAGCGTGGCGATTCTCGGCTGGGGCTGGAGCGTGCTGCCGGCGGCGTTGCTGGGAATGGGCGCCGCGGCACTGGCGGGCACCATCACCGGTTCGATTACCGTGGCCTGGCGGATTCCGTCATTCATCGTGTCCCTCGGTGTGCTGGAAATGGCGCGTGGCCTGGCGTACCAGATGACCGGTTCGCGCACCGCTTATATCGGTGATGCCTTCGCCTGGCTGTCCAACCCGATCGCGTTCGGCATCTCGCCGTCGTTCATCATTGCCTTGCTGATTATCTTCATCGCTCAGGCTGTGCTGACGCGTACGGTGTTCGGTCGCTACCTGATTGGCATCGGCACCAACGAAGAGGCGGTACGTCTGGCGGGGATCAATCCGAAGCCCTACAAGATTCTGGTGTTCAGCCTGATGGGGCTGTTGGCCGGTATCGCTGCGTTGTTTCAGATTTCTCGCCTGGAAGCGGCGGACCCGAATGCCGGCTCCGGTCTGGAGCTACAAGTGATCGCCGCGGTGGTGATCGGCGGCACCAGTTTGATGGGCGGACGCGGTTCGGTCATCAGCACCTTCTTCGGCGTGCTGATCATCTCCGTACTGGCGGCCGGTCTGGCGCAGATCGGCGCGACCGAGCCAACCAAACGCATCATTACCGGTGCGGTTATCGTGGTGGCGGTGGTACTCGATACCTATCGCAGTCAGCGCGCAAGCCGGCGGACCTGAGTCATGGCAACGATCAAGGATGTAGCGGCACTCGCGGGCATTTCCTACACCACGGTTTCCCACGTGGTGAACAAGACGCGGCCGGTCAGCGAGGAAGTGCGGATCAAGGTCGAGGCGGCGATCAAAAGCCTCGACTACGTGCCCAGCGCCGTGGCCCGCTCGTTGAAAGCGAAAACCACCGCGACCATCGGCCTGTTGGTGCCCAACAGCCTCAACCCGTACTTCGCCGAGCTGGCCCGTGGCATCGAGGATTACTGCGAGCGCAATGGCTATTGCGTCATCCTCTGCAACTCCGACGACAATCTGGACAAACAGCGCAGCTACCTTCGCGTGCTGCTGGAAAAACGCATCGACGGCTTGATCGTTGCGTCTGCCGGTGGTGACAGCGGGCTGGCTGAAGGCCTGACGGGCGTGCGTACGCCGATGGTGATCGTCGACCGTGACCTGGAGGGCTTCGATGCGGACCTGGTGCGCATCGATCACGAATACGGCGCCTATCTGGCGACCCGGCACTTACTGGAGTTGGGGCATCGGGACATCGCCACGATTGGCGGACCGGCGAGTACCAGCGTGGCGCAGATGCGTCTGGCCGGTTATTGCCGGGCGTTGAAAGAGGCGGGCATCGAGGTGCCGCGCGAGCGCATGCTGGAAAGCGACTTCACCAGCACCGGCGGTTACAACGCCGCCGTGACCTTGCTGGAAAAGAACCCGCCCAGCGCGATCTTCGCCGGCAACGACATGATCGGCATCGGTGTGTTGCGCGCCGCTGCCGAGCGCAATATTCGTGTGCCCACCGAGCTGTCGGTGATCGGCTTCGACGATATCCAGATGAGCCGTTACGTCTATCCGGCGCTGACCACCGTGGGTCAGTCAATCCTGCAACTTGGCGAGATGGCGGCCGAGGTGTTGTTGCGCCGGATTGCCGCGCCGGATCTGGCGACCGATCAGCGCATCGTGACGCCCAGTATTGTCCTGCGGGAATCGACCGGGCCGCTGGCCGGTATGTTTGACCAATACCGTTGAAATCGAATTGATGAGTAAAGATGTATGCCAGCAAAAGTAGTGGTAATAGGCAGCCTGAACATGGACCTGGTAACCCGGGCGCCACGGCTGCCCCGTGGTGGTGAAACGCTGATCGGCAAGTCATTTGCCACGGTTTCCGGTGGCAAGGGCGCGAACCAGGCCGTAGCCGCGGCGCGCCTGGGAGCACAGGTGTCGATGGTCGGTTGTGTCGGCAGCGACGCTTATGGCGAAGCGCTGCGCGGGGCACTGTTAGCCGAGCAGATCGATTGCCAGGCAGTCAGTACGGTCGAAGATTCCAGCGGTGTGGCGTTGATCGTGGTCGATGACAACAGTCAGAACGCGATCGTGATTGTTGCCGGTGCCAACGGTGCGCTGACCCCCGAGGTGGTCGACCGTTTCGACAATGTGTTGCAGACGGCGGATGTCATCATCTGTCAGCTGGAAGTGCCGGATGCCACGGTCGGCCATGCGCTGAAGCGCGGACGTGAGTTGGGCAAAACCGTGATCCTCAATCCGGCACCGGCCAGTCGCCCGCTACCGGCGGATTGGTATGCGGCCATCGATTACCTGATCCCCAACGAAAGCGAAGCCTCGGCCTTGAGCGGTTTGCCGGTGGATTCCCTGAGCACTGCCGAAGCCGCCGCGACCCGCTTGATCGCCATGGGCGCCGGTAAGGTGATTATCACCCTTGGCGCTCAGGGATCGCTGTTCGCCAATGGCATCGCCTTCGAGCATTTCCCGGCGTCGACAGTGAAGGCGGTCGATACCACCGCGGCTGGCGACACGTTTGTTGGTGGTTTCGCCGCAGCCCTGGCGGCCGGCAAAAGCGAGGCCGAGGCGATTCGTTTCGGTCAGGTCGCTGCTGCGCTGTCGGTCACCCGGGCTGGCGCGCAACCTTCGATTCCTACCTTGTCCGACGTACAGGCGTTTAAAGCACCATGAAAAAGACACCTTTGCTCAACGTCGCGTTGTCGCGGCTGATCGCATCCCTGGGTCATGGCGACACCGTTGTGATCGGCGATGCCGGCCTGCCGGTACCGCCTGGCGTCGAGTTGATTGACCTGGCATTGACCCACGGCATTCCGGATTTCATCAGTACCTTGAAGGTCGTGCTCAGCGAAATGCAGGTCGAAAGCCATGTGCTGGCCCATGAGATTCTGGACAAAAAGCCGTCGGCCTTGAGCACCCTGGATGAACTGAATGCCGACGGTGCGCTTGGTCGGCGCGAACTGCTCAGTCATGACCAATTCAAGGCGCTCAGCCGACAGGCACGGGCGATTGTTCGTACAGGCGAATGTCAGCCGTACTGCAACATCATTTTGGTGGCTGGCGTAACGTTCTAACTTTCCGTTCTTCCCACGCACAAGGAGTGCGCTATGCACCGCTATGCTCAGAAACTGCATCACCTGCTTCGGAGTCTGCTGCTTTTGTCCCTGATTACCGCAACAAGCGCCCACGCGGCGGAAAAGATCGACTTGATCATCGACACAGATCCGGGTGCCGACGACGTGGTCGCCTTGCTGTTTGCCCTGGCCTCGCCGGAAGAACTGAACATTCGTGCGCTGACCACGGTCGCTGGCAACGTGCGTCTGGACAAAACCTCGCGTAATGCGCGACTGGCCCGCGAATGGGCGGGCCGCGAAGAAGTGCCTGTTTACGCGGGTGCACCGAAACCGCTGATGCGCACGCCGATCTATGCCGAGAACATCCACGGCAAGGAAGGCCTGTCGGGTGTCACCGTGCACGAGCCGAAGAAAGGCCTGGCCAAAGGCAATGCGGTCAACTACCTGATCGATACCCTGAAAACCGCCAAGCCCCACAGCATCACCATCGCCATGCTCGGCCCGCAGACCAACCTGGCCCTGGCGCTGATCCAGGAACCTGAAATCGTTCAGGGCATCAAGGAAGTGGTGATCATGGGCGGTGCGCACTTCAACGGCGGCAACATCACCCCGGTGGCCGAGTTCAACCTGTTCGCCGACCCACAGGCGGCGGAAGTGGTGTTGAAGAGTGGCGTCAAGCTGACTTATCTGCCGCTGGACGTGACCCACAAGATCCTCACCAGTGAAGCGCGCCTGAAGCAGATCGCTGCACTGAACAACAATGCCAGCAAGCTGGTGGGCGATATTCTCAACGAGTACGTCAAGGGTGACATGGAGCACTATGGTATTCCGGGTGGCCCGGTGCATGACGCCACGGTCATCGCTTACCTGCTCAAGCCGGAACTGTTTACCGGTCGTTCGGTAAACGTGGTGGTCGACAGCCGCGAAGGGCCGACCTTCGGTCAGACCATTGTCGACTGGTATGACGGCCTGAAGGCGCCGAAGAATGCCTTCTGGGTTGAAAATGGCGACGCCCAGGGCTTCTTCGACCTGCTGACCCAGCGCCTGGCTCGCTTGAAGTAAGCCATAGACCCGCAGGTGCCAGCCTGCGGGTTTTTCCGCTACTCGGTATCCGTTACGCCCATGTAGTCGGCAGGGTACCTCTCGAGAACCTGGGTAATGAAGGTCTGGGCGGCCTGCGTCCCCAGTTCCTTGACCAGCAAATCGATACCAATGATTGCCAGCTCTTCCGGACTGCCCGGGCTGTAAGAGCTGTGGCCCTGTGGCCACTTGATTGTGATATTGGCGTCGATGCTTACGGTGGTCATGATGGCGCTCGTGAAGTCGGGAAAGTCTGAGTGTCGAGTTAACCATTTTGCAGGACGTTTGGCACTCCGACTTAGGCATCAGGGGAGGGCTATGCGACACTTGGTCTTTGACGAATTTTCAAGGATTGTGCTGTGCAGATCGATTTGAACACTCCTGACGGCTTGACCCTCGAAGCAGTGCGTCAGCTATTGGCTTCTGCCAGTGACGATGAACACACCCAGTTGCGGGTCACCAAGGGCGGCATCGCCTACATTTCGTCGGGTGTCGTGGGCGGCACTGATATCGACGGGCTGCGGTTTCGCCTGGAAACATGGGCCAAGGGCTCGGGTTATGTCGGATTAGTCGCAGCCAGCGATGAGGTCTGGGTCATGCAGATCTTCAACGCGCTGAAAGAGAACTGGCCGAATCCGCCGTACGACTACATCGACGTCTATTGAGCGTTGTTCATATTCAGTCACGATTGCGGGATGAACGGTAGGGCGATGCTCAGGCAAACTCGCCACTCATCCAGACCGAGGGCAGGGTGATAGCGCCCGCCTTGAAACCAAACACCAAAATGGCGGTCGCACGATCTCTGCTTAATTTTTGAAAAAAGGAGGCTTCATGCCTTGGAAGCTCGCGTCATTGGGTACGTTGTTGGCCGCCACTCTGCTGGCCGGTTGCAGCAGTACGTCCACCGAGTCAGCAAAGGACCCTGTGGCGACCGATACCGGACACAGCCGTTGTGAAGCAAAGGCTGCCGAATTCACCCTTGGCAAAAAGGCTTCGCCCCAATTGCTGGAGCAAGCACGTACCCGTGCAGGCGCGCAGAATGCCAGGTTCCTCAAGCCTGATGACATGGTGACCCTGGAATACCGCTCCGACCGTCTGAACCTGAACACCGATAACAGCCTGGTGGTCACTCGCGTCAACTGCGGCTGATTGCTTCAGGCTTTTGCTTCGCCCATAAAAAACCCCGTCACATGGACGGGGTTTTTTTAGTGCGCCAGAAAATTACTCTGGGCGAACTTGTGCAGCTTGCATACCCTTTTGGCCTTTCTCAGCCACGAAGGAAACGGTTTGGCCTTCTTTCAGGCTTTTGAAACCGTCGCTTTCGATAGCTTTGAAGTGTACGAACAGGTCGTCACCGCCACCTTGAGGAGTGATGAAGCCGAAGCCTTTTTCATCGTTGAACCATTTAACGGTGCCGGTTTGGCGATTAGACATGGTGTATCTCCAAGAAACATATATTTTCAGTAGTACTGTGCTGCTCAGGCCAACTGGGCACACCGGAGTATCATAGTCGAAATGTTCGCTTTGGGAGCCCCCCGGACGTGCTGTTTGCCCTACAGTCGTGTTTTCTTTGCCGCTTCATACGGCTGAAAGCCCCGTTTTAAAAGGCTTTCAGCCAAAAGTAAAGACAATAAAAAAAGCTGTAAAACCTGCATAAATCGTACGAAAAAGCTGAAAACCGTCACTTTTTATCAGCGTTGGGCCGAGTCAAAAGGACTTTTTCCTCACTTTTTCGCCGGTGCGCTGGCCTTGCATTTGGCGATCTGGCCCAGTGCCTTCTGTTGCAGTTCCGGGGTGGCCTTGTTGTCCATCAACGACTGAATATCGCTGGCCGGGTACGATTTGATCGCATCGGCACCGCAAGCGCAGTGAGACTTCGCAGCCGCGGCGCCGATCTGCGGGGCGGCCGCCTGGGTGCACTGAGCCATGTACTTCTCACGCTCACCCTTTGGCCAGTCGGCGTGGGCCGCCAGCGGCAGCAACAGGACGACGGGTGCGACTACTGCGAATAAACGATTCAGACGCATGCTGAGATGCTCCTTTCGGGTCAATGTCTTTTATCTGATGGGTGACACGGGGTTCAAGTTCAGCACTCTGGCACAAAAAAGCCTGATTTGCCCCAGCAGAAAACCTCAGTGCATCGATGACCGTTCATCTGTGCTAGCATGCCTGGCTCGGGTGTTTGCAGGCTCCGGATGACCTTCCGTCCCGGCAGCGGCAAATGCGCGAATAACCCTGATTTGAATCCCAGTCACTCTGGTTCGGTTTTCCGGTTGGCCGCAAGGCTCCTGCCGCTGTAAGGCAGGCGTTCATCATTGAATGGCCTGGATCGGATCTTGTACTGGCTCATCCCAACCCACGTGACCTTTGGTAGGGGTCACCACTAGGAGAGGAGGCGCCATGCCAACTATTACTCTTCCCGACGGCAGTCAACGTTCATTCGATCACCCGGTTTCCGTAGCCGAGGTCGCCGCATCCATCGGTGCAGGCCTGGCCAAGGCCACCGTAGCCGGCAAGGTCAATGGCAAGCTGGTCGACGCCAGCGACATCATCGACAGCGATTCTTCGCTGCAAATCATTACGCCAAAGGATGAAGAGGGGCTGGAGATCATTCGCCACTCTTGCGCCCACCTGGTTGGCCACGCGGTCAAGCAGCTGTACCCGACGGCCAAGATGGTCATCGGTCCGGTCATCGAAGAAGGCTTCTATTACGATATCGCCTTCGAGCGTCCTTTCACGCCTGACGACCTGGCCGCCATCGAACAGCGCATGCAGCAGCTGATCGAGAAAGATTACGACGTGATCAAGAAAGTCACTCCGCGCGCCGAAGTGATCGAAGTGTTCAAGGCTCGTGGCGAAGACTACAAACTGCGCCTGGTCGAAGACATGCCGAACGAGCAGGCCATGGGCCTGTACTATCACGAAGAATACGTCGACATGTGCCGTGGTCCGCACGTGCCGAACACGCGCTTCCTGAAATCCTTCAAGCTGACCAAGCTGTCCGGCGCCTACTGGCGTGGCGATGCCAAGAACGAGCAATTGCAGCGCGTTTACGGCACCGCATGGGCGGACAAGAAGCAGCTGGCGGCTTACATCCAGCGCATCGAAGAAGCTGAAAAGCGCGATCACCGCAAGATCGGCAAGCGCCTGGGCCTGTTCCACACCCAGGAAGAGTCGCCGGGCATGGTGTTCTGGCACCCGAACGGCTGGACTCTGTACCAGGTACTCGAGCAGTACATGCGCAAGGTTCAGCGCGACAACGGTTACCTGGAGATCAAGACTCCACAAGTCGTTGACCGCAGCCTGTGGGAGAAATCCGGGCACTGGGCCAACTACGCCGACAACATGTTCACTACTCAGTCGGAAAACCGCGACTACGCCATCAAGCCGATGAACTGCCCGTGCCACGTGCAGGTGTTCAATCAGGGCCTGAAAAGCTACCGCGAGCTGCCGATGCGTCTGGCCGAGTTCGGTGCCTGCCACCGTAACGAGCCGTCGGGTGCGTTGCACGGCATCATGCGCGTTCGCGCCTTCACTCAGGACGATGCTCACATCTTCTGTACTGAAGAGCAGATGCAGGCCGAATCCGCCGCGTTCATCAAGCTGACCATGGACGTCTATGCCGACTTCGGCTTTAAAGAAGTCGAAATGAAACTGTCCACTCGTCCGGAAAAACGCGTCGGTTCCGACGAGTTGTGGGATCGCGCCGAAGCGGCATTGGCCGCAGCCCTTGATAGCGCGGGCCTGCCGTACGATCTGCAGCCGGGCGAGGGTGCGTTCTACGGTCCGAAGATCGAGTTCTCGCTGAAAGATTGCCTCGGTCGCGTCTGGCAGTGTGGTACCCTTCAGCTCGATTTTAACCTGCCTGTCCGTCTGGGAGCCGAATACGTCTCCGAAGACAACAGTCGCAAGCACCCGGTGATGTTGCACCGGGCGATCCTGGGTTCCTTCGAGCGCTTCGTCGGAATTCTGATCGAGCACTACGAGGGTGCATTCCCTGCGTGGCTGGCGCCGACCCAGGCAGTGATTATGAATATCACTGATAAACAAGCCGATTTTGCCGCCGAGGTTGAAAAAACTCTCAACGAAAGCGGATTTCGTGCCAAGTCTGACTTGAGAAATGAAAAGATCGGCTTTAAAATCCGCGAGCATACTTTGCTCAAGGTTCCCTATCTCTTGGTTATCGGAGATCGGGAAGTCGAGATGCAGACTGTCGCTGTGCGTACTCGTGAAGGTGCTGACCTGGGCTCGATGCCCGTCGCCCAGTTCGCTGAGTTTCTCGCGCAAGCGGTTTCCCGGCGTGGTCGCCCAGATTCGGAGTAATTATTATTAAGCGTGAAATGAGACAAGATAAACGAGCTGCACCGAAAGCCCCGATCAACGAGAATATCTCGGCACGCGAGGTTCGGTTAATTGGGGCTGAAGGTGAACAGCTTGGGATTGTGTCAATTGAAGACGCGCTTCTTAAGGCTGAAGAGGCCAAACTGGATTTGGTGGAAATTTCCGCCGATGCAGTACCCCCTGTTTGCAAACTGATGGACTACGGCAAATCGATCTTCGAAAAGAAGAAGCAGATTGCCGCGGCCAAGAAAAACCAGAAGCAGATTCAGGTTAAAGAAATCAAGTTTCGTCCAGGGACGGAGGAAGGGGATTACCAGGTAAAACTGCGCAACCTGGTACGTTTCCTGAGTGACGGGGACAGGGCCAAGGTATCCTTGCGATTCCGCGGCCGTGAGATGGCCCACCAGGAGCTGGGGATGGAACTCCTCAAGCGAGTTGAAGGTGACTTGCTCGAGTACGGTTCGGTCGAACAGCATCCTAAGATGGAAGGACGCCAGCTGATCATGGTCATCGCCCCGAAAAAGAAGAAGTAATCAACAGGGCACGGCAGGCCTTCTGATTATGTTTATCAACTGAATGCGGAGTATCCGAACATGCCAAAAATGAAAACGAAAAGTGGTGCTGCTAAGCGGTTTTTGAAAACTGCTAACGGTATCAAGCACAAGCACGCTTTCAAGAGCCACATCCTGACTAAAATGTCGACCAAGCGTAAGCGTCAACTGCGCGGTAGCAGCTTGCTGCATCCGTCTGACGTGGCAAAAGTCGAGCGCATGCTGCGCCTTCGTTAATTTTAGTCAAGAATAGAGGAAGTAACTCATGGCTCGTGTAAAGCGTGGCGTCATTGCCCGTAAACGTCACAAAAAAATTCTGAAACTTGCTAAAGGCTACTACGGCGCTCGCTCGCGCGTATTCCGTGTTGCCAAGCAAGCGGTAATCAAGGCAGGCCAATACGCCTACCGTGACCGTCGTCAGAAAAAACGTCAGTTCCGCGCTCTGTGGATCGCTCGTATCAACGCTGGTGCACGTATCAACGGTCTGTCCTACAGCCGTTTCATCGCCGGCCTGAAAAAAGCGTCCATCGAGATCGACCGTAAGGTTCTGGCTGATCTGGCAGTGAACGAAAAAGCGGCGTTTGCTGCGATTGTCGAGAAAGCTAAAGCCACCTTGGCTTAAGTACCCCCGACAGTCACCCGGCCTCACCTCTGTGGGGTCAGGTGTTAAACGTCATAAATAGGGGAAGAGCCTTCAAGCTCTTCCCCTATTTTGTATCTGGAGTCTGTACATGGAAAACCTGGATGCGCTCGTCTCTCAAGCACTAGAGGCTGTGCAAAGCGCTGAAGATATCAATGCCCTGGAGCAAATCCGGGTTCACTACCTTGGTAAAAAGGGTGAATTGACTCAGGTGATGAAGACCCTGGGGAATTTGCCGGCAGAAGAGCGTCCGCAAGTCGGTGCGCTGATCAACGTCGCCAAGGAGCGTGTCACAGAGGTTCTCAATGCGCGCAAGGCGTTGTTCGAGGAGGCCGATCTTGCGGCCAAGCTCGCCGCCGAATCCATTGACGTGACCCTGCCTGGCCGCGGCCAGACCTCTGGCGGTCTGCATCCGGTTACCCGGACTCTGGAACGTATCGAGCAGTTCTTCACCCACATCGGCTACGGCATCGCCGAAGGCCCCGAGGTCGAAGACGATTACCACAACTTCGAAGCGCTCAACATCCCAGGCCATCACCCGGCCCGGTCGATGCATGACACCTTCTATTTCAATGCCAACATGTTGCTGCGCACCCATACCTCGCCGGTGCAGGTCCGCACCATGGAATCGAAACAGCCGCCGATCCGCATCGTCTGCCCAGGCCGTGTGTACCGTAGCGACTCCGATATCACCCACTCGCCGATGTTCCACCAGGTCGAAGGCCTGCTGGTCGACCGCGATATCAACTTCGCCGACCTGAAAGGGACCATCGAAGAGTTCCTGCGCGTGTTCTTCGAAAAAGAACTGGCCGTGCGTTTCCGTCCTTCGTACTTCCCGTTCACCGAGCCATCCGCTGAAGTCGACATGGAATGCGTGATGTGCAGCGGTAAAGGCTGCCGTGTCTGCAAGCAGACTGGCTGGCTGGAAGTCATGGGCTGCGGCATGGTTCACCCGAACGTGCTGCGTATGTCCGGGATCGACCCGGAAGAGTTTTCGGGCTTTGCCTTCGGCATGGGCGTTGAGCGTCTGGCCATGCTGCGTTACGGCGTGAACGACTTGCGTCTGTTCTTCGACAACGACTTGCGGTTCCTCGCGCAATTTCGCTAGTCGTAACGAATTCTTAGGAGAGCAGGATGAAATTCAGTGAACAATGGCTGCGTGGCTGGGTAAGCCCGCAGGTAAATCGCGACGAGCTGGTTGCTCGTCTGTCGATGGCCGGTCTTGAGGTCGATAGCGTTACGCCGGCCGCCGGTGAATTCAGTGGCGTGGTGGTGGGCGAGGTGCTGAGCACCGAGCAACACCCGGACGCCGACAAGCTGCGCGTTTGCCAGGTCAGCAGTGGCTCGGAGACCTTCCAGGTTGTGTGCGGTGCGCCAAACGTGCGCCCGGGCCTGAAGATCCCGTTCGCCATGATCGGTGCCGAACTGCCAGGCGATTTCAAAATCAAGAAAGCCAAGCTGCGTGGCGTTGAATCCAACGGCATGCTGTGCTCCCAGGCTGAGCTGCAAATTGGCGAAGGCAACGACGGCCTGATGGAATTGCCGGCCGATGCGCCGGTCGGTCAGGACATTCGTGAATACCTGAACCTGGAAGACGCCAGCATCGAGGTCGACCTGACCCCGAACCGCGGTGACTGCTTGTCACTGGCCGGTCTGGCCCGCGAAGTCGGTGCGCTTTACGCCGCCCCGGTGGTGCGCCCGGCAATTGCCAGCGTTCCTGCCGTGCACGACGAAGTGCGTTCGATCGAAGTGCTGGCGCCAAACGCTTGCCCGCGTTACCTGGGTCGTGTGATCCGTAACGTTGACCTGTCCAAACCTACGCCACTGTGGATGGTTGAGCGCCTGCGTCGCGCCGACGTGCGCAGCATCGACGCTGCCGTCGACATCACCAACTACGTGATGCTGGAACTGGGTCAACCGCTGCACGCATTCGATCTCGCCGAAATCAATGGCGGCATCCGCGTACGCATGGCCGAAGATGGCGAGAAGCTGGTGCTGCTCGACGGTCAGGAAGTCAGCCTGCGTAGCGATACGCTGGTGATCGCCGACCACACCCGCGCCTTGGCTATCGCCGGCGTCATGGGTGGCGAGCACAGCGGCGTCAACACTGCGACCACCCGTGATATTTTCCTGGAAAGCGCGTTCTTCGACCAGATTGCCGTCGCTGGCAAGGCGCGTTCCTACGGCCTGCACACCGACGCTTCGCACCGCTACGAGCGTGGCGTGGACTGGAAGCTGGCCCGTGAAGCCATGGAGCGCGCCACTGGCCTGCTGCTGGACATCACCGGTGGCGAAGCCGGCCCGATCGTTGAAACCGTCAGCGAGCAGCACCTACCGTCGATCGCACCGATCACTCTGCGTGCCCAACGCATCACCCAGATGCTGGGTATGGAAATGGATTCGGCCGAAGTCGAGCGTCTGCTCAGCGCTTTGGGCCTGACCATTACTGCCAATGGGGCAGGGCAGTGGCGCGTTGAAGTGCCAAGCTTCCGTTTCGATATCAGCCTGGAAGTCGACCTGATCGAAGAGCTGGCCCGACTGTACGGTTACAACCGTCTGCCGGTTCGCTACCCGCAAGCCCGTCTCGCACCACAAGCCAAGGCTGAAGCGCGCAGCGATCTGCCTGAGCTGCGTCGTCTGCTGGTGGCCCGTGGTTATCAGGAAGCGATCACCTACAGCTTCATCGATCCGAAACAGTTCGAGTTGTTTAATCCGGGTGTCGAGCCGCTGCTGCTGGCCAACCCGATTTCCAACGACATGGCGGCCATGCGTTCGTCCCTGTGGCCGGGCCTGGTCAAGGCGCTTCAGCACAACCTGAACCGCCAGCAGGATCGCGTCCGTCTGTTCGAAAGCGGCCTGCGTTTCGTCGGTCAGCTGGAAGGCCTGAAGCAAGAGCCGATGCTGGCCGGTGTGGTATGCGGTAGCCGTCTGCCGGAAGGCTGGGCGCAAGGTCGCGATGTCGTGGATTTCTTCGACGTCAAAGCCGACGTGGAAGCGGTGCTGGGCTTCGCCGGTGCACTGGGCGCGTTCACGTTCGTGCCGGGCAAACACCCTGCGTTGCACCCGGGTCAAACCGCGCGCGTCGAGCGTGATGGTCGCCTGGTCGGCTACGTCGGTGCTATCCACCCTGAATTGTCGAAAACCCTCGGTCTCGACCGTCCGGTCTTCGTTTTCGAGCTGGTTCTGGCCGAAGTGGCATCGGGCAAAATGCCTAAATTCCAGGAGTTATCGCGCTTTCCTGAAGTGCGTCGTGACCTTGCACTGCTGGCGGACACAGACGTTGCGGCCACTGCCGTACTGGACGTAATCCGTGAAAATGCAGGCGAATGGCTAACGGACCTCAGGCTATTTGACGTGTATCAGGGTAAAGGCATTGATCCGCATAGAAAAAGCCTTGCAGTTGGCTTGACCTGGCAGCATCCATCGCGCACTCTTAATGACGATGAGGTGAATTCCACGACGCAAAACATCCTCACCTCGCTCGAACAAAGGTTGAACGCCACGTTAAGGAAGTGACGTATGGGGGCTTTGACGAAAGCTGAGATGGCGGAACGTCTGTACGAAGAGTTGGGCCTGAACAAGCGGGAGGCCAAGGAATTGGGCGAACTGTTTTTCGAAGAAATCAGGCACGCGCTCGAAGACAACGAACAAGTCAAATTGTCCGGTTTCGGCAATTTCGACCTTCGGGACAAACGCCAGCGGCCTGGCCGTAATCCGAAAACGGGAGAAGAAATCCCGATCACGGCTCGCCGTGTGGTCACCTTTCGTCCAGGGCAGAAGTTGAAGGCCCGAGTTGAGGCTTATGCTGGAACCAAGTCATAACGACGAGCTACCCGTCATCCCGGGCAAACGCTACTTCACCATTGGTGAAGTCAGCGAGCTGTGTGCGGTAAAACCGCACGTGCTGCGCTACTGGGAGCAGGAGTTTCCTCAACTCAACCCCGTCAAACGCCGCGGAAACCGCCGGTATTATCAGCGCCAGGACGTGCTGATGATCCGGCAGATCCGCGCGCTTCTTTACGACCAGGGGTTCACCATCGGCGGCGCACGCTTGCGTTTGTCCGGCGATGAAGCCAAAGACGACACCACCCAATACAAACAAATGATCCGCCAGATGATCGCCGAGCTGGAAGATGTTCTGGTGGTCCTCAAGAAATAAATTCCTGCTTTTAAATACTTCCAGTTTTCAAAAGCTTGCGATATATTCTTGAGCGTTCCTCGAGATGAGGGACAGAGTCAACGCCTAGTCGGGGCGTAGCGCAGTCCGGTAGCGCACTAGCATGGGGTGCTAGGGGTCGAGTGTTCGAATCACTCCGTCCCGACCATATTTTTCAATGACTTAGGCCAATGTTCACAGCATTGGCCTTTTTCATGCGCGTGACATTTGCGTGACTTCTCGATTTCTCACGCCTGCTTCCTCTTTCCAGATTGGGATCATGGATTCACGGTCTTGTAGATGAGTGCGCTAGCGCCCCAGAAGCAGACACAGACCGTGATTGCTTTGATGGGCATCAGTAATCCCCCAGCGTCCGGCCACCTTTTCTCTGAAGGCTGCATTTCGCATTCTTCCCCAGCAAGCGCGCCAAGAAAGCATCCGAAGGCTCTCGAAGCAGTTACAGATCAAATACATTCGACTGTGGTGATTTTGAAAATGCACTAAGGGGGACCAGGGCAAAGTTTTCTCCACGCTATATTCGCGGCGGCGAATGTAATATGCCCAATCTCACAGTTAAGCGTGCTGGCGTCCATTCGTATAGGCTGGTTTGGGAAATCGCCGGCGATCCAGCCCATTGCTAAACGCTGGATTAGGTTAACTTCTGACTCTTCTACGGCATCCATTTCTAGATCAGCGAGAGCCTTGAAGTCGTCAGCGGTGAATAATTTCGGTGGCTTCCAAGTATTAGGAGGTGTTCCAGGCGCAGGTCTGATTAGAGGATTCATTCGAATCAAGTTGCCCGTGACTGGTTGAGTATCTCCGACCTTCGGAATTGGCTGGTCTAAGGTGACGTGTGCGATAAATGTGGCCGCATCGGGTGGATCATCGACGATGCTAGTGGCAAGTTTTCGAAGGTCATTTTTAACACTTGGTTTCATAATCGGTTGGGTCAGTCTGGAGTCCTCTCCAGGACTAGCGAAAGGGAGAAAACCGGAGGTAGCTGTTCCGATACTCAGTGCACGTATATCTTCTCTCTTATTGTCATTCGCAAGCGCTTCTGTAACAGCAGCAAGAATTGGATTGTTAAGGCCGGCAACACCTCCATCCCAGTACTGTCTTCCGTTAGCTATGGCCGGTGCATCGAAAAAATTTACAGGAGCATTGGTAGACGCATGGATTGCTTCTGCAAGCGTGACACGAAGGGGGCGACTCCCGCTGGCAGCTTTGCTGTTTAGGTTGGATCGGAAATAGCGCGCTCGTTGTGCTTGGTAGTCGAATGTACAGATAACGATGTCCGGGCACTTGCTCGGGCTCTTAAACAAGTTCGAGAGATCTTCCAGCTTCTCTCCTCCAGTCCTCGGAAGGAGGTGTTGCAAGCCAGTTAGTTTTGCAGAGGCCCGATATTTTGCTCCTAAGCCGAAAAGCTTGTGGAGCGTAACGTTGAGCGGATCCTCAAAAAATGATGCTTTGACGAAAATCTGCTCCCGGCTATTTTTTGCGAGAAAATACTGATTCAGGATTTGGTCGAGACTCAGGTTTTCCAGCATCCCTCCGAGGGTGAGAGAGCCCCCAGAGTTTGCTGCTACCAAATGGAAGTGCGAAAGCACGTCGTGCCCTTTCGCGTCAGGGCCATAGATACTCTGAAGGGCCATGACTTGGATAAGTGCCCAAGTCCCGCCTCCATCTAAGGATAAAATTCGATATTCGGACGGATCGGACGATTCGAGCATCGCACCACCTCCTGTAGCTGACGCATCCCATGAATCTCAAGGTTAGCTTAGGCAAAAATGGTGAGGATGTGGAGTTATTGAAGAAGAGTTGAAAACTCACTCAGCCCTGAAAGATAAGTCTTTAAGTCGTCAGCTTCATAATCACAGAGACTCAGCGAGGCTGGAATTTCAGCCCCGCAACACGCCAATACATTGATCCTATTTTTGGCTGAGCGCCGCTATCGATACTCCCGAAGCGACGAAGGTGAGTCCTGCCCCTACGTTCAGGCCATTTACCAGCCGTGGGCTCTGACGCAAAAATCGGGACAGTACAGTGGCAAATACGCCCATAAGTGCGAATCCCACTGCCGTAAGTGCGGCGAACCATATGCCGTACACCAGCATCTGCACGCTCACTGAGCCGCGTTGTGGGTCGACGAACTGCGGGATGAACGCAAGGACGAAAAACCCAGGCTTCGGATTGAGTGCTGCCGAGAGTAATCCCGTGAGAAAAATACTCGGCAGTGATTGCCGAGTCGCTGGCTGGAAGCTGATCAGGCTACGAGAGCGTAGGACTTTTATGCCAAGCCAAAGTAAATAACCGGCGCCGATAAGCTTGACGACCCAGAAGGCAACTGCGGACGTCTGCATCAGCAAAGTCAGTCCTAGCGAAGCGGTTGCCACATGAAAGAGAATTCCCGCCCCGGATGCCATCCCCGACACGATAGCGGCAATCTTGCCCTGGCTGAGTCCTCGGCCTACGGCCAGCAGATTGTCCGGGCCTGGTGCGAGTACCAAAAGCAAGCACGCGGCAGTATAGGCAAGCCAAATATTGATCGGAAACACGGCATTCTCCTTTAGCCTCACCGAGGCATCCATCCTCACGTAGCACCAGAATGTGCCCGTACCAGGCTGGAAAGTCAAAGCCACTGCATTTGAGAATAACTTCAGCCGCCGATTGATTCGTGCGTCTTAATGGAGAGTCGAAATCCTTCGACTCTCTCCAATCCTGATCCGATCAAGCGCCCGGTTTAGTGCATCCAAGGCATCAAGGAGGGCCTTCGCCTCAGCTTCCCGGCCATCACCCCAAAGGCGTTCTGCCATTTTGTTCAGGGCCTGGATGGAGCGCTCAATTTCAGCAGCAGTCGCTACTTTGCTTTCCAGCTGTTTCTTCAGCATTGAGTAACCTTTCTGCAGGGCAGTACTTGCCTTCAGTTGCTAGCTCGGAGTATCGGCCACCAGAACACATATTTGATCTTGTTCGTTGAGCCTATAACGCCACTTCTCGTACCGCCAGCTGGGATGTTCCTTTTAGACCGACTAGGCTAACGTTTCGTCTGCAGGGAGCATACCCAAGATATAGGCACGCCCTTCGGCGTCAGCCCAATTGCCTCCCAGGGGGCCGTTTGATGAAAGAACTATGGATCTGCGGGCTGCTGCTGATGGCTCAAACCGCCCATGCACTGGCTCAGGACGACGCGTCTCAAAAGAACCAGGGTTCCTGGTACTTGCAAGCCAGCGCCTACACCCGCCACTACTCACCGGACCCCGAGCACAATAACAATCAGGATTTGATTGGGCTGGAGAGGGAAGAACCATCCGGCTGGTTGTTTGGCGGGGCGACTTTTCGCAACTCGTTCAGCCAGCGCTCCTATTACGCCTATGCCGGTAAGCGCTACGAAAGTGCGGACTACCCGGTGTATATAAAACTGACCGGCGGTTTAGTTGAGGGCTATCACGGTAAATATCAGGACAAAATCCCGCTCAATCGCTTTGGAGTCGCACCGGCGATCATTCCGTCACTGGGGGTTCATTACGGGCCGGTAGCAGCGGAGCTGGTATTGCTCGGCTTCAACGCGGTCATGGTCACCACGGGCGTGCGATTCTAGGCTCTGAACGAAATCCCTTGAAATCTCACAATGGGCTCTTGGGAGAGCGCAGCTAAACATCTATGAGTAAGGCGAGTCTTTTTCGGACTCGCCCGTCTCTGGGCTCGGCGACTTGCTTGCTGTTCGTTAATGACGATCCAACCACACCGTCTGCGCATTACAAAATTCCCGCACCCCAAAATGCGACAGCTCCCGGCCAAAACCGCTTTTCTTCACACCACCAAACGTGACACGCGGGTCCGTCGCGCAATAGCCATTGATGAACACTCCACCGGTTTCCAGTTCACCAGCCATCTGCTCCGCAAGCTGAACATTGCCTGTGTAGATAGTTGAGGCGAGTCCGAATTCGCTGTCGTTGGCCAACTCCAGCGCATGGGCGGCGTCGCGTGCGGTGATGATCGAGGCTACCGGACCGAACAGTTCCTGTTTGAATGAGGTCATTTGGTCGGTGACGTCAGCGAATACGGTGGGCTCGTAAAAGTTGCCTGGGCCTTCAGCTTTCTTGCCGCCCATCAGCAATGTCGCGCCTTCTTCCAGGGTGTTGCGAACCTGACGATCCAGTTCATCACGCAGGTCGAAGCGGGCCATGGGGCCGATGTAGGTGTCTGGGGCCAGTGGATCGCCGACGACCAGTTGGCGGGTGGCTTCGACGAACTTACGGGTGAATGCCTGGGCAATGCCTTGCTCGACGATCAGGCGTTTGGCGGCTGCGCAGACTTGTCCGGTGTTCTGATAGCGGCCAATGACGGCGGCTTTGACTGCCTTGTCGAGGTCGGCATCGTTGAGCACAATGAACGGATCGGAGCCGCCCAGTTCCAGCACACACTTTTTCAAGGCTGCACCGGCCTGTGCGCCGATGGCAATGCCGGCCCGTACGCTGCCGGTGAGCGTCACCGCGGCGATGCGTGGGTCGGCGATGGCCGTGGAGACGCCGTCCGGCGTGACATTGATGACTTCGAAAACACCTTCGGGAAAGTCAGCGTGCTTGAAGGCATCCCGCAACAGCCAGGCGCAGCCCATCACGTTGGGTGCATGTTTGAGGACGTAGGTGTTGCCGGCGATCAGTGCTGGAACGGCGCCGCGCAGGACTTGCCAGATCGGGAAGTTCCACGGCATCACGGCGAGAATCGGGCCGAGCGGGCGGTATTCAATGCGTGCCTTGCCGCCCTCGACCATTGTCGGTTCGGCACTCAGCATGGCAGGGCCGTGTTCGGCGTACCACTGGCAAAGCTGCGCGCACTTTTCGATTTCACCGCGTGCCTGAGTGATGGGCTTGCCCATTTCAAGGGTGATCATGTTCGCCATCGTGGCGGCGTTGTCGCGCAATACCTGACCCAGGGTGGTCAACAATTGCGAGCGTTGATCAACGGGTTTGCTGCGCCAGACGCGGAACCCGGCAGCGGCGCGCGACAATGCGGCGTCCAGGGTCGATGCGGATTCGTAAGGGTAGTGGCCGATCTGCTCGCCAGTGGCGGGGTTGATCGAAATGGCATGGGTGAGACTGGAAATTGGGGTCATGACACCGTCCTGCTGGGTGAGAATCAAAATGGCTGGTTCGCGCGCGCCAGAATGGCTTGGGCACGTCCAATGACCGGCGCATCGACCATTTGCCCATCCATCACGAACACGCCTTCCCCGGAGCTGGCGGCATCGACGATGCGTCGCGCCCAGTGCAATTCTTCGTCGGTGGGTTGTAATGCCTGATGGATGATCGCCACTTGGCTCGGATGGATGCACAGTGCGCCGCCAAAGCCCATGTCGCGGGCAAATTCAACGGCGGCGTGCAGGCCGGTGGTGTCCTCGATCGAGGGAAAAACACCATCCAGTGCAGGGGCCAGCCCGGCAACCCGGGTCCAGAGCAACACGGCATAACGGGCGTGGCTGAGCACTTCATCAGCCGCACGGCTGCCAGCGGTCAGGTTCAGGTCCAGGCCCAGATCGAGGCTGCCGAACGACAACCGCTCAACGCCTTGGGAGTTGGCAATCGAGCCAATTGCAGCCAGGCCTTTGGCGCTCTCGATGATCGGCCAGACCGGTTTACCGGTGCAGCCTGCGGTGTGCACTTGCGCGCAGGTTTCTGCCTTGGGCAGCAGGATGGCGGTCACGCCGGCATGGCGTCGGCAAAGATCCAGGTCTGCAGCGTGTGCCCAGTGATCCGGGGCATTTACGCGAACCAGAATCCGGGCGTCCGGGTTGTCGCTTAGGAAGCGCTGCAGGTTATCCCTGGCCTGTTCCTTGAGGTTTTCCTGTACGGCATCTTCCAGGTCAACGATGACCCGGTCCGCGCCGGTGGCGATGGCTTTGGAGATGCGCTCTGGACGCGTGGCCGGGACAAACAGGGCGGTGCGAACGATCGATGGATTCATGGGGTTTCTCCCTCGCTGAACTCGACTTCACCGAGTTGTGCGGTGCCGTCCTGATTGCCCGCCCAAACCTGCGCCTTGCCGCTGTCGATCAGACGCCCGCCGACTTCAAAGGGTTGCGGTGAAATCAGCGGCCTGACACCCCGGAAAGCAAAGCGCTTCAAGCGCGCGGTCGGGTGCGCTCTGGTAAAGGCCCGCAAGTTCAGGGTGGCGATCAATGGACCATGCACCACCAGCCCCGGATAGCCTTCGGTCTCTGTGACGTAGGGCCAGTCATAGTGAATCCGGTGGCCATTGAAGGTGACTGCGGAATAGCGGAACAGCAGGGTCGGCGAGGGGTCGACCGGGTCTCGCCATTGGCCTTCAGGGAGCGCTTCGGTGCCGCTCAGTTTGGGCGGTGTCGGTTCCCGGTAGACGATGTCCTGCTCATCTTGCAGGGCGTGTTGGCCGTCCTGGAAATACTCATGGCGTACCGTGACGAACAGCAACGACCCGGTGCGACCGTGCTTCTCTTCGACGTTGAGGATGGTCGATACACAGGTCACATCCGCCTCGACCTTCAGAGGCTGGTAGAACTCGATTCGGCTGCCGGCCCACATGCGATTGCGGTTGTGGGCCGGCGGCAGGAAGCCGCCGAGCGCTGGATGGCCGTCCGGGCCCAGTTCGCTGGCGGCAACCGGCTCCTGAAAGAACGCCCAGTGCCACAGCGGCGGCAGCGCTTCGCCAGGCTGCGGTGCCACTTCGCTCAAGGTTGCGGCAACTCGTTTGACCAGGTTGAAGCTGATCCGGTCCTGGCTTTCCTGACGACGTCCGATCCACGCTGAAAGATCGATAGTGCTCATACATTTCGCTCCTGTCGGTCGGTGATCAGGCCAGGGCGGCCATTTCTGGAATCGCTTCGAACAAATCCGCCACCAGGCCGTAATCGGCCACCTGGAAGATCGGCGCTTCTTCGTCCTTGTTGATCGCCACGATCACCTTGGAGTCTTTCATGCCGGCCAGGTGCTGGATCGCGCCGGAGATACCGACGGCGATGTACAGCTGTGGCGCAACGATTTTGCCGGTCTGACCGACCTGCATGTCGTTGGGGACGAAACCGGCGTCGACCGCCGCGCGCGAAGCACCGACGCCAGCGCCGAGCTTGTCGGCCAGGGCGTACAGGTGTTTGAAGTTGTCACCGTTCTGCATGCCGCGACCGCCGGAAACGACGATCTTGGCAGCGGTCAGTTCCGGACGATCGGACTTGGCCAGTTCTTCGCCAACGAAGCTGGAAGTGCCAGCGTCGTGAGCAGCGGCAACGGCTTCAACGGCGGCCGAACCACCTTCAGCGGCCACCGGGTCGAAACCGGTAGCACGCACGGTGATCACTTTGATCGCCGCGGTCGACTGCACGGTAGCGATGGCGTTACCGGCGTAGATCGGGCGCTTGAAGGTGTCAGCGCTTTCGACCGAGATGATCTCGGAGATCTGATCAACGTCCAGCTGAGCGGCTACGCGCGGCAGGATGTTTTTGCCGTTGGAAGTGGCCGAGGCCAGCACATGGCTGTAAATCGTGCGCTGCTCTATCACCAGACCTGCCACTAACGGGGCAACGTTTTCCGGCAGCTGATGCGCGTAAGCGGCGTTGTCGGCCACCAGCACTTTTGCCACGCCAGCGATTTTCGCAGCGGCGTCAGCCACGGCGCCAACACCTGCACCGGCCACCAGAACATGGATGTCGCCACCGATTTTGGCAGCGACAGCCACGGTGTTCAGCGTGGCTGGGGCCAGCACGTTGTTGTCCTGCTGGTCATTTGAATAGTCAGCAATCACCAGGATCGTCATTCAGATCACCTTCGCTTCGTTTTTCAGTTTCTCGACCAGTTCAGCTACCGACTTGACCTTGATCCCCGCGCTGCGTGCAGCCGGCGCCTCGACTTTCAGGGTCGAGTGGGTGGAGGCGGTGGAAACGCCCAAAGCGTCCGCAGTCACTACGTCGAGAGGCTTCTTCTTGGCTTTCATGATGTTTGGCAGGGACGCGTAGCGCGGCTCGTTCAAGCGCAGGTCGGTGGTGACGATGGCCGGCAGTTTCAGGGAAACCGTCTGCGCGCCGCCGTCGATTTCGCGGGTCACGGCAACGCTGTCGCCGCTGACTTCGACTTTGGAAGCGAACGTGCCCTGACCGTAGCCGCTCAATGCCGCGAGCATCTGGCCAGTCTGGTTGTTGTCGCTGTCGATGGCTTGTTTGCCGAGGATCACCAGCTGTGGCTGCTCCTTGTCGACCACCGCCTTGAGCAGCTTGGCCACGGCCAGGGACGTCAGATCTTCAGCGGATTCGACGAGGATGGCGCGGTCGGCACCCAGAGCCAGCGCGGTGCGCAGTTGCTCTTGAGCGGTGGACGGGCCGATGGAAACGACGACGATTTCAGTCGCAATCCCGCTCTCTTTCAGACGTACCGCTTCTTCCACGGCAATTTCGCAGAACGGGTTTATCGACATCTTGACGTTAGCGAGGTCGACGCCGGAATGGTCCGCTTTCACACGAACTTTCACGTTGTAATCGACCACGCGTTTCACAGATACGAGGATCTTCATTGGGCAGTGTTCTCTCGAAAATCTTTGATCGTTGCAGTCAGATGGCACCGGCGGCGCGCATTTCTTCAATGCGCTCCGCGCCCAGCCCCAGTTCCCTGAGCAGCTGTTCGGTGTGTTGACCAAGGCCCGGTACGGCATCCATGCGTGGCTCGAATGCGCTGCTGCTGCCGGGCGGGATCAGACTTGGAATGGGGCCGGCAGAGGTTTCAACGGCTCGCCAACGGTCACGGGCCTGAAGTTGCGGGTGGTCCCAGACGCCTTGCATGTCATTGACTCGAGCGTTGGCGATTTGCGCATGGTCGAGGCGATCGATCACCGCATCGAAGTTGAGCGTGGAGAACGATTCGATGATCAGTTCCCGTAGCGCGTTGCGGTTCTCGACGCGTTTGAAGTTGGCCGAGAAACGCTCGTCTTTCGCCAGTTCGGGTGCAAGCAGCACCTTCTCGCAAAACAGCTGCCATTCACGCTCGTTCTGCAAACCCAGCATCACGGTGGTGCCGTCACCGATCGGGAAGGGCCCATAGGGATAGATGGTGGCGTGCGCTGCACCGGCGCGAGGGGGCGGAGGCGCGCCGTCGTAGGCGTAGTACAGCGGGTAGTTCATCCATTCGACCAGGCTTTCGAGCATCGACACATCGAGGTGGCTGCCTTCGCCGGTCCGTTCGCGCAACAGCAGCGCGGACATAATCCCGGTGTACGCATACATGCCGGCCGCGATGTCGGCGATGGAGCAACCGGCCTTGGCCATTTCGTCCTCGCCCGGGCTGCCGGTGACCGACAGAAAGCCGCCTTCACTCTGGATCAACAGGTCGTAGGCTTTCTTCTTCTCGTAGGGACCACCGACGCCATAGCCTGAAATGTCACAGACAATCAGGCGCGGAAAGCGCTGGTGCAACACCTCAAATGACAATCCCATCCGCGCAGCGGCACCGGGCGCCAGGTTCTGCACGAGCACGTCGGCAGTGGCGAGCAAACTGTCCAGCACCTCGGTGGCCGAGTCCTGTTTCAGGTCGAGGGTCAGGCTTTCTTTCGAGCGGTTGGTCCAGACGAAGTGCGAAGCCAGGCCGTTGACGCGTTGGTCGTAGCCCCGGGCGAAATCACCTGTGCCTGGACGTTCGACCTTGATCACCCGGGCGCCGAGGTCGGCCAGTTGGCGGGTGCAGAAGGGCGCTGCAATGGCGTGCTCAAGGCTGACGACGGTAATGCCATCGAGCGGACGGAGGCCTTTGGGCTGGCTCATGATGTTTATCTCTCTTGTTATTAGAAAGAGCGCGGCAGTTCGAGCAGGTGTTCGGCAACGTACGACAGGATCAGGTTGGTGGAGATGGGGGCGACCTGATACAGGCGGGTTTCGCGGAACTTGCGCTCGACGTCGTATTCGCAGGCAAAGCCAAATCCGCCGTGGGTTTGCAGGCAAGCATTCGCGGCCTCCCAGGACGCCTTGGCCGCCAAGTACTTGGCCATGTTGGCGCTGGCCCCGGCGTTGAGGCCGCTGTCGTATTCCTCGCAGGCACGCCAGCGCATCAGGTCGGCCGCTTCGATCTCGATGTGGGCTTCGGCGATCGGGAACTGCACGCCCTGGTTCTGCCCGATCGGGCGCCCGAACACCACGCGGTCGCGGGCATAGGCACTGGCCTTTTCGATAAACCAGCGACCGTCACCGATGCACTCGGCGGCGATCAGGGTGCGTTCGGCATTCAGTCCGTCGAGGATGTACCGGAAGCCTTTGCCTTCTTCGCCAATCAGGCTGTCAGCGGGGATTTCCAGGTTGTCGAAGAACAACTCGTTGGTCTCGTGGTTGACCATGTTGGCGATGGGCTGCACGGTCATGCCATTGCCGATGGCCTCGCGCAGGTCGACGAGGAAGATCGACATGCCTTCGGACTTTTTCTTCACGTCGGCCAAGGGCGTGGTGCGCGCCAGCAGGATCATCAGGTCGGAATGCTGGATCCGCGAGATCCACACCTTCTGCCCGTTGATCACGTACTTGTCGCCTTTGCGTACGGCGGTGGTCTTGATTTTGGTGGTGTCGGTGCCGGTGGTGGGCTCGGTCACGCCCATCGATTGAAGGCGCAATTCACCGTTGGCCAGCTTCGGCAGGTAGTAACTTTTCTGCGCCTCGCTGCCGTGACGCAGCAGGGTGAACATGTTGTACATCTGCCCGTGCACCGTCCCGGAATTGCCGCCGCAGCGGTTCACTTCTTCAAGGATCACCGAGGCCTCGGCCAGCCCCAGGCCGGAGCCGCCGTATTCAACCGGGATCATCGCCGCCAACCAGCCCGCGTCGGTCAGGGCCTTGACGAAAGTTTCCGGAAAGCCTTTTTCTTCATCGATTTTGCGCCAGTAAGCCGCATCGAATTCAGCACAAAGAGCGCGTACGCCCTCGCGGATGGCATTGAGTTCTTCAGCGTTGCGATCAGTCATTATTATTCTCCTCAACGCGTCACGCACGGCATCAGCCCTGCGTGACGCGGTCCGGGTAGGGCGTAATCAGATCGGGTTGAAACCCAGCGCAGCACGAAAGCGATTTTTGACGTAGTGACCATCGCGCGGTGGCAACACCCGTGGCGGGTTTTCCGCTTTGATCTTGATCGTTGCGAGCTTGACGCCGTCGCGGGTGGCGAAGCGCTCGCGCAGGTCGTGCACGCCTTGCATGTCACGGATTTCGTCGGTCCAGCTGAAGCCGCAGGTCTTCGCCACCTGGTCCAGGGAAATACCAAAACCCGCGTGGCTGACTTGCATGCCGGTTTCGCCAAAGTGACCGTTATCCAGCACGGCGATGGTCAGGTTGGCGGGTTTTTGCAGCGCGACGGTGGCCAGTGCGCCGAAGCCCATGAGCAACTCGCCGTCACCGGTGACCACCACCACTGATTTGTCCGGCTGGGCATTCGCCAGGCCCAGGCCGACCGTGATGGCGCTGCCCATGGCAGCCCAGAGGTAGTAATTCAGATCATGGTCGCCGGCGGCCATGACGTCATAGGACGCCGAGCCCAGGCCGGTCACGACCAGCACGTCCTTGCGGTCGGCCAGCAAGGCCTTGACCACTTCGCGGCGGCACAGGATGTGGTTGGCGCTTACTTGACCCATTTCTTTTCTCCAATCAGGCGCTGGCCGAGCAGCAGGGCAGTGGACGAATCACCGTTGAAGGCCATGGTCGCGGCACCGTGCAGCAGCGGGGCGACGTCTTCGGGAACGTCGGCGCGCCAGGTCATGACGTTCATCAGGTTCAGGGAGGCTTCGGTGGCCTGGCCCATCGGGTTCTGCCACGCGTTGAACTCGGCCCAGTCACCGCGCATGGTCACCACCATCAACAGCGGGAAACCGGCACAGACCTGCAGTGCCAGGGTGTTGATGCAGTTGCCGACACCGCTGGATTGCATCAAGAGTGCGCCGCGCTCACCGCCCAGCCAGGCGCCGGCGAGGTAGCCGATGCCTTCTTCTTCGGTGGTGAGGACGACGGCCTTGATGTCCGGGTCGGCATACGACATGCGGATGGCCGCCGAGTGGCCTGCATCCGGTACGAAGACCACATGTTTGACGTCGTGGGCCTTGAGCACGCGGAACACGTCCTCCTGCCAATCCTGTCCCACGGTTTGTTCAGCTTCTGTTGACATGCCAGTCTCCCAAGCAGTGCTGCTTTTGTGTTTTCACACATTCTGGGAGTGCTGATTGCTGCCGACGACTACCGTTTTTGTCTTTGAGATATGCCTGTTTTGTATAGCTTGGAGGTGAGTGCGTGGCGCAGCAGGGAACGGCGATAACCACACATTATGGGAAGAGCAAAACCGAGCAGCAGCCTTGCGCAAAGGTCCCGAGCCTGGGCGCCGGGCCATAGCATTCGGGCATATCAGCTAGAGCGTGATCCGCTCTTATTGAGGAGGTGGGGCTAGGGTAGTTTTCCGGCTACGTGGTTACAGCGCGTAACCGACGCAACAACAATAAGAAGGGGTTACACCTAATGAAAAACAGGCTACCGGCTGCGGCAGGCATTCTGATCGCCATGCTATTGGGGGTTCTTATCGGTTACATGATTTTCCTGAACTTCCCGGACAAAGCGATGGCGACCAGGATCGCCGGATATATCTCGATCATCTCTGACATTTTTCTACGCCTGATCAAAATGCTCATCGCTCCTCTGGTGTTCTCGACCCTGGTGGTGGGCATCGCTCATATGGGGGATGCAAGCGCTATCGGCCGGGTATTCGGCAAGGCACTGGGCTGGTTCGTGACAGCCTCATTGATCTCGCTGTCGGTGGGGTTGGTCATGGCGAACATGTTGCAGCCCGGGCACAACCTGGGATTGCCGCTGCCAGAGGTGACCAGTACGACCAACTTGCAAACGTCGGTATTCACCCTCAAGGATTTCATGACCCATCTGGTGCCCAAATCCTTCGCGGAGGCCATGGCCACCAACGAAATTCTTCAAATCGTGGTGTTCTCGATATTTTTCGGCGTTGCGTTGGCCTCCTTGGGCAAGAAAGCCGCTGGCCTGGTGAATGTCATCGAGGACCTGTCCCACGCAATGTTGAAGGTCACCGGTTATGTGATGAAGCTTGCACCACTGGCGGTGATGGCGGCCATGGCCGCGACCGTTGCCATCAACGGCCTGTCCATTCTGGTCAAGTTCGCCGTGTTCATGCGCGACTTCTATCTCGGGCTGATCGTGCTCTGGGGCATGTTGGTGTTTGCCGGCTGGATGTTCCTCGGACGGCGTGTGTTCAAACTGGTGGTGTTGATCAGAGAAGCGTTCCTTCTGTCTTTTGCCACTGCCAGTTCCGAGTCGGCTTACCCGAAGATTCTTCACGCGCTGGATCGTTTTGGGGTCAAACGCAGAATCTCCAGTTTCGTCATGCCCATGGGCTATTCCTTCAATCTGGACGGCTCGATGATGTACTGCACCTTTGCCGTGCTGTTCATCGCCCAGGCGTATGGCATCGAGATGTCTATCGGTACGCAGATCACTATGCTGTTGACGCTGATGCTGACCTCCAAAGGCATGGCCGGCGTGCCGCGTGCTTCGCTGGTGGTCATCGCAGCGACCCTGACTCAGTTCGATATCCCCGAAGCCGGTCTGCTGCTGATTCTAGGGATCGATACCTTTCTGGACATGGGCCGCTCGGCGACTAACGCGGTGGGCAATTCCATCGCAACAGCGGTGGTGGCCAAATGGGAGGGTGAGTTGGTGAGTGAGGACGAAGCTGAGCGTCATGCAATTGCTCTGGATGTTCAGGGTGATACAGGAGAAAAACCGCTGACGGTCTGACCTGTTATCGGTGCATCTTCAAGATCAAAGGGTGAGCATTCACAGAGGTGGTGGCTCGCCCTTTGTCATGATCAGAACTTGCGTTGCAGGGTGTGGTAACCCAACTCTGACCTGGCCTCCCTGAGGGATTTGCCTTCAGCGATCAGGGCGCGGATACGGGCTTCCACCGCTTCGATCGAGCGGGCGCAGGCGGCCACTTCACTGGCACGTTCCCGAGGCACGATGACCACGCCGTTGGCATCGGCGACCACAATGTCTCTGGCGCACACGCGGGCCTGGCCGATGGACACCGGCTGATTGACCGACGCTACTTCGACCCGATCTTTCCCGGTACGCATGAACCGGCCTTTGCTGAACAGTGGATAGCCATCACCGAGTGCCTTGCTGACATCTCGGCAGACACCGTCGATAACGGTCGCTGCAATCCGTTGGCTCCCTGCATATTGGGTCATGATGTCGCCCCAGACGGTGCAATCGGTGCGCCCGTCGTTGTCGATCACTACCACGTCGCCTTCGGCCACATCGTCGATGAAATCTCCGACCGTTCCTGGCGGGCAACTGGTGGTGACGTAGCGCACGGTGAAGGCTGGCCCGACCACCACTTGCCGATAGTTATCCAGTGGCATGATGCCCAGGCACTGGCCAGGCAGGCCCAGTTTATCCAGGGCATCGGACACTCCCGGAGTGTCCAGGCCTTCAAACAGGGCAACCAATTCTTTGTCTTGGGGGGACATGTGTAACGCCTCGCAGTGATGACAGAATCGTTCAGGCATAAGCCGCTCAGATGAGCGGCTCGGCTTTGTTCGCAATGCACTTCAAACCGGGGCGTTCAACCTCGCCCGAGGCTCGGAAATGGTCAGCAAGAGGATGAAGCTGATAAATGAGCCGACTGCCAGCCAGGCGAACACATAGTTCCAGCCATAGTTGTCCAGCAGCAGCCCGGTAATGAAGGGGGTGGCCGCCGCGCCCAACTGACCGATCATGTTCACGATGGCGTTGGAAATGGGGAACGTCTTTTTGGTGGTCAGGCCCATTGGGTAAACCATGTAGGAGGAGAAGCCCAGGCTCAGCACAACGCCGGTCAGCATCAGCAACAAGCCATAGGGCAGGGGTTCGGCGGGCGAATTGATCAGCAGATACATCATCAGCGACGTGCCGAGCGCAGACAGCAGCATGCCGGGTTTGCGCCGCCCGCCCATCAGCCGGTCTGAGCAGAAACCACCCAGCAGGTTGCCGAGCACGGCGCCCACCCATGGCGCAGCCGACACCAGCCCCATGTTCATGATCGAGAACTGTTTGACCGTCATCAGGTAGGTCGGAATCCAGGCCAGCAGTACGCTCGATACGCCCAGTTGGAAGCAATAACTGGTGGCGCAGCCCCAGATGTTCCAGGACTTGAATACCTGCCGGTTGGTTTCCAGGGGCGTTTCATGGCGGGCACGTATGACTCGATCGAGTTTGCCCACCCAGGCTGGAATCTTCCGGGGGCGGGCTTGCTGAGTCGCTTCTGTGCTGCCGGTTTCCTCGATGATGTGGTTGAGCTCGGCTGCGTTGACGAACCGGCTCCGGGAAGGGTGATCGGTGACCATGAAGTACCAGATCACCGCCAGTACGATGCCGGGCAGGGCGAAAAAGTAGAAGATCTCTCGCCAGCCCCATACCGAAATGATCACTGCACAGAGCGGTGGCACGATCACTGGCCCGAACTTGACGGCGGACAGAAATATCCCTGAGGCGGTGCCTTTTTCCCGCGCTGGAAACCAGTTGTTGATGGTCGTGGTCATGCTGATCGGCAGTGGGCCCTCAGCGACGCCAAGTCCCAGGCGATACAGTTTCAATGCCAACAGTGAGCTGGCAGTACCCACCAGGCCGGTCAGCAATGAGGTCAGCACCATGGCGCCAGGCAGGATCCTGCTGACGCCGAAACGGCCGAAAGCAAACCCGGAAGGGATTTGTGCCAGGGCATAGGCCAGCAGAAACAGGCTCATCAAGCCACCGGCCTCGGCATTGCTCATTTCAAACTCTTTACGAATAAACGGCAGCGCGACACCCAGGTTGGCCCGGTCGGCGGCTGCGATGGTGTAAATCAGAAAAATCAGGGCCGCAACCACCCAGCGGTAATTGCTGCGCACAGCAGGTTTTATGACTTCAGGCATAGACATGGGGTGGACCTTGTTTTTGTCGGTGTTGTCCGGCCAAAGTAATGAGTGTGAATCTGCAAAAAAAGCGACAAATATTCCGCTCAACGGATCACTTTTATTGATGAAAGAGCGTGGCCGAATGGCCAAAGTTTTTCGACCGGGTGCGCTTACCTTCGGATTGATTGCACCACTAGAGGGCTATCCGGGAGCTTTCCCATCCACGAGAGCGCCTTTTACGGACCACTGGAGGGCCCGAATGCGCCATTACGCACAGGTCGTGGATTACACGCAGGTCGCAATGCGTTGATCGATTTGTGGGAGCGCCAACGTGAAGAGCCGTTTTCATCTGCATTTCTCCCTCTGCTCAAGGGCAGGGAACCATCCGATCGTGGCGGCGGCCCGAGCCCTGAGACGGGTGAATTAGAACGAGTAGCGACGCATACCGCCATCCACCAGCAATACAGTGCCGGTGATGTAGCTTGCGCGAGGGGAAGCAAGGAAGGTCACTGCGTTAGCCACATCTTCAGGCTGGCCAAAGTCACGCAGTGCAATCTCTCGGTCGGCGAATTTTTTACGCTCTTCGCCCGGATACAGACGGCGGATCTGAGCCGTATCGATCAACCCAGGCTGTACACAGTTCACCGTGATACCGTGCTGGCCAAGCTGTTCAGAAAGACCTTTTGACCATACGACGATACCGGCTTTAGCCACCATTGCCGCGTTGACGACTTCCGGCTCAAGATTGCCGGAGAGGCTGATTATTGCTCCGGACTTACGCTGAAGGAAGTTTGGCAACAGTTTTTGGGTCAGCTGACGATGACGGTCAAAGTTCAGCGTCATGCCTTCGATCCATTGTTCTTCAGGAGCATCAATGTCCATCGGACGGCTGCCGCCCGCGTTGTTGACCAGGATGTCGATGTGACCCATAGCGGCCAGAGCAGCACTTGCAATTCTTTCTGGGCCGTCAGCTGCGACAAAATCCTGAACGAACGTGATCGGTGCTATACCACTCGCTTCGGTGATTTCGCTTGCCAAACTGGCCAACAGCTCTTCGTTTCGCGCAGTAGCAAATACCTTCACACCTTCAGCGGCCAGGCTTTTAACAATGGCTCGTCCGAGCCCTTGGCTAGCACCGGTTACCAAAGCAGTTTTTCCAGCAAGTTGCATATCCATGGCGAGTCCTCGAATAGACAGATTGAAAAATACAGTGGGGACGAACTGAGTGTTCGCCCTGATTCGAGGAGCAATTTAGGCCTTGCTGAATGGGGGATAAACGGTCCGATTAGAACTTGATTAGTACTGTGTCATTACCAATCGCTCTCACTTAAGACCTGCCTCGGAGAACAGTTCCATCAACCACTCCATGAACACACGAACTTTTGGTGAAAGGTGACGACGGTCGGTCAGGAGCATTGATACGGGCTTTGCGACTGTACGCAGTTGCGGAAGGACTTCAATCAGTTCTCCCGAGTCGATATGCCTCTGTAGCGAGGGCCGCAACCCTTGAAGCAATCCGAGCCCGGCCAGGCCGCAAGAGAGAAAAGCTTCGGAGTCGTCAACCACGATCCCGCTTTGGACTTTGACGGAAATGACGCCATCTCCATCCTGAAATTTCCACGGCATGATCTTGCGTCGATGCTCAATGAGGAAGTTGACTGCCAGGTGGTTATCCAGTTCATCCAGGGATTTAGGCGTACCGAATCGCTCAAGATAAGAAGGCGCGGCACAGGTCACCATAGGCACCAACCCGATACGGCGCGCTATCAAACTCGAGTTGTCCAGCTCGCCCAGGCGGACGGCGCAATCTATGCCCTCAGCAATGAGATCAATTTGATGATCAGTCGATCCCAGCGTCAGTTCGACTTGTGGGTAGAGGTCTCGAAATCCGGGAAGCGCAGGAATGATGATCGCTTTTGCCAATACGACAGGAACGTCCACCCGTAGCTTGCCTCGCGGTGGGCGTGTGGGCGAAAACCAGTCGAAGGTATCTGCAAGATCGCCCAATAATTGCTTACATCGGTTGTAAAACTCCTCACCCTCCGGAGTGACGTTGACCCGTCGAGTGGTTCTATGAAGCAGCTGGACGTTCAACTCACTCTCAAGGTTCTGGATAGCCTTCGAGAGTGCAGGGCGGTGCAACTGGAGAGCTTCCGCTGCGCGCGTATAGCTACGTTGCTCAACAACAGCAACGAATATCTCCATCGCCTCGATCATATTCATCTAGAAGCCTCGAAGCTGCCGTTCTCAGCGGGAATCTGCCGATCGCTGCAAGTGTAATCGAGTGCGAAATATTGCACGTTCTTCAACTACGGGTTAACGCAGGGCGCTACAGAACGCCCGGATGGCCTCGCAAGCCTTGCGCAATGAAGCGTCATCCAACGCATAGGCAATGCGAATGTACGGGCCAAGGCCAAAGGCGCTGCCATGCACCACGGCCACATCCGCTTCGTCGAGCAGCGCGTGGGCCACATCTTCGTCGGTGCGCAGAACTCGCCCGCCTGGGGACGTTCGGCCAATCAGTCCGGCGCAGGAGGCGAATGCATAGAACGCACCTGCTGGAGCCGCGCATTCGAGTCCTGGAATGTCGTTTAGCAGCGTCACCATCAAGTCTCGGCGGCGCTGGAACACGACACGGCTTTCGTGGATGAAATCCTTAGGCCCCTCCAGTGCTGCGAGTGCCGCCTGTTGCGAGATCGAACTGGCGCCAGAGGTTTGCTGCCCTTGCAGCTTTTCCATGGCCTCCAGCAACCAGCGCGGCCCGGTGGCAAAACCGATGCGCCAGCCGGTCATGGCGTAGGCCTTGGAGACACCGTTCATGGTCAGGGTTCGCGGAGCCAGCCGTGGCTCTACCTGGGCTAAGGTATGGAACGCTTGATCGTCGAAGATCAGGTGTTCATAGATGTCATCGGCCAGGATCAGTACATGGGGATGATCCAGCAACACCGCCGCCAGAGCGCGAAGTTCAGCCTCGCTGTACACCGCGCCAGTGGGATTGGACGGTGAATTGAGGATCAACCAACGGGTCTGCGGGGTGATCGCGGCGGCCAGTGCCGCGGGCGTCAGCTTGAAACCGGTGTCGGCGTCGCAGGTGACGATCCGTGCTTCACCGCCGCACAGTTGCACCATCTCCGGGTAGCTGACCCAGTACGGCGCCGGCACGATAACCTGGTCGCCCTCGTTGAGTGTCGCAGCCAGAGCGTTGTAGATCACCTGTTTGCCGCCGTTGCAGACGAGGGTGTCTTGCCAGGTGACGTCCAGGCCATTCTCGCGGCGGAACTTGGCGGCCACCGCTTCTCGCAGTGAACGGACCCCGGCGACCTGGGTGTAGCGGGTATGGCCGTGTTCAATGGCATTAATGGCCGCTTCGCGCACATGCTTGGGCGTATCGAAGTCGGGCTCGCCAGCGCACAGCGAAATGATCTTCGCGCCTTGTGCCCGGCGTTCCGCCACACGGTCCATGATCCGGTAGGTCGCGGAAGGCTGCGCGCTGGCCAGGCGCTGGTTCAGCCGTTGGATATCAGCGCTCATGCCCGGGTTCTCCACTCAGTCAGGTTCATCAGTTCCAGGGTCGAGCGGCCTTCGGTCAGTGCCTGCATCATCTGCGCTTCCTTGTTCGCGCGCGCCTCGCCTTCGGCCAGAGTACGTGCCGCATCCGCCTTGGGGATGATGATGACGCCGTCATCGTCTGCCACTACCAGATCACCCTGAGCCACCAAAGCACCGTTGAAATTGAACGGTTGCCCCACCGAAGGAGCGCTGGCCTTGACCGTGCCTTTCACCGAGATACCCCGGGCAAATACCGGGAACTGGCGTTTCTTCAAGGCGGCGATATCGCGTACGCCACCATCGATCACCAGCCCGACCACGCCGGCCGCCTCGGCTGCCACGGTGAGCACTTCGCCCCAGTAACCGGCGATGAAGCCACCCGTGCCCACGACCAGTACGCTGCCACGGGGCACTCGTTCCATCGCAAGGTGCAGGGCCAGGTTGTCGCCCGGAGAACATTCCAGCGGGTAGGCGGGGGCGGCGATGAAGGCGCCGTCCCAGATCGGGCGGATCGCACTGTCGACCGCGCAGGGCAGATGGGACGCTTCATACAGCGTCGAACTGCCCAGTACTTTTGCCCGTTGGTGAAAATCCGCGGGGAAGGGGAGTGTGCTCATCAGGCTTTCCTCTGCAGGCTGTGGTAACCCAGGGCGGCCCGGGCTTCTTTAAGGGTTTTGCCCTGAGCGATCAGGGCGCGAATGTCGGCTTCGACCGATTCGATCTGACGGGCACACGCCGCCACTTCCGCCGCGCGCGCGCGAGGCACGATCACCACGCCATTGGCGTCGGCGACCACAATGTCACGGGCACAGACCCGCACCGTGCCGATCGACACTGGCTGGTTGACCGACTGCACCTGTACGCGGTCCTTGCCGGTGCGCATGAAGCGGCCCTTACTGAAGATCGGATAGCCATCGCCCAGCGCCTTGTTCACGTCACGGCAAACACCGTCGATAACGGTGGCGGCGATCTGCCGGGTGCCGGCGTACTGGGTCATGATGTCGCCCCAGACGGTGCAGTCGGTGCGACCGCTGTTGTCGATGACCACCACGTCGCCGGGCGCCACGTCTTCGATGAAATCGCCCACGGTGCCAGGCGGTACGCTGGCCGAGACGTATTGCACGATGAACGCCGGACCGACGATGACCTTGCTGTAGTTGTCCAGTGGCGCCACACCGAGGCATTGGCCGGGCAGGCCGAGTTTGTCCAGGGCATCGGAGACGCCCGGGGTGTCCAGGCCTTCGAACAAGGCGACCAGTTCTTTGTCTTCGATATTCATCAGGCATGCTCCACGTGGATCGCTTCGAATTGGGTGTCGTGCATCACTTCGGCTACCGAGCGACCGCTGCGGACCGCCTCGACCATGCCGTCCTGGCGGCGGGCGATACGCTCGCCAAGGTCGACCACTTTCTCGATATGGGTTGAGGGCACGAACACGGTGCCGCAGGTATCGGCGATGACATAGTCGTTCTCGCTGACATCGACGCCGGCGACGTTGATCGTCACACCAGCATCAATCTGCACCACCCGATTGCGCGCGCTGATCATGGTCACGCCACGGCCGTAAACCGGGTAACCGATGGCTTCGCTACCGTCGATGTCACGACTGAAACCGTCGATCACCGTGCCGCGCACTTTCTTGCCGGCCGCTGCGTTGGCGAGGATGTCGCCCCAGCAGGAAATGCCTTCGATACCACCGGCGATCACCAGCACACGATCGTCGCTGTCGATCTGTTCAACCACCGGGGTAATCAGGTGCACTGTGGGCGCACTGTCGGATTTCGGCGCCAGCAGCACCGTGCTGGCGCGGCCGACGATCCTTGGGCAGTTCCACAACGGGCGCAGCCCAACGGTGGCACCCGGCAGGCCGAGAAAGTCGAGCGCATCGGAGACCGTGTTGGTATCCAGCGCCGCCAAGCGGTCCAGCACACTCTTGTCAGTTATGCTCTTGTTAGTCATGAGGAAGCCCCTGTGGTGACGGAGGCGCCCAGTGTCTGCGAGAGCATTTGATAGGTATATTACGAATCACAGAAGCGTTGGATACGCTAAACCTATGGATTAATCATGATCAATTTTCGTCTGATTCGTCATCTCTGGTTGTTCCTCGCAGTGGCCGAAGAACAGAATTTCGGCCGCGCAGCCAAGCGGCTGGGCATGTCCCAGCCACCGCTGAGCGAGCAGATCCAGGTGCTGGAGCAGGCGCTCAAGGTCAAGCTGTTCGACCGTTCGCGACGCGGGGCGAAACTGACCCCTGTTGGCGCCGCGATCCTGCCGGCGGTGCGCAAGTTCGCCGACCAACTGGAGCGTCTGGAGCTCGCCGTGGAGGAGGCGGTGGCGGGGCAGTCGGGGATGTTGACCATTGGTGCGATTTCCACGGCGATGTTCGATGTGTTGCCGGGGCTGATTGAGCAACTGAAAAACGATTACCCGCACCTCACTGTGTCCGTGCGCGAGATCGACAGCGTTGAAGCCGTCCCGGCGCTGGAGGCCGGTGACATCGATTTGGCCTTCGCCCGGCTGGACGGTGATCTTGGTGCTTCGATCAATTCACTGCCGCTGCTGGAGGATCGCCTGGTGGTGGCGCTGCCCAGTGATCACCCGTTGGCTTCGCGCACACGAATCAGTCTGTCCAGTCTGTCCAATGAGCCGTTGGTGATGTTTTCCCGCAAGGTCAGCCCGGTGTACTTCGACAATCTGATCGCGACCTGCCGGGCCAGCGGGTTTTCCCCTCGGGTGCTGCATGAAGTGCGTTCCGTCGCTTCGCAGATTGCCTTTGTCAGCTATGGCCAAGGCATCGCACTGGTGCCGGCGTCACTGAAAAAACTGGCGCCGGACAACGTTGTGTTTCGAGCGCTGAGCCAGAAGCTCAATGTTGTAACCACCGCAGTGGCCTGGAATGCCGATCGGCCCAATCCGGTGGTGGAGGACGTCGTTGCCTGGTTCCGGGCCAAGGCGTGAGTTGGCCCAGGGACTGTGTGTGAACACCGATTGATAGGATTGGCCTATGAAAGCCTTCCTCAATCAGGAATTTACAGAACACCCGATTCCCTTGAAATTGCGAGCCTGGCTGCCGGCAACCCAGGCTCGGCGCAACCTTTCCGCTCAAGGAGTCCAACATCGTGCCCTCACCAGAAACGTTCACTCACGTGCAACTCCCTCTGACGGTGGAGGGTGTCCAGCTGAACGTGGCCGCCATCCATCGCGACGGCGTGCTGGCGCCGATTGTGTTCCTGCATGGGTTTGGTTCGACCAAAGAAGACTATGCCGACATCGTGCAGCAGTGCGCATTCGCCGGTCACCCTTTCGTTGCTTACGACGCACCGGGTTGCGGTGAAAGCCAGTGCAGTGACCTTTCCAGGATTTCCATTCCCTTTTTGTTGCAGACGGCGCTGCAGGTGCTGGCGCATTTCGGTATCGAGCGCTTCCATCTGGTCGGCCACTCGATGGGCGGGCTGACCGCGCTGATGCTGGCCCATCAGTTCCCGGATCGGGTGCTCAGCTTCGTCGATATCGAGGGCAATATCGCCCCGGAAGACTGCTTCCTCAGCCGGCAGATAGTCGATTATCCGAGCGACGATCCCGAAACGTTCTTCGCCGCCTTCATCGAACGTGCCCGGCACGCCCCGGCGTATGCCAGCGCACTCTATTCCGCGAGCTTGCGGCACAAGGTGCGTGTCGGTGCGGTGCGAGGGATTTTTCAGTCGATGGTCGACCTCTCCGATAACGCCGACCTGATGAGCAAGTTCCTCGGGTTGAAGTGCCCGCGGATGTTCATGTACGGCGAACAGAACGCGTCATTGTCCTACTTGCCCCATATCCAGGCTGAAGGTGTGCGGTTGGCGTCCATTCCGGAGTGCGGGCATTTCCCGATGTATTCCAACCCGATCGCGATGTGGCAACAGATCGCCAATTTCCAGGCGAGCACTGCGCAGTAACAAAACAGGGCGCAGAATCTGTGGGATCGCGGCACCGCGCGCTCCCACAGGACTTTTGGCGCTCAAATTTCTTGGTCAGACCCCGGCAGCGCTCGGTTTTGAATAACCCTTGAGCCCGGTGCGCTCTTCGACTTCACCCGAGCCGCTGATGTACCCGTAGCGAGACAGATTCGGCATCAGCATCGCGGCGATGAAAGTGATGGTGACTACCGCGGCGACATAGAAAAAGAAATACTCCTCGATCCCCTGCGAACGAAGCGACAAGGCGACGTACTCGGCAGTACCACCGAATGCCGCATTGCCGACGGCATACGGAAAGCCCACGCCTAACGCGCGTACTGCCGGCGGGAACAGTTCGGCTTTGACGATCCCGGCGATCGGGGTGTAGAGCGAGGCAATGGCCAGCCCGCCAAACACCAGCAGAAACGCCATAAACGGGCTGCTGACCGACTGCAATGAATAGAGCAGGGGAATCACCAGCAACATGGCCAACCCGGAAAACATCAGCATGTGCGCCTTGATCCCGATACGGTCGGCGAGCAGACCAAAGAGCGGCTGGCAGAGCATGAAGCCGACCAGGGCGGCGGTCATGATGAAGCTCACCGTTTCCGGGCTGAAGCCTGCGGAGATCACCAGGAATTTCTGCATGTAGGTGGTGAAGGTGTAGAAGTACAGCGATCCGCCGATGGTGAACGCCACTACCAGGGCGACCGCCCGTTTGTGTTTGAACATGCCGCGCAGAGAGCCGGCATCTTTGCGGTTCATGTCTTTTTTGGTCGCGGTTTCATGCATGGCCCGCCGCAGATACACCACCACGATCGAGCTCACGGCGCCGATGAAGAACGGAATCCTCCAGCCCCATTCGCGCAACTCTTCGCCGGTCAGGGTTTGCTGGAGAATGACCACGGTCATCAAGGCCAGCAGCTGACCGGCAATGATGGTGAAGTACTGGAAGGAACCGTAGAAACAGCGACGGCCCGGTGTTGCGATTTCACTGATGTAGGTGGCGCCGGTGCCGTACTCCGCGCCGACGGACAGGCCCTGAATCAACCTGGCCACCACCAGCAGGATCGGTGCCGCGACCCCTATGGTTGCGTAGGTGGGCATGACGGCGATCAGCAGCGAGCCGGCGCACATCATGAACACCGAGATAATCATCGACACCTTGCGGCCACGAGTGTCGGCAATCCAGCCGAATATCCAGCCACCGAGCGGGCGCATGAAAAAGCCGACGGCGAAGACCCCCGCGGTCGCCAATAGTTGACTGGTGGTGTCCCCCTTGGGGAAAAACGAAGCGGCAAAGTAGATGGCGGTGTAGGCGTAAATGAAAAAGTCGTACCACTCCACCAGATTGCCCGAGCAGGCACCCATGATGGCTTTGACGCGGTTCGGCGCTCTCATCGGAGCGGCTGCGGCAGCGTGGTCTTTGGCGTCTGTGATTGATGCGGACATGCTGTTCACCCTTTCTTCAAGGCGAGGCGATACGAGGAGCACGCTGATGCGTGTCCGACGTGACTGGCTCGATGGGTTGTCGGGTTTAACGAAGCGGCGTGAACCCGCTCATGGCCGGGTTTACTGAAGAGAAAGGGGAGGGAGGATGCACGAGCATGGCGAGCTGTACGTGGCCCGGGGAAACCGGGCAGGTCAGGTAAGACGAAGCATTGAACATCATGGCGCGAGCCCTCGAATCTTATTCTTGTAGTGAGTCGGACGCTCTTTGGCGCCGACGTTGATTGCACGCTACCGCAGAGTCAGGAGGCTAATAAGCCGTCAGGCAGGCCTAACTGATATACCTGAATTCTATAGCTTGGCATGCAGCCCCGGCGCGCTGGGGGATACAGCCGACTCGCCAGTCCTGAGGCCCCGCGACACACGGTTGGCGAGGCATTCCAAGGTGCGCAAATGCGATTACACTCACAACACTTTCGACGCATATCGCGCCGAGCCCGATGCTGACTGGCCTGGTAATGGATGTCGTTCAACTCAAGACCCTGATTCATGTGGCCGAGCTGGGCAGTCTCAGCAAGGCCTCGGATCGTCTTCACATTGCGCAACCGGCCCTTAGCCGGCAAATTCGATTGCTGGAAAAGGAGCTCGGCACTTACCTGTTTGATCGGCATGGGCGAGGCATGGAGATTACCGATGCCGGTCGCGAAGTGCTGGCCCATGCCACCCGAATCATGGAAGAAATGGAGTCCATTCGAAGCTCGGTGGTGGGCGGAAAAACCTCTTTTCGGGGAACGGTGGTCATCGGGACAACGCCGACGGTTGCGGAAATCGTCACCGTCCCTCTGGTGCGCAAGATCAAAGAGGCGCATCCGAATCTCAGCATCAGGTTTTCCTCGGCCTTCAGCGGCTACCTGCTGGATTGGGTTCAGCGTGGCGAGTTGGAACTGGCGATTTCCTACGATCCGCAACCCCTGCACACGCTGCGTATCGTGCCGGTGATGATGGAAAACCTGCTGCTGGTCGGCCCTGCCAGCGCCAACCTGCGTCTTGATACGCCGGTGTCGTTCGCGTCTCTGGCCGAGCAGCAATTGGTGTTGCCCAGCGCCCGACATGGCCTTCGGGTGATTCTGGATAACTGTGCGCGTGAAGTCGGGATCAAGCTCAAGACCAGCGTTGAAGCCGACTCCTTTGGCGCGATGATCGACCTGGTCCGCAATGGCTTCGGTTTGACCGCTTTGCCGTTGGCCTCGATTTACGCGCAAATCGAAGCGGGCGTGCTCAGTGCGGCACCGTTGGTCGACCCCGCTCCCATGCGTAAATTGGTCCTGGTCTTTCCCGCGGACAGGCGCGTCAGCCCGGCCGCGAAATTTGTCGGGGAGGCTTTTATCGAGATCGCCGCCGATCTGGTCAATCGCAACATCTGGGCCGGGCACATGCTTTGAGCCATCGGCCAATCTATTAGCCCCTACCCGTTGTTGCGCAGCTGCTCACGACTTCTGCTTTTTTCTCATCACTGATGACACTGCCTTGAACCATCAAACGCGACTGCCTGGCGTATTCGGCATTTTTATATTGGGGATGCTGCAAGTTCTGGTCTGGGGAGGTTCGTTCTTCCTGATGGCCGTCATGGCCGAGCCAATCATGAAAGAGACCGGCTGGGCCAGCCAATGGGTGTATGGCGCGCTGTCTCTTAGCATTCTGGTTTCTGCAATGCTGGCGCCATTGACCAGTCGGCTTATCGCCCGCTACGGCGGCCGCCCCATCCTTGCCAGTAGCGGCCTGGGCGTCGCCATCGGGTTGTTTCTGATGGCGAGCTCGACCTCGTTGCCGATGTTTCTTTTGTCTTGGGCAGTGATTGGCATCGGTATGGCGCTGGGGCTGTATGAAGCGTTGTTCGCCGCTTTAGGTTCTCTGTACGGGGAGCGGGCGGGCAGTGCGATTACCGGGATCACGATTATTTCAGGGTTTGCGACAACGCTGTCATGGCCAGCGGTTGCGTTGGTCATCGAGCACGTTGGCTGGCGCACGACGTGCTTGGCTTACGGGGTGTTATTGGTCATTGCCGTGGCACCGCTTTATCTCTGGGTGCTGGCGCGGGGCGCGGGGCCACTCGCAAAAAGCCGTGCCATGAGTGATGAACGCCTCTCAATCGACCGGCGGATCTACCTGCTGCTCACACTGATTTTTGCGTTGGGTGCAGTGATCATGACGGCGATGTCTGTCCAGCTGATTTCATTGTTGCAGGGGCAGGGCTATTCGCTCGCAGCCGCCATCGGACTGAGCGCCTTGCTGGGCCCAAGTCAGGTAGGTTCACGTGTTCTACAAGTGTTTTCGCGAAAGAGACATCCTATCTGGACGACATTGATCTGCGTGGTATTTGTGGCGATCGGTCTGTTGCTGGTGACCATGGCGCCGGCAATGACTGCGGTGGGACTGGTGATCTACGGCGCGGGTAATGGTTTGCGGGCGATCGTTCGAGGACTACTGCCGCTGGCCCTTATGTCGCCCACCCATTATGTATTGCTGATGGGACGCATGGCTCGGCCTTCGCTCATTGGACAAGCCTTGACCCCCCTCGCTGGCGGCTACCTATTACAGACCTTGGGCGCCGGCGGAGTGCTTGCGGGCTTGAGTTCGTTGGCCGTATTGAATGTGCTGTTGGTCTTGCTGCTCATTAGGCTGGTGTGAAAAGAACAGTGCCGACCCTGCGACAGGGTCAGCCATGCACGCTGCTCAGATACTCGAACAACTTGGCCGCTTCCGGAGTCAGTTGCGCCTGACTCGCAACCCCCACGAACAACGTGCGGTGGGCCCAGTCATCACTCAAGTCGACAGCAATCAGGCGGGTACCGAGCAATTCGGCACGCACGGATGACAACGGCAAGATCCCGATGCCCAAGCCGGCTTCGATCATCCGACAGATGCCGTCGAAGCTGCTGACCTGGATCCGCACCTTGAGGATCTTGCCCGCACTGACGGCGGCATCGGTGATTCTGCGCAGCAACGAGCTGCCCTGGTTGAGCGCTACATAATCGAAGCCAAGCGTGTCGGCAAAGGACACGCTGCGCTCATTGGCCAGTTCATGGCCGACCGGCACCAGGAGCACGAGTTGGTCGTCGCGATAGGGCAGTTTGTACAGGCCCTCAGCCGGTACGTTGTCGGCAAAAATGCCGATATCGGCACGCCCGTTTTCCACGGCTTGAATAATCGGTTCGCTGAGTGCTTCTTCCAGCCCGATACGCACGTTCGGATTGGCGCGCAGGAAAGACGCGAGGTCGTCCGGCAGAAACTGGACGACGGCGGAAGTGTTGGCGAACAACCGTACATGCCCGCGCACCCCGACCGCGTAATCGCTGGCGTCACACGCCATTCGGTTCACGCCTTCCAGAATCGTTCTGGCATGTTCAACGATCCCTTGCCCCGCGGCGGTCAGTTCGAGCCCCCTTGGCAGGCGCACGAACAGCGGGCACTGGGTGGTTCGTTCCAGCTCGGCTAACCGTTTGCTGGCCGCCGAGACCGTCATGTTGGCCTTTTCGGCGGCACGGGTCAGGTTGCCGGATTCGGCGGCGAAGATCAGCAGGCGCAATGACAGCAGATCGAAATGCAGGGGATTGATCATCAAGAGGATCCAAGGTTTTCCATTCTGGAAAGAGTAGTGGCGAAATATGAAATTTTCATCTGCCCGGTTTGTGTCGATTATCCATGCCACAAGTACTCAACAAGAACGGGAAACGTCATGAGGTTACCTCTGCAAGGTGTCAAGGTCGTGGAGCTCGGTCAACTGATTGCCGGGCCATTTGCGGCGAAAATGCTCGGTGAATTTGGCGCCGACGTGATCAAGATCGAGCCTCCGGTCACCGGTGACCCGTTGCGCAAATGGCGCTTGCTGCATGACGGTACTTCCGTCTGGTGGGCCGCGCAATCTCGCAACAAACGCTCGCTGACCCTTGATTTACGCCAGCGTGAAGCCCAGCAGGTCGTGCGCCAGCTGCTGGCCGACGCGGATGTACTAATAGAGAACTTTCGCCCAGGGACTCTGGAAAACTGGGGGCTGGGTTGGGACACGCTGCACGTGCTGAATCCGAAACTGATCATGCTCCGGGTCTCCGGCTACGGCCAGACCGGGCCTTACCGCGACCGTCCTGGCTTTGGCGTGATCGGTGAAGCGATGGGCGGGTTGCGGCATCTATCCGGCGAGCCCGGGCGGACACCGGTCAGGGTTGGCGTTTCCATTGGCGACTCGTTGTCGGCCTTGCACGGGGTGATCGGGATTCTGCTTGCCCTGCGTCATCGCGAGCAGAACGGCGGTGACGGCCAGCAGATCGACGTGGCGCTGTACGAGTCGGTGTTCAACATGATGGAAAGCCTGTTGCCCGAATACTCGGTGTTCAATGCCGTTCGTGAGCCCGCCGGCAGCAGTTTGCCGGGTATCGCGCCGACCAATGCCTATCGCTGCCGTGACGGTGGTTTTGCCTTGATCGCGGGCAATGGCGACAGCATCTATCAACGCCTGATGGAGGTGATTGGTCGCCGTGATCTGGGGGCTGATCCCGAGCTTGCGCAAAACCATGGCCGAGTGCTGCAGGTTGAGCGCATCGATGCCGCCATCTCCGAATGGACCGCGCGGCTTTCCCTCGACGAAGTTTTGTCGATCCTGACCGAGGCACGCATCCCGGCCGGCCGGATTTACAACGCTGCCGACATTGCGCAGGACCCACATTACCGGGCGCGCGACATGTTGCTCGACAGCCAGCTGGACGACGGTACGCCAGTGACCTTGCCCGGCATCGTCCCCAAGCTGGGTACCACGCCTGGCAGTGTGACTCGCTCGGCGCCGACCCTGGGTCAGCACACCGCCGAGATTCTGGGCGAGCTTGGCATCGACGCTGCGCAGCAAGCCGACTGGCGCCAACGCGGCATCATTTGAACCGGAGAATCAACATGCAACGTCTTTTCTTGCAGGAAGTCGCGACCCGTGACGGCTTCCAGAATGAAGCGCGCTTTATCGAAACCGTCGACAAGATCGCCATGATCGATGCCCTCAGCCAGTGTGGTTTCGCCAAGATCGAGGTCACCTCGTTCACCTCGCCCAAGGCCATTACCGCGCTGCGCGATGCCGAGGCGGTGATGCAGGGTATCCGGCGCAATCCGGCGGTGGAGTACACCGTGCTGGTGCCTAACGTGCGCGGTGCCGAACGGGCCCTGGCGTGTAACATCGATGAAGCCAACCTGGTGATGTCGGTCAGCGAGCCGCACAACCGTTCCAATCTGCGCATGAGCCGCGAGCAGTCGTTTGCCCAGCTCAGCGAAGTGGTCAGCGTGATCGGCCAGGGGCCGGTGGCGATCAATGTGTCGTTGTCGACCGTGTTCGGCTGCCCGATGCAGGGCGATGTTCCGGTGGGGGAGGTGTTGCACTGGGTCGAGCGCTTCGCCGACCTGGGGGCGCGCGGCGTGACCTTGTGCGACACCACCGGCATGGCGTACCCGAGTCAGGTCGAGATGCTGTCCCGGGCCGTCCGCGAACGTTTTCCGGCGCTGCAACTGACCCTGCATTTCCACAATACCCGTGGCATGGGCCTGGCCAATGCGCTGGCGGCCATCGAGGCCGGGGTCGATCGTTTCGATTCATCCCTTGGCGGCCTGGGCGGTTGCCCTTATGCACCGGGGGCCAGCGGCAATGTGTGCACCGAAGACCTGTTGCACATGCTGCAGTTGATGGGCTTCAACACCGGGGTTGATCTGGACCGGGTGCTGGCGGTCGCCGCGCAGTTGCCGGGGCTGGTCGGTCACGACATTCCCAGCCAGATCCTCAAGGCCGGCAAACGCCTGGACCTGCACCCGATCCCCGCCCATGTCGCCAGCCTGGAAAAACAGGTGCCGTCGGCCCGAGCCCAGGAGCTGCACTCATGATCGATCATCTCGACCATTTAGTGCTAACCACCATCGACCCTGTGGCTGCCGAGGATTTTTACGTGCGGGTCATGGGCATGCAGGTGCAAACCTTTGCTGGTGGGCGCAAGGCGTTCGCTTTCGGCCAGCAGAAAATCAACCTGCACGTGCGTGGCCACGAGTTCGAGCCCAAGGCGCACTTGCCGGTGCCGGGAGCGCTGGACCTGTGTTTTATCGCCTCGATCCCACTGGACCAAGTGATTGCGCACCTGGCCCGTGTCGACTGGCCCATCATCGAAGGCCCGGTGTTGCGTACCGGTGCCACCGGGCCGATACGTTCGGTGTATGTGCGTGATCCGGACCTGAACCTGATCGAGATTTCCGAACCCGTCCAGCCGGAGCGTGCAGCATGAAAGTGGTATTTCTTGATAGCGATAGCCTGCCCGTAAGTATCGCTCGCCCGGCCTGGGTCACCGACTGGCAGGACCGCCCCGACACGACGCCAGGCCAAGTGGTGGAAGCCGCTCGGGATGCCGATGCGGTGATCACCAACAAGGTGCGCATCGGCCGGGCCGAACTTGAGCAACTGCCGAACCTGCGCTTCATCGGCGTCGCGGCCACCGGTTATGACTGCATTGATCTGGCGGCCTGCCGTGATTTTGCCGTGACGGTGTGTAATGTCCCGGCCTACTCGGCACAAAGCGTCGCCGAGTCGGTGATCGCGTCAATCTTCGCCCTGCGTCGACAGCTGTTCGCTTACCAGGCTGCGGCGCTGCGGGACTGGTCGGATTCGCGGCATTTCTGCGTCCATAGCGCGCCGATCCGTGATGTTCAGGGCTGTGTGTTGGGCATCGTCGGTCGGGGCGGAATCGGTTTGGCTACGGCGCGTCTCGCGAGTGCGCTGGGCATGCAGTTGTTGTTTGCCGAACACCGTGGCGTGGTCCCGGTGCGCAAGGGGTATCAGTCCTTTGAAACGGTGCTGGCGCAAAGCGACGTGATCTCTTTGCACTGTCCATTGACCGAGCGTACCCGACACCTGATCGGGGCCCTGGAACTGGCGCAGATGAAACCCGGCGCGTTGCTGATCAATACCGCTCGCGGACCGCTGGTGGATGAAGCGGCGGTGCTCGATGCGCTGGACAGCGGCCGCCTCGGTGGCGCGGCCCTCGATGTGCTTTGCCAGGAGCCACCACCGGCCAACCACCTTTTGCTCAATAGCCGCCATGCCAACCTGATCGTCACTCCCCACGTGGCCTGGGCCAGCCAGAGCAGCCTGCAACGGCTGGCCGACGGCATCCTTGGCAACCTGCAGGGCTACCACTCGGGGAACCTGATCAACCTCGTGTCGTGAAGGCTTCACCACCCAACAAGAAGGTCCACTCATGAAAACAATAACAATCACACCGGTCCGTCAGTTTGTCTCGTTGTTCATTGCCGCGCTGTCCTTGGGCGCATTGCTGCAGGTAACGCCTGCCGTGGCTGCCGCCATCGTGCCGCCAGGTGCTCCGGTGGTTGGGATGATCGATCACGTCGACCACATCGTCCTGACTGCCACCGACCCGCAAGCGACCATTCATTTCTACACCGAGGTGATGGGCATGCACCTGGAGAAATTCGGCGAGGGCCGGGTGGCTTTCACGTTCGGCAACCAGAAAATCAACATGCACGTGCGCGGTCATGAAATCGAACCCAAGGCCCACGTGCCCGTGCCAGGGGCCCTGGACCTGTGCTTTATCGCCAGCGCGCCACTGGACGAGGTCATCGCCCACCTTAAAACGGTGAACTGGCCGCTGGTGGAAGGTCCAGTGACCCGAACCGGGGCCCGGGGGCCCATTCGCTCGGTGTACCTGCGCGATCCCGATCTCAACCTGATCGAGATTTCCGAGTACATCCAGAAGTAATCATTCCCCCGAACACTCTTTCCCAGGCGATCGGTCGTGCACCGATGTGGCGGTCGGCTACCTGGGGAAATGCATCACGCCTGCGAGGAAGCCATCATGACAACAACAATTACACCCTCGATTGCCGAAAAAAAGCCGAGCCATTCACGCCTGCGCCGAGTGTTCCGCCACCTGTATGTGCAGGTGCTGCTGGCGATTGTGCTGGGCATCATCTTCGGTCATTTCTATCCCAGTCTCGGCGAAGAAATGAAGCCCCTGGGCGATACGTTCATCAAGCTGATCAAGATGCTGATTGCACCGATCATCTTCTGCACCGTGGTCAGTGGCATTGCCAGCATGCAGAGCCTCAAGCGCATCGGCCGGGTCGGCTTCAAGTCGTTGCTGTACTTCGAAGTGCTGACCACCCTGGCGCTGGTGATCGGGCTGATCGGGGTCAACCTGATGCAGCCTGGTACGGGCATGCACATCAACCCGGCGACCCTCGACGGCCATGCCATCGACAGCTACAGCAAGTTGGCCCATGAACAGAGTGTGGTGGGCTTTCTCACCCATATCGTGCCCAGTACTGTGTTTGGTGCCTTTGCCGAAGGCGATATTCTCCAGGTGCTGTTCATTTCCATCCTGTTTGCCTTCGCCTTGCAGATGCTCGGTGCTGCCGGCAAGCCGTTGCTGAACCTGATCGATCTGGTAGCCCAGGCGTTCTTCCGCATGGTCAAGATCGTGATGTATGTCTCGCCGCTGGGGGCCTTCGGCGGCATGGCCTTTACGATCGGCAAGTATGGCGTCGGCTCCCTGGGGGCGTATGGCAACTTGCTGATCTGCTATTACGTGACGGCGCTGTTTTTTGTGTTCGTGATTCTCAACCTGGTCGCGCGCCTGGCCGGTTTCAGCCTGTGGCAGTTTCTCAAGTACATCCGCGATGAGCTGTTTCTGGTGTTGGGCACCTCATCTTCGGAGTCGGCATTGCCTCGGTTGATGGGCAAGCTCGAGCGCCTGGGGTGCGAGAAGTCGGTGGTGGGATTGGTGGTGCCTTCGGGATACTGTTTTAACCTCGATGGCAGCTGCATCAACATGACAGTGTTGGCGATTTTCATCGCCCAGGCGCTGGATATCCCCCTCGACCTGTGGCACCAGGTCACCCTGTTGTTGATTCTGTTGCTGACCTCCAAGGGCGCGGCCAGCGTCACCGGCGGTGCGTTCATTACCCTCGCGGCCACCCTTGGCAGCCTGGATGTGATTCCGGCGGCCGGGTTGGTGTTGGTGCTTGGGGTCTACCGGTTTATTTCCGAAGGCGGGGCGTTGATCAACGTCATCGGCAACGGTGTCGCCACGCTGTTCATTGCCAAGTGGGAAGGGGCGCTGGACGAACAGACGTTGGCATCAGAGTTGCGCAATGGTTGTGCCCGGGAGGTTGAGGCACAGTCCTGAACGAGTTGTCGCAAGACAGCCCCAAGACCGCTCGGTCCACGAAAGCCGGGCGGTTTTGGGTTTCCAGGTTGCCCATGGGGCAAGCCCCGTCAGATATCACTTCTTCGACGACTTGCTGCTGGCAGGAATATGCAAATAAGACATCACGCTTTCGGTCAGTTCGGTCGCCAGCTTGACGGCTTCTTTATTGCGCGCCATCACACCCGCCACCAATCCTTCGATCAAGGCGAGCACGGCGATGTTGGAACTGGTCATTACCGGATGGTCGGCGGGGGCAAACAGCACGTGTTCGGCAATGCTGGTGAGCGGCGAGGCGGGTGAGTCGGTGATCGCCAGCACCGAGGCGCCGCGTTCATTGGCGAAGCGTGCGAGTTGCAGCGTATCGAGGGAATAGCGCGGCAGGGAGATCGCCAGCAACACATCCTGATCGGTGATGGCGGCCAGGCGGTAAGCGGCGTTTTCGTTGCCGCCCTCCATACTGATGGCGGTGGCGTCTGCACAGAAGGGCATCAGGGTCGAGGCGGCGAGGCCGGCGAAGTAGACGCTGTTGCCAAAGCCCAGGATGTAAATTTTGCGCGCTTCGATCAGGCGGGTGACAAACGCTTCAAAGGTGTCGGCGTGGTTGTTGGTGGCTGCCGTGGCGAGGTTGCTGGAGGCGCTCTGGATTTGCTCATGCAGGCCAAATGCACCGCCAGGACGATGCGCCAGTTCGTTGCGCAGTTTGTCGACCGGCGACACCATCTGCTGCAACGTCGCGACCAGCTCGGCCTTCATGCCGGTGTAGCCACCCAGGTTCAGCGCCTTGGCCAGACGATTGACCGCGGCCGGCGAGGTGGATGTTTCATGGGCCATTTCTTCGATGGTCAGCGTCGCGGCCCTTAGCGGGTGACGCAGGATAAAATCCGCCACTTTGCGCAGTGAAGGCTGTAAATCGGAAACGATTTCCGCCAGTTTACGCATCACCGGCGCGGCATAGACCGTGGTGTCTTTCGAAGGGGTCGGCATGTCCGGCTCTACAGTTCCTGAGGGTTGGAGATGGGGCAGGCGCATAACCTGTAGGAGTGAGGCTTGCCCGCGAAGAACGATAACGCGCAATGCCTGAAAAACCGCGGTGTTCGCTTCGCGGGCAAGCCTCGCTCCTACGGGGTTTTGCGCGGGGGCATAAGTTGGCTGGAGTGTATGATTATTTCAAGCTGCCGGCCAGAAACTGCCGAAGCCGCTCGGACTGCGGATTGACCAGCACTTTACGCGGATTGCCGCGCTCTTCGACCAGGCCCTTGTGCAGGAACACCAACTGGTTCGAGACCTCGCGGGCAAAGCCCATTTCGTGGGTCACGACCACCATGGTGCGGCCTTCGAGTGCGAGGTCCTGCATGACTTTAAGCACCTCGCCGACCAGCTCGGGGTCGAGGGCTGAGGTCGGTTCATCGAACAGCATCACTTCCGGCTCCATGGCCAGCGCCCGGGCAATCGCCACGCGCTGCTGCTCACCCCCCGACATATGGGCCGGCCAGGCATTCATGCGGTGCGCCACGCCGACTTTGTTCAGGTAATGCTCGGCCTTTTCCCGCGCTTCTTTCTTGTTCATGCCCAGCACATGCACCGGGGCCTCCATGACGTTTTCAAGGGCGCTCATGTGCGACCAGAGGTTGAAGTGCTGAAACACCATCGACAGTCGCGAACGCATGCGTTGTAACTGTTTGGGCTCGGCAGCCTTGAGCCCGCCGAGTTTGTTGGTCACCAGCTTGAGCTGTTCGCCATTGAGCACGATGCTGCCGGCGTTGGGCTGTTCCAGCAGGTTGATGCAACGCAGGAAGGTGCTTTTGCCGGAACCGCTGGAGCCAATGATGCTGATCACGTCACCGGCCTTCGCCTCCAGGGACACGCCCTTGAGCACTTCGTGGGTGCCGTAGCTTTTGTGGAGATCCTGAATTTCAAGTTTGTACATGGTTTCAACTCTCTGGAATCAGTCGCTGAGCAAGCGGCCTTGGCGAATAGGGCGAGTACCGGCCACTTTGGCCAGCCACAAACCGGGCTGGGCAAAACGCAGGCGTTCGCGGGCATAGAGGATGCCGTCGGTGCTGGCGCGCACGATGCTGTGGCGATCGTTCAGCGGATCAAGCACTTCGAACAGCGGGTCGCCGACCCTGACCCGGGCACCCAGCGGTTGCAGAAAACTCACCACGCCGGGGTGCGGCGCATAGGCGTACTGCGCGCCGGCGAATGGCGTCGCTTCACACTCGGTCGGTGGCGCGGCCGGCCAGTCACCGCTGATCAGGCCTTGCTCGGCGAGATAGCCGAGAATGGCCTGCGCGCTCTCGATGCATTGCTCGCGTTCGGTATCGGCCATGCCGCGCAATTCGATTGTGGTGGCCACACACGCCAGCGGAATGTCGGCTTCAGGAAAGCGCTCGGCCAGGTGCAGCCAAGGGATTGCACAGGCTTCATCAAAGGCACTGCCGCCCGCATCCTCAGCCAGCAATGCGGCGCCGGCACCCAGTCGAGCGGCCAATGAGCGCAGGCGCGGCCAGTGTTGCGGCATGGCGTAAAGCAGCATGATCGACTCGAAATCGCAGTGCAGGTCCAGCACCACATCGGCGTCACAGGCATGTGAAAGCAACAGGCGGCGCAGGCCATCGAGTTCCGAGGTCGGCGGTGGCATGTCGGCGAGAACATCGGCCATGGCGCGGCGGATCAGCCCGGTGTTGACGTCGGCGTGGGCGCCCAGTTGACCTTTCACCAGCGCCGCCACAGCTTCGGCCAGCTCTGGAAAATCACGATTGAAGTTCTTCCCGCTGGAAAACTCAAAACGACCTTGATGGGTGGCCTGGAACATCTGGGCGATACCGATCGGATTGGCCATCGGCACCAACTCGATCACCCCGGTCAGGCGACCTTGCTCTTCCAGTTCCTGCAGACGGCGCTTGAGTTCAACGGCGACGCGCATCCCCGGCAGCTCGTCGGCATGCAGGGAGGCCTGGATGTAAACCTTGCGCGGTCCGCTGCCAAAACGAAACAGCGACAGCCGTCGTTCTGTGCCCGAGGCACCCCACGGCAACAGGTATTCAATGTGCTCCATAACAGCTCCTTAGTGCTTGCGCGGTGCCAGATAGGCCAGCCAGCGGCGCTCGGCCAGCTTGAACAGACGAACCAGGATGAAGGTCAGGGCCAGGTAGATAAGGCCGGCGGTGATGAACGCCTCGAATGGCAGATAGAACCGCGAACTGACCGTACGAGCGGCTCCGGTGATGTCGACCAGGGTGACGATCGACGCCAGGCTGGTGGTCTGCAGCATCATCAGCACTTCGTTGCTGTATTGCGGCAGTGCCCGGCGCAAGGCCGACGGCAGGAGCACGCGGCGGTACAAGGTAAAGCGCGACATGCCCATGGCCTTGGCGGCTTCGATCTCGCCGTGGGCCGTGGCTTTCAAACTGCCAGCCAGCAGTTCCGCGCTATAGGCACTGGTATTGATCGCGAAGGCCAGGCAGGCACAAAAGGTTGCACTGGACAGGTAAGGCCAGAGCGCGCTTTGGCGTACCGCTTCGAACTGCGCCAACCCGTAATAGATCAGGAACAGTTGCACCAGCATCGGGGTGCCGCGAATCACATAGGTGTAGAGCCAGGCCGGGAAGTTGATCAGCGGCGATCGGGAGACACGCATCAGCGCTAAAGGAATCGCCAGCACCAGGCCAACGGCAAGGGAAATCAGCAGAACTTTCAGGGTCAACAAGGCGCCATTGAGGTACAGCGGCAGGTTTTCCCAGATCAGGTTGTAGTCGAGAATCATGAATGTGCTCCCCGTCACAGTTCGGCGGCTTTTATGCCGACCGAGTAGTGTTTTTCCAGATAGCGCAGCACCAGCAAAGACACGCTGGTCAGCATCAGGTAGAGCGCGGCCACCGCGAGGAAAAACGTGAACGGCTCATGGGTGGCGTCCGCTGCGTTTTTGGCTTTGAACATCATGTCCTGCAACCCGATCACCGAGATCAGCGCGGTGGATTTGGTCAGCACCAACCAGTTGTTGGTGAACCCTGGAATGGCGAAACGAATCATCTGCGGCACCAGAATCCGCCAGAACACCTGAGTGCCCCTCATGCCATAAGCCACGCCGGCCTCGGCCTGACCTTTGGGGATTGCCATAAAAGCGCCGCGAAAGGTTTCCGAGAGGTAGGCACCAAAAATGAAACCCATGGTGCAGACGCCGGCGATAAACGGGTTGATGTCGATGTAGCGGGTGTAACCGAGTGCGAGGGCAATGCGGTTCACCAGATCCTGGCCGCCGTAGAAAATCAGCAGGATCAACACCAGGTCAGGAATACCGCGAATCAGGGTCGTATAACCTTCGCCCAGCACCGCCAGCCATTTAAACGGTGACAGACGAAAGGCGGCGCCGATCAGACCCAGGGCAATCGCCATGGTCATGGAAGTCAGGGCCAGATGAATGGTCAGCCAGGCGCCATCGAGAATGCTCGATCCGTAGCCGTGAAGCATGATGAAGTTCCTCAAACGAGCGCCGGGAGGCGCGCGAGACAAGCCAAAAGTGGCACCCGCAAACGCCGGCGCCAGGGTTTCGGGTAACGGCTTATTCGCCGTAGATATCGAAGGCGAAATACTTGGCCATCACTTGCTGGTACTTGCCGTTGGCGCGGATGGCGTCAATCGCTGCGCTCAGGCGTGCAACGTTCGCACTGTCGCCTTTACGCACTGCGATCCCGGCACCTCTGCCGAAGTATTTCGGGTCGTTGATGTCCGGCCCAACCAGTGCGAAACCTTTACCTATTGGCGTTTTGATAAAGCTCTCATCGGTGTTGACGATGTCGGCGAGGGTGGCGTCCAGGCGACCTGATGCCAGATCGAGGAAGGCTTCATTTTGTGAGCCGTAGCGGACTACCTCGGCGCCGGCTTGCGCAAGCTGCTCGGTGGCGAAACGGTCGTAGGTCGAGGCGCGTTGCACGCCGACTTTCTTGCCTTTGAGATCGACCAGCGGGTCGTTGATCACGCTGCCGGTCTTCATCGCGAACTTGCCCGGCGTGTGGTAGTACTTTTTGCTGAAATCGACCGACTTCATGCGGTCTTCAGTGATCGACATCGACGACAGCACTGCATCGATCTTGCGCACTTTCAGCGACGGAATCATGCCGTCGAATTCCTGGATGACCCACTCGCATTTGACCTTCATCTCTGCGCACAGCGCGTTGCCGATGTCGTAATCGAAACCACTGACATTGCCCTCCGGCGTCTTGAAGGAGAAGGGCGGGTAGGCGGCTTCGATGCCGATACGCAGGCTGTCCTCGTCAGCGTGTGCCAGCAAGCTTGCGGCGCACAGTGCCAGAGCACCTAGAAGTTCTGTTTTGTTCATATTGTTGACTCCTTGGATGGGGCGTTGGGGTGATACGGGCTGCCGTCCAGTCTGGCGAGGTGGACTGTCCTGATGATTTGCGAGGATATAAATGACATAAAATATTTCACAAATCAACTGTGTGAAAATAAACATATCAAGACGGGATGCGAATTCATGAACGTACCTGGCCAGGGCGGCGAAGGTATGGCGTCAGCTTTTGGCCCAGAGTGGCGGGGAGAAGAGGCAGATCTTCAGCAAGATCGCGGGGAGGGGAAGCAGGCTAGTCAGTCTTGTCTCTGTCATCTACAACGGCACACTGGGTGACGATGCGCATCACCCAGTGTGTCGGCTTTTACAGAATGTTCAGTGGGTAGCTGATGATCACTCGATGCTCGTCGCTGTCCCGTTGCGTGGACACTTCGGTGCGTAACGAAGCGTGGCGCAGGGCAATGCTCAGGTCTTTAAGCGGCCCTTGCTGGACCACATAACTCACGGTCAGGTTGCGCTCCCATTCGCTTTTGTCGCCCGTGGGAGTACGGATGTTCGAACCGCTTTCGTACATGCCCATGAAACTCAAACCCGGAACCCCGACCTTGGCGAAGTCATAGCCGTAGCGAACCTGCCAGGTGGTTTCGCCGGCGCGCTGGAATTTGCCGATCATCGACTCCGTCATGAAATACGCGGTGGAGCCGTCACCCTGGTTCAGCCAGACCGCGTCGCTGTCGCCGCTGACTTGCTGCAGGCCGGCGGCGATGGTGTGGCCGTTCACCAGGTAGGTGAATTGCGCGCTGCTCAGGCGACTGTCGACTTTGCCTTTGGTGACGCCGTCGCCGTAGTAGCCAAACGTGTAGAAGTCGGGGTCATGACCGTTGGCGCCATCGGAGCGGTTGTCGAAGTAACGCAGGTCGGTGCGCAGGGTGCCGGGGCCGACCTGCCAATCGTATTTGAGACCCAGAAAGTTCTGTTTGTAGAAGTCCTGCAGGTTGCCGTAGTAGTACTGCAAGGTCAGGTCTTTGGTCGCTTTGTAGTCCACGCCACCGTAATAGAACTTGTTGACGAACTCGCCCGTCTGCGCGTTGTTTGCACCGGGAATGGACATGCCCATCTGGTTGCTTGAGCCGCGACCTTTGACATGTTCCAACTGGCCGAGGGTGAAGGTGAAGTTCTCCAGATCCCTGGACTGGATCTGCCCGCCATTGAAGGTTTGTTGCAGCATGCGGTCGGTGGACATCACCACCGGCAACATCGGGACCAGCGTGCCGTATTTCAGTTCAGTGTTGGAGAACTTCGCCTTGGCCGTCAGGCCCAGGCTGCCGAACTCATCCACGGCACGCCCGTCGCTGTCGGTCGGGAAGATGTTGCCGTTGAAGTTTTTGCTTTCGGGGTTGTAGTGCCGGCCCTTGCCGGAGTCCAGCCGGATACCGTACATGCCAATGGCGTCTACGCCGAAACCGACCGTGCCCTGGGTGTAGCCGGACTGAAAGTTGGCGATGAAACCCTGGCCCCATTCCTGGGTGTAGTTGGGGGCGGCGGCGCCGCTGCGGTTATCGGCATTACTGAAAAAGTTGCGGGCCAGCACGCTGAGCTTGCTGTCTTCTACCAAGCCTGCGGCGTAACCCTGTTGAGCGATGATCAGGCCGCAAATGCCGGCCACTACTTTAGGTGCGCGATTGAAAAGCTCCATCGGAGTCATCCCCATGAGTTGTCGAATGTTGTGAGAGGCAGTCAAAAGCGGCAGTAAAGGTTTTTATTGTTTTTCAGGAGCAGCGGTGGCCGGCAAGACGTTCAGTCTCACGGGCGGCAAGCGGTACAGGATGAACAGTGCAAGCACGCCGATGCCGGCACAGAGCAGCAGGCCGACGCCCACCGACTGGGCCAGCGCATCGCGGGCCAGGTTCAGCCATTGCGGGTGTTCGAGCAGGGCGGCGTCGGGGTGCAAAAGGATCTGCGGGTCGGCGTACAACGCCAGTCCGTCGGCGTGCCCTTGGGCGATAAAAAGTCGTTGCAGGTTGGCGCTGTAAAGCAGGTTGACCAGCACGCCCATCGAGGCCGTTCCGAGCAATCCGCCTACCAGGCGCAGCGATTGGGTCAGCGCGGTGGCGATCCCGAGGAACTGGCGCTCGGCGAGGGTTTGAGTGAAGACTGTCAGATTCAGCAGAATGAATCCCAAGCCAAGACCCGCCAGCAGGATTAAGCCGAGCAACACATTGAAGGAGGCGCTACGCCCGGCGAGGGCCAGGCAGAAGCATGCCAGCAGCAGCGCCACAAAACCGCACAGCGGTAACAGGTTTGGATTACGCAAACGGGTCACGATGCGGCTGTTGACGATCGCCCCCAGGGTGATGCTCAGCGCCAGTGGTGTAATCAACAGGCCGGCATCCTGCGGCGAGTAGCCATAGCTGCCTTGCAGCAACAGCGGTAGATAGAACAGCAGCGAAAACATGATCGCGCCGGCCGCCATCGACAGCAGAAACAGCAGGCGTATGCTCGGTAGCCGCAGCAATGCCGAGGGCAGCAGTGCGTGTGTGCAGCGCCGCTCCCAAACGCACAACGCGACAGTCGCCGCCACGCAGATCAACCCCAGCGCCGCACTCAACATCAGGCTGGAATGCCCCAGCCATTCGACGAACAACTGCAGACTGCCCAATGCCAGGGCGATCAGCAGCGCGCCCGGCCAATCGAGGCTGATCTTTGTCAGTTGCTGCGGGCGGTAATAAGGCAGGTAGCGCCAGGCAAAAAACAGCGCCAGGCAACCCAGCGGCAGATTGAGATAGAACACCGAGCGCCAGCCAAACGCCCCGGTCAGATAACCACCTAAACCCGGACCGATGGCGTTGACCACACTGAACAGGGCGCTGAGCAGCATCTGCCAACGCAGGCGTTGTCTGGTATCGGGAAACAGTTCCGGAATGCAGGCGAATGCGGTGCCGATCAACATGCCGCCACCGACGCCCTGCAAGGCGCGACCGATCACCAGCAACAGCATGTCACTGGCCAGTGCGCAGGCCAGTGAAGCCAGGGTGAAAATCAGGGTGGCGGCGATCACGAAGGGCTTGCGCCCGTAGTAATCCCCCAGTCGGCCAAAGATCGAGATGGTGACGATAGATGCCAGCATGTAGCCCGTGGCGACCCACGCGTAAAGTTCAAAGCCCTTGAGTTCGGCGACGATGCTTGGCAAGGCATTGCCGATCACCGTCTGGTCGAGTGCCGAGAGCATCAACACCAGCGAGATGCCCAGCATCGCCAGCAAGGCCTGTTTGAAACTCAGGGGAGGGTGGGTCGCCACGGCCATCGTCGGTCCTCAGCTCAAAGCCGCAACGGCAGCGGCAATCCGTGAGCAACCTTCGTCGAGGGTCTTGATGTCGGTGGCGATCGACATCCGGAAGAACGGCGCCAACCCGTACGCGGTACCGGCCACCACTGCCACACCCTGGCTTTCCAACAGGTACATGACCACGTCGTAATCGGTGTCCAGGCGTTTGGCTTGAGTCGTCGATTTACCCAGCAAACCCGCGCAGTTCACATAGAGATAAAACGCCCCATCGGGTTTGCGGCAACTCAAACCGTCGATGGCGTTGAGTAGGTCCAGGCAACGATCACGGCGTTGCTGATACACCGCCACGCTTTCCTTGACGAAGGCCTGATCGCCGTTGAGCGCTTCGACCGCTGCAGACTGGCTGATCGAGCAGGCATTGCTGGTCGATTGCGATTGCAGGGTTGCCATCGCGCTGATCAAATCGGCCGGGCCGGCGGCGTAGCCGATCCGCCAGCCCGTCATGGCATAAGTCTTGGATACGCCGTTGACTACCACGGTGCGTGCGGTCAGCGCCGGTTCGATGGCGAGGATGTGCGGGTTGTCCAGGCCTTCATAGCGGATGTGTTCGTAAATGTCGTCGGTCATCAGCAACACCTGCGGATAGTCGAGCAGCACATCTGCCAGGGCGCGCAGTTCGGCGGCGCTGTAGCTGGCACCGGTCGGGTTGCTCGGCGAATTGAGCAGCAGCCAGCGAGTGCGTTCGGTGATTGCGCCGCGCAATTGAGCCGGGGTCAGCTTGAAAGCGTTTTCTTCCGGGCAGGCGAGGGTTACGGGTTCACCTTCGCAGGCCAGCACCATGTCGGGGTACGACACCCAGTACGGCGCCGGAATCAGCACTTCATCGCC
>NZ_JBXANU010000030.1:0-81855 GCF_058802085.1 Pseudomonas sp. GW822-FHT02G04
CCGGCGCCGCCGATCAGCGTGTCCAGCCCCGCGCCACCGTTGAGGATGTTGTTGCCGCTGTTGCCGGTCAGCACGTTATTCAGGGCGTTGCCGACACCGGCGAGGTTGTCGCTGCCGGTGAGGGTGAGGTTTTCCAGGTTGGCGCCCAGGGTCCAGTTGACCGAGGAACGCACGGTGTCAATTTCGCTCGCCAGGGTGCTGGTTTCGGTGACCGTGTCCTTGAGGTTGTCGACGATATAGGTGTCATTGCCGCTGCCGCCGATCATCACGTCGGCGCCGAGGCCACCGTCCAGAACGTTGTTGCCGCTGTTACCGGTCAGGCGGTTGCTCAGGGCGTTGCCGGTGGCGTCGAGCGGGTCGCTGCCGGTGAGAGTCAGGTTCTCGAGGTTGTTGCCCAGGGTATAGCTGATCGACGACAGGATCGTGTCGATTTCGCTCAGCGAGGTGCCGCGTTCGATCACTGTGTCGCCGATATTGTCGACCACGTAGGTGTCGTTGCCGGCGCCGCCGTCCAGGGTATCAGCCCCAGCCTTGCCGTCGAGGAGGTTGGCGGCGGCGTTGCCGGTGAGGCTGTTATCGAGTTCGTTGCCGGCCAAATTAAGTGCCGCTGTACCCAGTAATAGGCCATCTTCGACGTTGGCCGAGAGGGTGTAGCTCAGCGCCGTGCGGATCAGGTCGCGGCCTTCGTCGGCCAGTTCAGTGACCTTGTCGGTGGCGTTGTCGATGACGTAGGTGTCGTCGCCGCTGCCGCCACTGAGGGTGTCGGCCCCGGCGCCGCCGTCCAGCCAGTCGTTGCCGGCCCCGCCTTGCAGGGTGTTGTTGTAGGCGTTGCCGAGCAGGGTGTTGTTCAGGTCGTTGCCGATCACGGTGAAGTTGCCGAGGCCGGTGACGGTGACATCTTCGACGTTTTGCAGGCTGGTCTGGCTGAGATCGACGGTGCTGCTGGCCAAGGTCGAGGCGTAGGTGATGTTCAGCAGGTCGCGACCCTGATCGGCGGTTTCCTGCAGCAGCGCCAGTTCACCGGCCTGGTCGAGGACGTAGGTATCGTCGCCGCCGCCACCAATCATCCGATCCAGTCCGGCCGCACCGTTGAGCACGTTGTTGCCGCTGTTGCCGGTCAGCACGTTGTTCAGGGCGTTGCCGACACCGGTGAGGTTGTCGCTGCCGGTGAGGGTGAGGTTTTCCAGGTTGGCGCCCAGGGTCCAGCTCACCGAGGAGCGTACGGTGTCGATATCCCACAGCGAGCGGCCGGTCTCAATGACCACGTCCTTGAGGTTGTCGACGATGTAGGTGTCGCTGCCGCGGTCGTCGATCATCACGTCGGCGCCGAGGCCACCGTCCAGAACGTTGTTGCCGCTGTTGCCGGTCAGGCGGTTATTCAGGGCATTACCGGTAGCATTCAGGTTGTTGAAGTCGATAAGGGTCAGGTTCTCGAGGTTGCTGCCCAGGGTGTAGCTGATCGACGACAGGACCGTGTCGATTTCGCTCAGCGAGGTGCCGCGTTCGATCACTGTGTCGCCGATATTGTCGACCACGTAGGTGTCGTTGCCGGCCCCGCCGTCCAGGGTGTCGGCCCCGGCCCAGCCGTCGAGGACATTGGCAGCGGAGTTGCCGGTCAGTCGGTTGTCGAGCTTGTTGCCCGAGAGGCTCAGCGCTGCAGAACCGAGCAGCACAGCGTCTTCGACGTTGTCTTCTAAGTAGTAACTTACTGCCGTCTGGATCAGGTCGTGGCCTTCGTCAGCCAGTTCAGTGACTTGTACACCGTTGTTGTAGATGACATAGGTGTCATCGCCACTGCCGCCAATGAGCTTGTCAGCCCCGGCCCAACCATCCAGCCAGTCGTTGCCGGCCCCGCCCAGCAGGGTGTTGTCGTAGTTGTTGCCTATCAGGATGTTGTTCAGGTCGTTGCCGATCACGGTGAAGTCGCCGAGGCCGGTGACGGTGACATCTTCGACGTTTTGCAGGTTACTTTGGCTGAGATCGACGGTGTTGGTGGCCGGAGTCGATGTGTAGTTGATGTACAGCAGGTCGTGGCCCTGATCAACGTCATCCTGCAATAGCACCAGTTCGCCGGCCTGGTCGAGGACATAGGTGTCGTTGCCGGCCCCGCCGATCAGCGTGTCCAGGCCCGCGCCACCGTTGAGGATGTTGTTGCCGCTGTTGCCAGTCAGCACGTTATTCAGGGCGTTGCCGACACCGATGAGGTTGTCGCTGCCGGTGAGGGTGAGGTTTTCCAGGTTGGCACCCAGGGTCCAGTTGACCGAGGAACGCACGCTGTCGATTTCGCTCGCCAGGGTGCTGGTTTCGGTGACCGTGTCCTTGAGGTTGTCGACGATGTAGGTGTCGTTGCCGGAGCCGCCAATCATCACGTCGGCGCCGAGGCCACCGTCCAGAATGTTACTGCCGCTGTTGCCGGTCAGGCGGTTGCTCAGGGCGTTGCCGGTGGCGTCGAGCGGGTCGCTGCCGGTGAGGGTCAGGTTCTCGAGGTTGCTACCCAGGGTGTAACTGATCGACGACATAACCGTGTCGATTTCGCTCAGCGAGGTGCTGGTTTCCACCACCACGTCATCAGCGTTATCCACAACATAAACGTCGTTGCCTGCACCGCCAATCATGACGTCTTGGCCGGCACCACCATCGAGAACGTTACCCAGCGCATTGCCGATAAGCTCATCGTTAAAAGCCGAGCCGGTGGCATTTTCGATTTTGGCGCCAAAGGCGATCGCCAGCCCGTCATTGACCAGTTGCAGGTTCTTGATGTCGACGAATGCCTTGCCGATGTTGCTGAACTCACCCTCATTCAGGTTCAGTCTGACGGCCGCCTGCTGGTTGCTGGCATCGATCGTATCGTTTCCGCCAGCATCCCAGATGGTTTCGAATACAGATTGACCGGGTGCCCAGCGATAGACGTTGTCACCGGTTTGCCAAAGCATGTTGGCGCCGTAAATCTTCTGGATAGCGAGAATATCCAGCAGCATCGGTGTCGTCGGCTGATAGGAGTACGCATTGTTGTAGCTCATGATCGTGTAATGCGAATCATCGAGCAGGGGCGAGATCAGCGTACTGTTGGATAGGCTCGACTCGAATGGATGCTTGAGGCCCAGGGCATGACCGATTTCATGCACGAACGTCATGAAGTCATAGGTGCCTTTTACGGGGGCAGAGTTGTTCGTCGCCGGTCCGATCCAGACATCCCCGGCCAGCGGGGTTCGGTCGGGGAAGTAGGCCCAGGCAGCGACGGCGTCGTCCATGCCCAAATAGCCACCGAATCGCAAGTCGCCCACAGTGTTGATGTTGTCACTGACCAGAGTGAACTTGACGTTAGCCACGGCGCTCCAGGCGCCAAGCGCCCCAGTCACGGCGTCTTGTTGGGCCGATGTCAGAGCGAAGCTGTTCAGGAATTCATTTTTTTCGCTGTATTTGGCAGAGAAATACGATTGGCCGAGGGTGACGAAACTATAGGTCAGCCTTGTCGCGAAGATGTCTGAGCCGAAGTCAGGGCTCAGCCAGGAGGTGCCATGGATAAGGCTGTCGACTTGTTGGTTACCGGTCAGAACAGATGGCTTTGTTAAAACGTAACCAAGAGGAGACGACATTCTAAATATCCTGAGAGGGCTGCGACCGTCCTGTATGTGGCCGCTACAAGGAAGCGATTTTGCACCAGAGTCAGCGTCAATTGATATTACATGGCCACTATTTTTTTTAATAATGGCGTCAAAAATCTGGCCAGTAAATCTGTGTCGGCGTGCACCAGTGAGTCTTGAGGAATGCGCGCTGGTATCCTGTTCGAAATCGACTTATCAGGGCCTCCCGTGAACGCTCCGACCCCCACCCTCATCCGCGAAACCTTCCCCGTCGGCCCTTTGCAGTGCAATTGCACAATCATCGGCGACCCCATCACCAAAAAAGCCATCGTCGTCGACCCGGGTGGCAATCACGAGCTGATCCTGGCGCGGCTCGACGCCTTGGGCCTGAAGGTGGTCAGCATCATCCATACCCACGCACACCTCGATCACTTCCTCGCCTCCGGCCAGTTGAAGGAGAAAACCGGCGCGACGCTGCACCTGCATAAAGAAGATCAATTTCTCTGGGACAATCTGGAGATGCAGTGTCAGATGTTCGGTGTGCCTTACACCCCGGTGCCATCGCCGGATCGCTGGTTGGCCGACGAAGAAGAGCTGGCCTGCGGTTGTGGCGTTGCGTTGCATACTCCTGGTCATACACCGGGTTCCATGAGCTTTTGGTTTTCAGAGGCTAAGCTGCTGATTGCCGGTGACACGTTGTTTCGTCGCGGAGTAGGGCGCACGGATTTGTGGGGTGGCGATCAGGCAACGCTCGTGAAGTCGATCAAGCAGCGGTTGTATACCCTCGACGAAGAGGCAACCGTGGTGGCCGGGCATGGTCCGGACACCTGTCTGGGTGATGAAATGCGCGGTAACCCCTTTGTGCGAGCCTGATGGCTCATGACGGAATTTTTGTCGTTGCCAGTGATCCAACGCCCGCAAAGGTTCATTGCTTAAGTCCGTTGCACCACAGAATGCAAAAAAAGTAGGAGCTCCTCCATGTTCACCTCGCGTCGTTTGATTGTTGTCGCTACTGCAGTGGCTCTGTTGTCCGGTTGTGCATCGCCGAACCCTTATGACAACCAGGGTCAGGCCGATGGCAGCTCCACGGGCATGAGCAAAACCGCCAAATACGGTGGCCTTGGCGCCCTGGCCGGTGCGCTGGCCGGTGCTGCCATCAGTCACGATAACCGTGGCAAGGGCGCGCTGATTGGCGCCGCCGTGGTGGGTGCTTCTGCCGCCGGTTACGGTTACTACGCCGACCAGCAAGAGAAAAAGCTGCGCGCCAGCATGGCCAACACCGGGGTTGAGGTGCAGCGCCAGGGCGATCAGATCAAGCTGATCATGCCGGGCAACATCACGTTCGCCACCGATTCGGCGAACATTGCCTCAAGCTTCTACCAGCCGCTGAACAACCTGGCGGGCTCGCTCAAGGAGTTCAACCAGAACCAGATCGAGATCGTCGGCTACACCGACAGCACCGGCAGCCGCCAGCACAACATGGACCTGTCCCAGCGTCGCGCCCAGAGCGTGGCGACCTACCTGACTTCCCAGGGAGTCAGCGGCGCCAACCTGTCGGCACGTGGTGCCGGGCCGGATAACCCGATTGCCAGCAACGGTGATACCAATGGCCGGGCACAGAACCGCCGCGTCGAGGTCAACCTGAAGGCGATTCCGGGCCAGCAATATGGTGGTCAGCAACAGCAAGGCACTGTTCAGCAGTACCCATAAGAGGCTGACCTCTCCCTGAAATGAAAATGCCCGATCCTTAAAGGACCGGGCATTTTTTTGTGCCGCTTGTTCAGGCGATGAAAACGTCAGAATTAAAAAAGCCCCCGGACAATTACTCGTCCGAGGGCTTTTTGTGGTGCGCGAAACCTGATTACTTCTTCAGGCCGTAATGCTCATCGAGCATGCCCGGCGCGTTCGGGGCTTTGGGAGCGTAATCGCGAGGCGGTTCCTGATTGCGCGGCGGCGTCAGGCGTTCCCGTGGAGCCTGCACCGCGTCGGCGTGCAGGGCAGCCAGCAAGCGTTGGCGAGTCTGCTCGTCCAGGGCCAGACGGTTGGCGCCCTCGGCGAGATGATCCTGCACTTCCTGATAGCTCTGAGTCAGTTTCTTGACCAGGTTTGCAGTGCTGTTGAAGTGGGTGACCACCTCGTTCTGATAACTGTCGAAACGTTCCTGAATGTCATCCAGCTGACGTTGTGTGCTGCTCGGAGCGGCATTCGGCACCAGGCGAGCGATCAGGAATCCAATGGCGACACCCACAACCAGGGCAAGAGTCGGCAACAACCAAACTAAGAGCGAGTGTTCCACGAGTCCTTCCTCTATAAACGGCTTTGCTTTACGTTAACGGCTCGAACCTGCGCTGTATACCGCGATTCACTCGCAATAGATTGGCACAGACAATTTGCTAGACGAGTCGACCCGATTCGAGGTCACGGAGTTCCTTCCTTGCTTATGCGCGAAACCCCTGTAGTGATTGATGGCCCGGTCGGCCAACTGGAAGCACTGTACCTGGACAACGAGCAGCCGCGCGGCCTGGCGCTCATCTGCCATCCGAACCCGGTGCAAGGCGGCACCATGCTCAACAAGGTCGTCTCGACCCTGCAGCGCACCGCGCGCGACGCCGGACTGATCACCCTGCGCTTCAACTACCGTGGCGTCGGTGCCAGCGAAGGCTCCCACGACATGGGCAACGGTGAAGTCGATGATGCCCAGGCTGTCGCGGAATGGTTTCGCGCCAGACACCCGGAATTGCCGCTGAGCCTGTTCGGTTTTTCTTTCGGCGGTTTTGTTGCAGCCAGTCTCGGCGGACGCCTGGAAGCCAAGGGCGAACAACTCAAGCATCTGTTCATGGTCGCGCCTGCCGTCATGCGTCTGGGCGATCAGGATCAACTGCCGCAACAAGGTACATTGACCCTGATCCAGCCGGAAACCGACGAAGTGATCGATCCGCAACTCGTTTACGATTGGTCCGAGGCACTCGATCGCCCCCATGAGCTGCTGAAAGTGGCAGAATGCGGACACTTTTTTCATGGCAAGCTGACCGATCTCAAGGATCTGATCCTGCCGCGTCTTTCGAATTGATTGCAGTCTGACAAGCGATTACCCATGACGACTCGTACCCGTATTCTCACCGGCATTACCACCACCGGCACGCCGCACCTGGGCAACTACGCCGGGGCTATCCGCCCGGCGATCCTCGCCAGCCGTGACAGCAATGCCGATTCGTTCTACTTCCTGGCCGACTACCACGCCCTGATCAAATGCGATGACCCGCAGCGCATCCAGCGCTCGCGTCTGGAAATCGCCGCGACCTGGCTGGCCGGTGGCCTGGACGTGGATCGTGTGACCTTCTATCGCCAGTCCGACATTCCGGAAATCCCGGAGCTGACCTGGCTGCTGACCTGTGTGGCCGCCAAGGGCCTGCTCAACCGCGCCCACGCCTACAAGGCGTCGGTGGACAAGAACGTCGAGACCGGCGAAGACCCGGACGCGGGCATCACCATGGGCCTCTACAGCTACCCGGTGCTGATGGCCGCGGACATCCTGATGTTCAACGCCCACAAGGTGCCGGTCGGTCGTGACCAGATCCAGCACGTGGAAATGGCCCGTGACATCGGCCAGCGCTTCAACCACTTGTTTGGCCAAGGCAAGGAGTTCTTCACCATGCCCGAAGCGCTGATCGAGGAAAGCGTCGCCACGCTGCCAGGTCTCGACGGTCGCAAGATGTCGAAGAGCTACGACAACACCATTCCGTTGTTCAGCAGCGCCAAAGAGATGAAAGACGCGATTTCGCGGATCGTGACCGACTCCCGTGCCCCGGGCGAAGCCAAAGATCCGGACAACTCGCACCTGTTTACCTTGTTCCAGGCTTTCGCTACGCCGGCACAAGCCGACGAATTCCGCAGCGAATTGCTTCAGGGCCTGGGTTGGGGAGAAGCGAAGAATCGCCTGTTCCAGTTGCTGGACAACGAGTTGGGCGAGTCCCGCGAGCGTTATCACCAACTGATCGAGCGTCCGGCGGATCTGGAAGACATCCTGCAACACGGCGCGAAAAAGGCCCGTGCGGTGGCCACGCCGTTCCTCAACGAGTTGCGTGAAGCGGTCGGCCTGCGTTCTTTCGTCGCCCAGACTCAAGTTGCTGCCACCACCAAGAAGAAAGCCGCGAAAGCCGCGCGTTTTGTCAGCTTCCGTGAAGACGATGGCAGTTTCCGCTTCCGTCTGCTGGCGGCCGATGGCGAGCAACTGCTGCTGTCGCGCCACTTCGCCGATGGCAAAACCGCAGGTCAGGTGACCAAACAACTGCAATCTGGCCAGCCATTGGACGTACGCAGTGAAGACCTGAGCTTCAGCGTCTGGCTGGAAGGCGAGTGCGTGGCCGACAGCCCGGCCTTCGCCGACAGTGCAGCTCGCGATGTTGCCATCGACGCGTTGCGGGTTGCGCTGACACCGGTTCAGGAATAAACAACGGTTCGGTCCGACCAAGGGCCGATTGCCATTCCCACGGGCCGTCGCTACAGTGACGGCCCGTTTTTGTTGCCTTGCTAACGAATTATGACGCCCCTAGAACGATACCAAGCTGATCTGAAACGCCCGGAATTCTTCCACGATGCTGCGCAGGAAACGGCAGTGCGTCATTTGCAGCGTCTGTACGACGATCTGGTCGCGGCCTCGCAGAACAAACCGGGCCTGCTCGGCAAACTGTTTGGCAAGAAGGACCAGGCGCCGGTCAAGGGCCTGTACTTCTGGGGCGGCGTGGGTCGCGGCAAGACTTACCTGGTCGACACCTTCTTTGAAGCGCTGCCGTTCAAGGAAAAGACCCGCACTCACTTCCACCGCTTCATGAAGCGCGTGCACGAAGAGATGAAGACTCTGGGCGGCGAGAAAAACCCGCTGACGATCATCGCCAAGCGCTTTTCCGACGAGACGCGAGTGATCTGTTTCGATGAATTCTTCGTCTCCGACATCACCGACGCCATGATCCTTGGCACGCTGATGGAAGAGCTGTTCAAGAACGGCGTGACCCTGGTCGCGACCTCGAACATCGTGCCGGACGGTCTGTACAAGGACGGCCTGCAACGTGCGCGCTTCCTGCCGGCCATTGCGCTGATCAAGCAGAACACCGAGATCGTCAACGTCGACAGCGGCGTCGATTACCGTCTGCGTCACCTCGAGCAAGCGGAGCTGTTCCACTTCCCGCTGGACGAAGCCGCCCAGGAAAGCCTGCGCAAGAGTTTCCGGGCCCTGACGCCGGAATGCACGGCTGCCGTCGAGAACGACGTGCTGATGATCGAGAACCGTGAAATCCGCGCCGTGCGCACCTGCGATGACGTGGCCTGGTTCGACTTCCGCGAACTGTGCGACGGCCCGCGCAGCCAGAACGACTACATCGAACTGGGCAAGATCTTCCATGCCGTGTTGCTCAGCGGCGTCGAGCAGATGAGCGTCACCACCGACGACATCGCCCGACGCTTTATCAACATGGTCGACGAGTTCTACGACCGCAACGTGAAGCTGATCATCTCTGCCGAAGTCGAGCTTAAAGACCTCTACACCGGCGGTCGCCTGACCTTCGAGTTCCAGCGCACGCTTAGCCGCTTGCTGGAAATGCAATCCCACGAGTTCCTGTCCCGGGCGCACAAGCCATAAGCGTCTCAAAATAGTAGGACATTCGGAAATTAAAAAAGGGCCTGCATCGCAGGCCCTTTTTTATAGGCGAAGATCCAGAGATCGCAGCCTTCGGCAGCTCCTACAGGGGCAAGCCGTACGCCATGCTACGCCGCCTGCTGGAACTGCTGCCGATACTGGTTCGGCGACAGTTCCGTGTGCTGGCGGAACAGTCGGGCGAAGAAGCTCGCATCGTCGTATCCGACTTCATAGCTGATGGTCTTGATGCTCTTGCGGCTGCCGGACAACAAGCCCTTGGCGGTCTCGATGCGCAGGCGTTGCAGGTAATGCAGCGGTTTATCGCCGGTGGCGGTCTGGAAGCGCCGCATGAAGTTGCGGATGCTCATGCCGTGTTCGCGGGCTACGTCTTCGAAGCGGAATTTATCGGCGAAGTGCTCTTCGAGCCAATGCTGGATCTGCAGGATGATCACGTCCTGGTGCAGTTTCTGCCCGCCGAAACCGATCCGCCCCGGCGCATAGCTACGCTGCACTTCATAGAGAATGTCGCGGGCCACGGCCTGGGCCACGTTAGCGCCGCAAAAGCGCTCGATCAGGTAAATGTAGAGGTCGCAGGCCGAGGTGGTGCCGCCAGCGCAATACAGGTTGTCGGCGTCGGTCAGGTGTTTGTCCTGATTGAGCTGAACCTGCGGGAAGCGCTCGGCGAAAGCATTGAAGAAGCGCCAGTACGTGGTCGCTTCCTTGCCGTTGAGCAGCCCGGCTTCGGCGAGCCAGAACACCCCCGTGGCCTCGCCACACAGCACTGCCCCGCGGGCGTGTTGTTCGCGCAGCCACGGCAGGACCTGTGGATAACGTTTGCAGAGTGTGTCGAAATCGTCCCAGAAGGCGGGGAGGATAATGACGTCGGCATTTTCCAGCCCGCCGTCCACCGGCATGATCACATCGCTGAAGCTGTTCACCGGTTTGCCGTCGGGGCTGACCAGCCGGGTTTCGAACGCCGGTGTCAGGCCGTGGCCCAGTTGTTTGCCATAGCGCAGGCTGGCCAGATGGAAGAAATCCTTGGCTTGCATGAGGGTGGAAGCGAAAACCCGGTCGATAGCCAGGATGCTGACGCGCCGCAAGGGCTTGGAGGCTTGGTTAGACATAATTCAACTTTATTCTTATAGGGGAAAGTGGTCGCCAGACGGCTGGATCGTCTTATTTTTTGTCGGATGTGTCCAGTGTCCTGTATCGGAAGCGAGGCTTAGTCTCTGAAGATCAATTCCGTCTGACAATAACGACAGGTGACGCATGATTCCCAGAACCTTGTTCAGCTCCGAGCACGAACTTTTTCGCGACGGCGTGCGAACGTTCCTCGAAAAAGAGGCCGTGCCGTTCCATGGGCAATGGGAAAAACAAGGCTATATCGACCGCAATCTCTGGAACAAGGCGGGGGAGGCGGGGATGCTCTGTTCGCATCTGCCGGAAGAATACGGCGGGCTGGGGGCAGACTTTCTCTACAGCGCGGTGGTGATCGAGGAGGTCGGTCGTCTGGGGTTGACCGGGATCGGCTTTTCTCTTCATTCGGACATTGTTGCGCCTTATATCCTGCATTACGGCAGTGAGGCGCTGAAACACAAATACCTGCCCAAACTGGTGTCTGGCGAGATGGTCACTGCGATTGCCATGACCGAGCCGGGTGCCGGCTCCGACCTGCAGGGGGTGAAGACTACCGCAGTGCTGGAGGGCGACGAATACGTGATCAACGGTTCGAAGACTTTCATCACCAACGGCTTTCTGGCTGACCTGGTGATCGTCGTGGCCAAGACCGATCCGAAGGCGGGGGCGAAGGGCACCAGTCTGTTTCTGGTGGAGGCCAACACGCCGGGTTTCGCCAAGGGCAAGCGCCTGGAAAAGGTCGGCATGAAGGCTCAAGACACCTCGGAGCTGTTCTTCCAGGACGTTCGGGTGCCCAAGGAGAACCTGCTGGGCCAGGCCGGGATGGGCTTCGCTTATCTGATGCAGGAGTTACCGCAGGAGCGCTTGACGGTCGCGGTGGGAGGCTTGGCGTCAGCCGAGGCGGCGTTGCAGTGGACGCTGGATTACACCCGTGAGCGCAAGGCTTTCGGCAAGGCCATCGCCGACTTCCAGAACACCCGCTTCAAGCTCGCTGAAATGGCGACCGAGATCCAGATCGGCCGGGTCTTCGTCGATCGTTGCCTGGAACTGCATCTGCAAGGCAAGCTCGACGTGCCGACGGCGGCGATGGCCAAGTACTGGGGCACCGACCTGCAATGCAAGGTGCTCGACGAATGCGTGCAGTTGCATGGCGGTTACGGATTCATGTGGGAATACCCGATCGCCCGGGCATGGGCGGATGCACGGGTGCAGCGGATCTATGCCGGGACCAATGAAATCATGAAGGAGATTATTGCGCGGTCGCTGTAATGCAGCGTGATCGTTCCCATGCTCTGCGTGGGAATGCCGCCATGGACGCTCTGCGTCCGCTTTGGAAGTGACGCGGAGCGTCACGGGATGCATTCCCACGCAGAGCGTGGGAACGATCGTCGACGTAAGTTACGGTGCCGGACTCGGCTGATCCTGGTGAATCGCCTCAATGCCTGCCAGCACTTCATCCGACAGCTTCAAATCGATGCTGGCAATGTTGCTGTCCAGTTGCTCAAGCGTCGTGGCGCCAATGATGTTGCTGGTTACGAACGGTTGCTGCGTGACGAACGCCAGTGCCATCTGCGCCGGGTCCAGGCCGTGTTCACGAGCCAGTGCCACGTAACGGCTGCACGCTGCTTCCGACTGCGGGTTGAAATAGCGGCTGAAGCGGCTGTAGAGGCTCAGCCGACCTTTTGGCGGACGCGCGCCACCTTCGTATTTGCCCGACAGAAAGCCGAACGCCAGTGGCGAGTAGGCCAGCAAGCCGCACTGTTCGCGGATGGCGATCTCCGCCAGGCCGACTTCGAAGCTGCGATTGAGCAGGTTGTAGGGGTTCTGGATGGATACCGCGCGCGGCCAGCCCCGGGCTTCGGCGAGGGCGAGGAAGCGCATGGTGCCCCACGGGGTTTCGTTGGACAGGCCGATGTGGCGGATCTTGCCGGCCTTGACCTGCTCGTCCAGCGCTTCGAGGGTGTCTTCCAGTGGCGTCAGATTGGCTTCGATCTTGTGCTTGTAACCGAGCTGGCCGAAGAAATTGGTGCTGCGTTCCGGCCAGTGCAACTGATACAGGTCGATGTAGTCGGTTTGCAGGCGCTTGAGGCTGGCATCCACGGCTTCGCTGATGTGTTGGCGGTTGTGCCGCAGGTTTTTGTCACGGATGTAGTCGATGGTGTTGCCGGGGCCGGCGATCTTGCTCGCCAGGATCCAGTCGGCGCGATCGCCGCGACGTTTGAAGTAGTTGCCGATGTAGCGCTCGGTGGTGGCGTAGGTGTCGGCTTTGGGTGGCACCGGGTACATCTCGGCGGTGTCGATGAAATTGATCCCGGCGCCCTTGGCGCGTTCGATCTGGGCGAAGGCTTCAGCCTCGCTGTTTTGCTCGCCCCAGGTCATGGTGCCGAGGCAGATGGCACTCACGTTCAGATCGGTACGGCCTAGCTGGCGATAGTCCATCGGGTGCTCCTTGGGCAAAACAATCATAAAAGCAGGTTGAAATATTTTTCGCAATCTGCATAATTGCGCACCTCTTTCTGCAGTGGAAGTGATGCGCCGCCGCCGAAGAATCTTGCCGTTGAACGGACGCGCCGACCCGAGCCCCCGAAAGCGTCTGTATCCGGCTGCCTTTGACTTGTCAAAGTACGCACTATTCAGTAAGATCCGCCGTCTAATTTACAGGGCGGCCCCTGAGGCTATAAAGAATGAAAACTTTTACTGCTAAACCGGAAACAGTAAAGCGCGACTGGTTTGTCGTCGACGCTGCTGGTCAGACCCTGGGTCGTCTGGCCACTGAAATCGCGAGCCGTCTGCGTGGCAAGCACAAGGCTGAGTACACTCCTCACGTTGACACCGGCGACTACATCGTCGTAATCAACGCTGAGCAAGTACGTGTTACTGGCGCTAAAACCACTGACAAAATGTACTACTCCCACTCCGGTTTCCCGGGCGGCATCAAGTCGATCAACTTCGAAAAGCTGATCGCTAAAGCCCCTGAGCGCGTGATCGAGACCGCGGTCAAAGGCATGCTGCCTAAGAACCCGCTGGGTCGCGACATGTATCGTAAGCTGAAAGTCTATGCGGGCGCTGCTCACCCTCATACTGCTCAGCAGCCCCAAGAACTGAAGTTTTAACGGAATAGTTCATTATGTCGGCGACTCAAAATTACGGCACTGGCCGTCGCAAGACTGCAACCGCACGCGTTTTCCTGCGTCCGGGCACTGGTAACATCTCCATCAACAACCGTTCGCTGGATAATTTCTTCGGCCGCGAAACTGCCCGCATGGTAGTTCGTCAGCCGCTGGAATTGACTGAGACTGTCGAGAAGTTCGACATCTACGTCACCGTGATCGGCGGTGGTGTAAGTGGTCAAGCTGGCGCAATCCGCCACGGTATCACTCGCGCTCTGATGGACTACGACGAAACTCTGCGCTCTGCTCTGCGCAAAGCCGGCTTCGTAACCCGCGATGCACGTGAAGTTGAACGTAAGAAAGTCGGTCTGCGTAAAGCGCGTAAGCGTCCGCAGTACTCGAAGCGTTAATTCGCTTTTACGTTCAAAAAGAACGCCCAGTTTCCTTGCGAAGCTGGGCGTTTTTTTATGGGCGCTATTTATCAACGAATTACGCTGTGACAACTTGCCACATCCGCAGAGGCCCTATACTACAAGGCTTGGCAGTGGAGCCCTTCGGTAATTACCTTGTCAGAATTGGGGCTTTTCATTACCATTCGGCAAAATTTTTATAAGTTCAGATTTTTACTTAGTAGACGCCTGATTTAACAGGCCACAAAGCTGATGGGAGAGGACTGAATGAGCAATGACGGCGTGAATGCAGGCCGGCGTCGCTTCTTGGTAGCAGCCACATCCGTGGTGGGTGCTGCAGGAGCGGTGGGGGCTGCGGTCCCGTTCGTGGGGTCATGGTTTCCCAGTGCCAAGGCGAAAGCCGCAGGTGCACCGGTGAAAGTGAATGTCAGCAAAATCGAGCCGGGCCAGCAAATGATTGCTGAGTGGCGCGGCCAGCCGGTATTCATCGTCCGCCGTACCGAGGAAATCCTGGGGAATCTGAAAAAGATTGAGGGCCAGTTGTCTGACCCCGCCTCCAAGAACTCGACGCAACCGACCTATGTCGACCCGCAGACGCGTTCGATCAAGCCAGAAGTTCTGCTGCTGATCGGCATCTGCACTCACTTGGGTTGCTCACCGACCTTCCGTCCGGAAGTAGCACCTGCCGATCTGGGCAAGGATTGGGTCGGGGGCTATTTCTGCCCTTGCCACGGTTCCCACTACGATTTGGCTGGCCGCGTCTACAAGTCGCAACCCGCGCCTTTGAACCTGCCAGTTCCCCCGCATTCCTATGAGACCGATGACATCATTGTCGTTGGCGTCGATACGGAGAAAGCGTGATGAGCAAGTTCATGGATTGGGTTGATGCGCGCTTCCCCGCGACCAAAATGTGGGAAGACCATCTCAGCAAGTATTACGCCCCGAAGAACTTCAACTTCTTCTATTTCTTTGGCTCCCTGGCGCTGCTCGTTCTGGTCAACCAGATCGTTACCGGTGTCTGGCTGACCATGAGCTACACCCCGTCGGCGGAAGAAGCATTCGCTTCCGTCGAATACATCATGCGCGACGTCGAGTACGGCTCGATCCTGCGTCTGTTGCACTCCACCGGCGCTTCGGCGTTCTTCATCGTGGTTTATCTGCACATGTTCCGTGGCCTGCTCTACGGTTCGTACCAGAAGCCGCGTGAGCTGGTGTGGGTGTTCGGCATGCTGATCTACCTGGCGCTGATGGCTGAGGCCTTCATGGGTTACCTGCTGCCGTGGGGCCAGATGTCCTACTGGGGTGCCCAGGTGATCATCTCGCTGTTCGGTGCGATCCCGGTCATCGGTAACGATCTGACCCAGTGGATCCGTGGTGACTACCTGATTTCCGGTATTACCCTGAACCGTTTCTTCGCCTTGCATGTGGTTGCCTTGCCAATCGTGATCCTCGGCCTGGTGGTGTTGCACATCCTGGCGCTGCACGAAGTCGGTTCGAACAACCCGGACGGCGTGGACATCAAGAAACACAAAGACGAAAACGGCGTACCGCTGGACGGCATTGCCTTCCATCCGTACTACACCGTGAAAGATATCGTCGGCGTGGTGGTGTTCCTGTTCATCTTCTGCGCGATCGTGTTCTTCTTCCCGGAAATGGGCGGCTACTTCCTCGAGAAGCCGAACTTTGAAGTGGCGAACGCCTTCAAGACCCCTGAGCACATCGCTCCGGTATGGTACTTCACCCCGTTCTACGCGATTCTGCGGGCAGTTCCGGACAAGCTCCTGGGTGTTGTTGCCATGGGTGCTTCGATTGCCTTGCTGTTCGTCCTGCCCTGGCTTGACCGTAGTCCGGTCAAGTCCATGCGCTACAAGGGCTGGCTGAGCAAGATCTGGCTCTGGGTATTCTGCATCTCCTTCGTGATTCTTGGCTGGCTGGGCGTCATGGCGCCTACCCCGGAACGTACGTTGCTGTCGCAGGTATGTACCTTCCTGTACTTCGCCTACTTCATTCTGATGCCGTTCTACACCAGGCTCGAGAAGACCAAACCGGTTCCGGAAAGGGTGACTGGCTGATGAAAAAACTATTTGCTGTACTGATTCTTGCTGCTCTGCCAGCACTGTCCTTCGCGGCTGAACATGGTGGTCCCGAGCTGGAAAAAGTCGACATCGATGTTTCCGACAAGGCTGCCATGCAGGATGGCGCACGTACGTTTGCCAACTATTGCATGGGCTGCCACAGTGCCAAGTTCCAGCGCTACGAGCGTGTCGCCGATGACCTGGGCATTCCTCACGAGCTGATGCTCGAGAAGCTGGTGTTCACTGGCGCCAAGATCGGCGACCACATGAGCATCGGCATGCAGCCGGCTGACGCCAAGACCTGGTTTGGTGCAGCGCCACCCGATCTGACACTGGTGGCTCGCGTTCGTGGCACCGACTGGCTCTATGGCTACCTGCGTTCGTTCTATGAAGACCCGTCGCGTCCATGGGGCGTGAACAACAAGGTGTTCCCGAACGTCGGCATGCCTAACGTTCTGGTCGGCTTGCAGGGTCGTCAGGTGGTAGGCTGTAAACAGGTTCAAATCGTCGAAGGCGGCAAGAAGCAATTCGATCCGTTGACCGGTACCGCTTTGACTCATGAAGCCTGCGATCAGCTGACTGTATTGCCGAAAACCGGTACGCTGACCGAAGAGCAGTTCGACGAGAAGGTCAAGAATCTGGTGACTTTCCTGGCCTACTCGGCCAACCCGGTGAAGCTGCAGCATCAGCGCATCGGTACCTATGTGTTGCTGTACCTGGCGTTCTTCTTCGTATTCGCTTACTTGCTCAAGCGTGAATACTGGAAAGATGTCCATTGATAACGTTGTAAGCCATTGCTGTTAATCGCGCGCGCCCAGGGGCGTCTCTGAAGGTGTAACGAGTCTGGTGAGCCAGGCGTTACGGGAGGCGCCCTCTGGGCGCGCGTGTTTTTCCGTTTCCGATAATTTCAACAAGCGAGGAGGACCGCCATGGGCGTGACCAATCGGTTGGCCTGTTACTCCGACCCCGCCGACCACTATTCCCACCGAGTGCGCATCGTACTTGCAGAGAAGGGTGTCAGCGCCGAGATCATTTACGTGGAGGCTGGTCGTCAGCCGCCTAAACTGATTGAAGTGAACCCTTACGGAAGCCTGCCCACCCTGGTCGATCGTGACCTGGCGTTGTGGGAGTCGACCGTGGTGATGGAATATCTGGATGAGCGTTACCCGCATCCGCCACTACTGCCGGTTTATCCCGTGGCGCGTGCCAACAGTCGTCTGCTGATTCATCGCATTCAGCGTGACTGGTGTGGTCTGGTGGATCTGATTCTGGATTCGCGGACCAAGGAAGCAGCCCGCGTGGTAGCTCGTAAAGAGCTGCGCGAAAGCCTGACAGGCGTGTCGCCGTTATTCGCCGACAAGCCGTTTTTCCTCAGTGAGGAACAAAGTCTGGTGGATTGCTGCCTATTGCCAATACTCTGGCGATTGCCGATTCTGGGTATAGAACTGCCGCGGCCTGCCAAGCCGCTGCTTGATTACATGGAGCGCTCGTTTGCGCGTGAGGCTTTCCAGGCGAGTCTGTCTGGTGTCGAACGCGATATGCGCTAAGGCTTAAGGAGCCGCTATGAACTCCAGTCGACCTTATCTGGTCCGCGCGCTCTACGAGTGGATTGTGGACAACGATTGCACCCCGCACATGCTGGTCAATTCCGAGTATCCGTCGGTGCAGGTGCCTCAGGGTTTTGCCAGTGACGGGCAGATAGTCCTGAACGTATCCCCGGCTGCCGTGCGTCATTTGCACATGGATAACGAGGCGGTCAGTTTCGAAGGGCGCTTCGGTGGCGTGCCGCATACCCTGTACGTGCCTATCGCGTCGATCCTGGGCATTTACGCTCGGGAGAACGGCCAAGGCATGGTGTTCGATATGGAATCGCCTCTGGACGACGAGGAAGAGATCGAGCCGGATGATGATATCCCGCCACCCGACAGCGAGCCGCCGCGTCCCAGTGGTCGGCCGAGTTTGAAGGTGGTGAAGTAATAAAAAAGGCGATCCGGATGGATCGCCTTTTTTATTACTGCAGGAGGGATGTATCAGTCGATGTACTCAAACAACTTCACAATCTTCTGCACGCCGGAAACGCCTTGCACCAGATTGGTCGCCTGCGCCGCTTCCTGCTTGGTCAGCAGGCCGAGTAGATAAACGATGCCGTTTTCGGTCACAACCTTGATGCGCGAGCCCGGGATGGAAGGATCGGTGAGCATCTGGGTTTTGATCTTGGTGGTCAGCCAGGTGTCGTTCTGGCGCGCCAGCAGCGAGGAGGGCTGCAGCACTTGCAGTTCGTTATGCACCTTCTTCACGCGCTGAACGGAGGCGGCGACCTGTTCGGCCTTGGCCTTGAGGTCGGCGCGCGGGGTTTGCCCGGCCAGCAGCACCACGCCGTTGAAGCTGGTGACAACGATGTGCGAGTCGTTATCCAGGGCTGGATCGGCCTTGGCAATGTTCACGCCGACCTTGGTATCGATCAGAGAGTCGTCGATTTTGCTGCCGAAGGTGCGGGTGCCACGGTCATCGTCGATCGGCGCTTCACGGCTGGCGTTAACCACCGAGGTGCAGCCGCTGATGCCGAGGCACAGGGTCAAGGCCAGAAGGCCTAGGCGATTAGGGGTCATTCTTCACTCCCGAACAGTTGGCTGTCGATCAGATCGCAAAGGCAATGGATCGCCAGCAGGTGGACTTCCTGAATACGTGCAGTGACATTGGCCGGTACGCGAATCTCGACGTCCTCCGGCAAAAGCAGTGACGCCATGCCGCCGCCATCACGACCCGTCAATGCTACGACAATCATTTCGCGATCATGTGCGGCCTGGATCGCTTGAATAATGTTCGCCGAGTTGCCGCTGGTGGAAATGGCCAGCAATACGTCACCCGGTTGACCGAGGGCGCGGATCTGTTTGGAGAAGATTTCGTTGTAGCTGTAGTCGTTGGCGATCGAGGTGATCGTCGAGCTGTCGGTGGTCAGCGCAATGGCCGGCAGGCTCGGGCGCTCGCGCTCGAAGCGGTTGAGCAGTTCGGACGAGAAGTGCTGTGCGTCACCGGCGGAACCGCCGTTGCCGCAGGACAGCATTTTGCCCTCGTTGAGCAGGGCGTTGACCATGACCTGGCTGGCTTGCTCGATGTGCGGTGCAAGTACGTCCATCGCCTGTTGCTTGGTGTCGATACTGGCCTGAAAAAGCTGGCGAATTCGCGATTGCATGTCCATCTGTGTGACCTTAATTAGCGCGGCTACTCGGCACATGAATGTGCAGCCCGCAAAGCAAAGAGCAAAAGTGTTGGGTGAAGGTGTCCGGTTCGGGGCGCAAGCGATCAGCTGTCGAAGGCATTCTGCAACCAGTTCAACTGATCAAGGTTGCTGTCGATGGCAACCACGTCGAAGCGGCAAGGGGAATTGGCCCAACGCGACTCGCGCTGAAGGAAATACTGCGCGGCGAAAATCAGTTTTTGCCGTTTGCGCCCATCGATGCTATCGAGCGCGCCACCCCATTGGGTGTTCTTTCTGTAGCGGACTTCGACGAATACTACTGTATCGCCATCAAGCATGACCAGATCAAGCTCGCCGCGTTTACATAACCAGTTCTGCGCCAGCAGGCGCAGACCTTGTTGCTGAAGATGCTCGAGCGCATGGCGCTCGGCATCCTTACCGCTTTGCTGGCGTGACCTGTCGGGCATCAGCGCGAGGTGTCCGGCAGGCGTTGAACCTGACCGTTGACGAACTCTGCCCATGGCAACTGACGCACGACCCGTTGATTCTGAGTCATGCCCAGGCTGCCCGATTGACCTTCGATGCGGCTGTCCGGCAAGGCCTTGAGTTGCCCCAGGCGTGGTGCCAGGCGATAGGCGTCAACGCCCATCGCGTATAGACGACCCAGGCTGCCAGCGGCTTGTGGCCATTGTGCGGTGACCTGTTTACGCAGCGGGTCGTTGGCATCCAGCAGCCATGGGGTTTCGCAGAAGCGAATACCGTTCATGTCGTTGTACTGGTTCTGGTCGCCGCTGGCGCTGAACACGTGGGAGGTGGCGTAAACCGGCACGTCACCCGCGTACTGGAAGTTCAGGGTCGGTTTGATCTGTTGAGCCTGTTGCGGCGTCGCGGCCAGGAAGATGAACTCGATATCCTGACGACGCGAAGGCTGGGCGGCTACCTGCGAGCCAACGGTGTTTTGCAGGCTCTTGGCGCGGCCTTCGCTCTGGCGCAGCTGGAACATGTCGGCAATTTGCTGGGCCAGTTGCACCGGTTGGTCGACGCGCTCGGTCGCGACAATGCTGCCACCGTTGGCTTGCCAATCCTGGCTGAACGCCCTGAGTACGCGGTCGCCCCATTCGCCTTTCGGCACCATGATGGCGGCGCGATGCAGGCCATCGGCGCGCGCACGACGGGATACTTCGCGGGCTTCGTCTTCAGCGGCCAGGCCAAATTGGAACAGCTGGGCCGGACCTTGTTCGCCTTCGCTGTAGTTCAGTGCCAGGGTGGTGATCGGCAGTTGCGGGCGAGCGCTGAGCTGCTTGACCAGCGGTTTTTCCAGCGGGCCGACCACCAATTGCACGCCGTCGGCCTGGGCCTTGCGATAGAACTCGTCGAGGGAGGTCAGGCGCGAGCTGTCATAGAACTCGATGGCTGGCGGCTTCTGCCCGGCTTGTTGCGCCTGGTAGTGCGCGGCCATGAAGCCTTCGCGCAGTGCTTTGCCGACCGAAGCCAGCGGGCCGTCCTGCGGTAGCAGCAGGGCAATCTTGCTCAGGGGCTGGCTTGCCAGTTCCTTGAGTTTGGTCAGTGGCAGCGGCAACTGGATGGCGGCCGGGTGCTTTGGGTTCTTCGCGCGCCAGTCGTCGATCGCCGCTTGCTGCTGTTCCAGGGTGCCGGCGGTTTTCACCGCCCGGGCCAGGCTTAACCAGCCACCGAGGTCGTCGTCGGTGGTCGGCTGCAATTGCTCGGTCGGCAGCGAAGCGATCAGGGTCCAGATGGCTTCGTGGTTTTTGCTCGCGGCTTGATCGCTCAGCATGGGGGCGATGAAGATGCGCTCCCGTGCGGCGGCCAGGGTCTGGCCGTCGGCCTCAAGGGCGCGGGCATGAACGGTGCCAGTGCGAACCTGTTGCTCGACCGGCAGTTCGCCCAGGCGTTGCAGGCTCGGATGGCTCAGGGCTGTCAGCGCCGCTTTGGGCTGGTTGCGCACCATGGCCAATTCAGCCGCCAGGGTGCTGGCGAAGACTTGTTGACCAGGCTTGAGTTGTTCCATCGGTACTTGTTGCAGGATTTGCGCGGATTGGCCGGCATTGCCCTGACGATAAGCCAGGTCTGCCGCGCTCAAGCGCAGCAAGGCCGCCTTATCCGGCGTTTTACTTTGAGCGGCCTGTTCGAGCAGTTGCTCGATACTGGCATCCGGGGTCCGTGGTAGTTCGCCAAGGCTGGAGGAGGGCGAGCTGGCGCAAGCCGCCAGCAAGGCAGCGAGGCAGAGGGCAGAGAACAGCCGCAGGCAAGCGATCATGTAAGTGTTCCTGATACTCGATCAAATAAGCGTGGAATTGTACCCAAGCGCTGGCCGGGGCGCGATGTTACTGGCGTGAATCGATCAATTTAGCTCGTGCAAATGTTGCGGCACTGCACAAAAGGCTGGAAAACCGAGGGTTGCTTGCAGGTATCGCGAATGTCGCTACGCGCTACAATGGCGGCTTTTACCGATCATGAGGTGTGCGCTTTGACTGCTCCAGGTGCTTTGAATTCCGCTGCTGGCTCGCTTTATGTGGTGGCGACGCCCATCGGCAACCTGGACGACATCAGTGCGCGTGCGCTGAAGATCCTGCGCGAGGTTTCGTTGATTGCTGCTGAAGACACTCGCCATTCCCAGCGATTGATGCAGCACTTCGGCATCCCCACACCGCTGGCGGCCTGCCATGAACACAACGAACGGGATGAAGGTAGCCGCTTTATCACTCGCTTGCTCGCTGGCGACGATGTGGCATTAATCTCCGATGCCGGGACGCCGCTGATTTCCGATCCGGGTTATCACCTGGTGCGTCAGGCCCGTGCCGCAGGGATTAATGTGGTGCCGGTTCCGGGTGCCTGTGCATTGATTGCGGCACTCTCGGCGGCGGGGCTGCCATCGGACCGTTTCATCTTCGAAGGGTTTCTACCGGCCAAGGCTGTCGGCCGGCGCGCTCGCCTGGAACTGATAAAAGAAGAGCCGCGCACGCTGATTTTTTATGAAGCTCCACACCGCATCCTTGAATGCCTGCAAGACATGGAGCTGGTATTCGGCGCCGATCGTCCGGCATTGCTGGCGCGTGAGCTGACCAAGACCTTCGAAACCCTTAAAGGCTTGCCGCTGGCCGAGTTGCGTGAGTTCGTCGAATCGGACAGTAACCAGCAGCGCGGCGAGTGCGTAGTGCTGGTGGCCGGCTGGTCTGCTCCCGAGACTGAGGACGCTGTCAGCAGCGAAGCCATGCGTGTTCTCAACCTGCTTCTTGAAGAGATGCCGCTCAAGCGTGCGGCGGCATTGGCGGCGCAAATTACCGGCGAGCGCAAGAATGTGCTCTATCAGGTTGCGCTGGATAAGCAGAAGGGCGAGTAAAAAAGCGACGCGCAGCGCCGGCCAGAGGCTTTTAGAGCTTGTTCTTCGGCCGCTCTGCCGTTAACCTTCGCGGCGGAGAGTCGATCGGACAGTCGCTGCCCTCTATGAAAATTAGGGGGGGGAGGAAAGTCCGGGCTCCATAGGGCGAAGTGCCAGGTAATGCCTGGGAGGCGTGAGCCTACGGAAAGTGCCACAGAAAATAACCGCCTAAGCGCTTCGGTGCCGGTAAGGGTGAAAAGGTGCGGTAAGAGCGCACCGCACGTCTGGCAACAGTTCGTGGCTAGGTAAACCCCACTTGGAGCAAGACCAAATAGGGTCCCAAGGCGTGGCCCGCGCTGGGACCGGGTAGGTTGCTAAAGATGTCCAGTGATGGCCATCGTAGACGAATGACTGTTCAAGACAGAACCCGGCTTACAGATCGACTCTCCACCTTTTTTCTTCTCTGCTTCAATCATTGGCAGCGATATGCGTAATGGCAATTTCCCTCCCTGCTGAATCAATAGCAGAAGCGCTTTTGTAATACCGAAAAAATCTTACTCTTAACAAACTACTTTAATTTCTGAGTGCAGCCTTCTGTGCTGACTCAAGTTATTGAACAAATTCACTCGTCAGATTCTCGTTCCCCCTCCTTTTACGCTCCTAAATCTCCGTTCTGTAAGGCTTTTCCTTCTATCCGCGCCTTGACGGTGTGGTGGGCGCATTCCTATAGTGTGCGCAAGTGGCGGAAAGTGGCATGAAGTGGGTTTTTTGAGCGCAAAACGCTAATATTTGGAGAAACGCTGACGTGTTTCGCGGAGCTAACGCTATCAGTCTCGATGCAAAGGGCCGTCTCGCCATGCCGAGCCGGTACCGTGACGAGCTCGTTTCGCGTAGTTCCGGTCAATTAATCGTCACCATCGATGCCGTTGATCCGTGTTTGTGTGTTTATCCCCTCGATGAGTGGGAAATTATCGAAACCAAACTGCGCGCACTGCCTTCGCTTCGCGAAGAAAACCGCCGCCTGCAACGTTTACTGATTGGTAATGCCGTCGACCTCGAGCTCGATGGCAGTGGTCGTTTTCTGGTTCCGCCGCGTCTTCGCGAATATGCCAAGTTGGATAAGCGCGCGATGTTGGTAGGCCAACTGAACAAGTTCCAATTGTGGGACGAGGATGCCTGGAATGCGGTTTCTGCCGCTGACCTGGCTGCTATTCAACAACCGGGCGCCATGCCTGATGAACTGCGTGATTTGATCCTGTGACTATTGATAGCGGCTTTAACCACATCACCGTACTGCTTGACGAAGCCGTCGAGGCTCTCGCCGTACGTCCTGATGGCTGCTATCTGGACGGCACGTTCGGACGCGGCGGACATAGCCGGTTGATCCTCAGCAAGCTCGGGCCCGATGGTCGGTTGCTCGGGTTCGACAAAGATCCTCAAGCGATTGCCACCGGGCAAACGCTAGCGGCCGAAGACGGCCGCTTTGTCGTTGTACAGCGCAGCTTTGCCGAGCTCGGTTCGGAAGTCGCCGAACGCGGTCTGGCCGGCAAGGTCAGCGGTGTTCTGCTTGACCTGGGCGTGTCTTCGCCGCAGCTTGACGACCCTGAGCGCGGCTTCAGTTTTCTCAACGACGGCCCGTTGGACATGCGCATGGACCCGTCCCGCGGGATCAGCGCCGCCGAGTTTGTCAACAACGCGCCGGTGGAAGAAATCGCCCGGGTGTTCAAGGAGTACGGCGAAGAACGTTTCTCCGGCCGCATGGCGCGTGCCGTGGCCGAACGTCGCGACATCAAGCCATTCGAGCGCACTGCCGATCTGGCGGAAGTGCTGAAAGTCGCCAACCCTGCATGGGAAAAGGGCAAGAACCCGGCTACCCGTGCATTCCAGGGTCTGCGTATTCACGTCAACAACGAACTGGGCGATCTGGAAACCGGTCTCGAAGCCGCGCTGGAGTGCCTGGAAGTCGGCGGTCGTCTGGTAGTGATCAGCTTCCACTCGCTGGAAGACCGCATCGTCAAACTGTTCATGCGTAAACTGGTGAAAGGCGAGGCTGATAACCTGCCGCGCAACCTGCCGGTCCGTCACGTTGCCTTCGAACCAAAAATCAAAGTCCATGGCAAAGCGCAGTCCGCCTCCGAGGCCGAACTCAAAGCCAACCCACGTTCCCGTAGCGCCATCATGCGCGTCGCGGAGAAGCTGCGGTGAGCAAGCTTTTCGCCAAGCCACTTCCCGGCGGAAGCTTTTTCATGCTGCTGCTCTTTATCGGTGTGCTCGTGTCGGCCATCGGCGTGTCCTATAGCGCCCACTGGAACCGTCAGCTGTTGAACTCGCTGTACAACGAATTGAGCGTGCGCGACAAGGCGCAGGCGGAGTGGGGCCGGTTGATTCTCGAACAGAGCACCTGGACCGCCCACAGCCGTATCGAAGTGTTGGCGACCGAGCAGCTGAAGATGCGCATTCCTGGCGCTGCTGAAGTGCAGATGGTGGCGCCATGATGAAACTCGAAGGCGCACTCTTCCCGTGGCGGTTCCGTCTGGTGCTGGGCTTGCTCGGCATCATGGTGGCGGCGATTTCCTGGCGCATCATTGATCTGCAAGTGGTCGACCGTGACTTCCTTAAAGGTCAGGGCGACGCGCGCAGTGTTCGTCATATTCCGATTCCGGCTCACCGTGGTCTGATCACCGACCGTAACGGCGAGCCGTTGGCCGTGAGTACCCCGGTCACCACCCTGTGGGCCAACGCCAAGGAAATGCAGCTGGCCAAAGAGAAATGGCCGGCACTGGCGGCTGCCCTGGGGCAGGACCCCAAAGCCCTGGCCGAACGTCTCGAAGCCCAGGCCAACAAAGAATTCATTTACCTGGTGCGCGGGCTGACCCCCGAGCAGGGCCAGGCTGTGCTCGATCTGAAAGTGCCGGGCGTCTATGGCATCGAAGAGTTCCGGCGTTTCTACCCGGCCGGTGAAGTCACTGCCCACATGGTCGGCTTTACCGACATCGACGATCACGGGCGCGAAGGCGTCGAGCTGGCCTACGACGAATGGCTGGCCGGGGTGCCCGGCAAGCGACAGGTCATCAAGGACCGGCGCGGCCGGTTGATCAAAGATGTCCAGGTCACCAAAAACGCCAAGGCCGGCAAGCCCTTGGCGTTGTCCATTGACCTGCGCCTGCAATACCTGGCCAACCGCGAACTACGCAACGCGATCATCGAGAACGGCGCCAAGGCCGGTAGCCTGGTGATCATGGACGTGAAGACCGGCGAGATTCTCGCCATGGTCAACCAACCGACCTATAACCCGAATAACCGTCGCAACCTGCAACCGGCGATGATGCGCAACCGCGCAATGATCGACGTATTCGAGCCGGGTTCGACCATGAAAGCGATTTCCATGAGCGCCGCGATCGAAACCGGGCGCTGGAAACCGAGTGACACCGTCGAGGTGTACCCGGGCAGCTTGCAGATTGGTAAATACACCATCAAGGACGTATCCAAGACCGAAGGTCCGGTGCTCGACCTGACCGGTATTCTGATCAATTCCAGTAACGTCGGCATGAGTAAGGTCGCGTTCGATATCGGCGGCGAAACGATTTTCCGTCTGGCACAGAAAGTCGGCCTCGGCCAGGACACCGGCCTGGGCTTCCCGGGCGAGCGCGTCGGCAACCTGCCGAACTACCGCGAATGGCGCAAGGCTGAAACCGCCACGCTGTCCTACGGCTACGGTATTTCCGTGACCGCGATCCAGCTGGTCCACGCCTTCTCGGCCCTGGCCAACAATGGTCGTCTCGCACCGTTGACCCTGATCAAAACCGACAAGGCGCCGCAAACCACTCAGGTGCTGCCTGAAGCGGTCGCGAAAACCATGCAAACGATGCTGCAACAAGTGATCGAAGCGCCGCGCGGCGTATTCCGTGCGCAGGTGCCGGCGTATCACGTGGGCGGCAAGTCGGGTACTGCGCGTAAAACGTCGGTCGGAACCAAAGGCTATGCCGAGAACTCCTACCGCTCGCTGTTCGCCGGTTTCGGCCCGATGAGCGACCCGCGTTACGCGATCGTGGTGGTGATCGATGAACCGACCAAGGCCGGTTACTTCGGTGGTCTGGTATCGGCGCCGGTGTTCAGCAAAGTGATGTCCGGGACGCTGCGCCTGATGAACATCACCCCGGACAACCTGCCAGCCACTCAACAAGCGAACGCCGCACCGGTCGTTCCGCTGAAAGCTAATGGAGGGCGCGGCTGATGTCGCTGAGCCTGAACAAGATTTTCGCCCACGCCGGCCGTGATCTATTGATCCGCGAACTGGCGCTGGACAGCCGTAACGTACGGGCAGGTGATTTGTTCCTTGCGGTCCCTGGCGGCAAGTTCGACGGTCGTGCGCATATCGCCGACGCCTTGCAGCGTGGCGCTGCCGCCGTGGCTTATGAAGTCGAAGGCGCGACCGTGCTGCCGATTACCGACGTGCCGCTGATTCCGGTCAAAGGCCTGGCGGCGCAGCTGTCGGACATCGCCGGGCGCTTTTATGGCGACCCGAGCCGTCACTTGAACCTGATCGGCGTGACCGGCACCAACGGTAAAACCAGCGTGACCCAATTGGTCGCGCAGGCCCTCGACTTGCTCGGTCAACATTGCGGCATCGTTGGCACCCTGGGCTCCGGTTTCTACGGCGCGCTGGAAAGCGGCCTGCACACCACGCCGAACCCGATTGCGCTGCAAGCAACCCTCGCCGACCTGAAAAAGGCCGGTGCCAAAGCCGTGGCCATGGAAGTCTCTTCCCATGGGCTGGATCAGGGCCGCGTAACCGCGTTGGCCTTCGATGTGGCGGTGATGACCAACCTGTCGCGCGATCATCTGGATTACCACGGCACCATGCAGGCCTATGGCGAAACCAAGGCCAGATTGTTTGCCTGGAATGATCTGAAGTGCCGGGTGGTCAACCTCGACGACGATTTTGGCCGGCAACTGGCGGCCGATGAAGGCGAGTCGCGGCTGATCACTTACAGCCTGGAAGACTCCAGCGCTTACCTGTATTGCCGCGAAGCACAGTTCAATGACGAAGGCGTGCGCGCCACGCTGGTCACGCCCCAGGGCGAACACCATTTGCGCAGCACCTTGCTTGGCCGTTTCAACCTGAGCAACGTGCTGGCCGCCGTCGGTGCCTTGCTCGGTCTGGACTATGCGCTGGACGAAATCCTCAACGTGCTTCCGAAGCTCGAAGGCCCGGCCGGTCGCATGCAGCGTCTGGGCGGCGGCACTCAGCCGTTGGTGGTGGTCGATTACGCCCACACGCCGGATGCGCTGGAAAAAGTCTTGATGGCCCTGCGTCCTCATGCCAAAGGCCGTTTGCTGTGCCTGTTCGGTTGCGGTGGTGATCGCGATCGCGGCAAGCGTCCGCTGATGGCTGAAGTGGTCGAGCGTCTGGCCGACGGTGTACTGGTCACCGACGACAACCCGCGCACCGAAGACCCCTCCGCGATTTTCGACGACATCCGCGCCGGTTTCACCGCTGTGGATAAAGTCACCTTTATCGCCGGTCGTGGCCAGGCGATTGCCCAGTTGATCGCCAGCGCTTCGGCGGATGACGTGATTGTCCTGGCTGGTAAAGGTCATGAGGACTATCAGGAAATCAATGGCGAACGCCTCGCTTTCTCCGATCTGGTCGAGGCCGATCATGCCCTGACCGCGTGGGAGGTGGCCCATGCTTAAAGTCTTGAAACTGAGCGAACTGACCGGCGTGCTGAATGCTCGTTTGATTGCCGGTGATGCCAGCTTCGACGGCGTCAGCATCGACAGCCGGGCGATCAAGCCCGGCCAATTGTTTATTGCTCTGGCCGGCCCGCGTTTCGATGGCCATGACTACCTGAATGACGTCACCGCCAAAGGCGCCGTGGCTGCCCTGGTCGAACGCGAAGTTGCCGACAGCTCGCTGCCGCAACTGCTGGTTAAAGACACCCGCCAGGCCCTTGGCCAATTGGGCGCGATCAACCGTGCCGCGTTCACTCAGCCGGTCGCGGCCGTTACCGGTTCCAGCGGCAAGACCACGGTCAAGGAAATGCTGGCGAGCATCCTGCGCACGCGCGGTCCGGTGCTGGCGACCCGTGGCAACCTGAACAATGACCTCGGCGCTCCGCTGACCCTGCTCGAACTGGCGCCGGAACATACCGCCGCCGTGATCGAACTCGGCGCTTCGCGCATTGGCGAGATTGCCTACACCGTCGCCATGACCAAGCCCCACGTGGCCATCATCAACAACGCCGGGACCGCCCATGTTGGCGAGTTTGGCGGGCCGGAAAAAATCGTCGAAGCCAAGGGCGAGATTCTCGAAGGGCTGGATGCCGATGGCATCGCCGTGCTGAATCTCGACGATAAGGCCTTCGACATCTGGAAGACCCGTGCCGCCGGTCGCAAAGTGCTGACCTTTGCCCTGAGCAACATCAACGCCGACTTCCATGCCAGCGATCTGGACCGCGATGCCCGCGGTTGCCCGGCGTTCAACCTGCACAGCCCTGAAGGTGTGGAGCGGGTTCAGCTGAATCTGCTCGGCACCCATAACGTCGCCAATGCCATGGCCGCCGCTGCTGCCGCCCATGCTTTGGGTGTGTCGCTGCCTGGTATCGCCGCCGGCCTTGGCGCAGTGCAACCGGTAAAGGGCCGCACCGTCGCGCAACTGGCGCCTAACGGCATGCGCGTAATCGATGACACATACAACGCGAACCCCACCTCTATGTGCGCCGCCGTTGATATACTCGCCGGCTTTTCCGGCCGCACCGTTTTGGTGCTCGGGGATATCGGCGAGTTGGGCGCGTGGGCAGAGCAGGGGCACCGCGATGTGGGCGAGTACGCCCGCGGCAAGGTTTCCGCGCTTTACGCCGTCGGGCCAATGATGGCTCACGCCGTGAACGCTTTCGGCGAGCAGGCCTTTCACTTCAGCACACAGCCTGAACTGATCAAGGCGCTGGAAGCCGAGCAGGACACAAACACTACCTTTTTGATCAAGGGCTCGCGCAGCGCTGCGATGGAAAACATCGTTGCCGCTTTGTGCGGGACCAGTCTGGAGAAACATTAATGCTGCTGCTGCTAGCGGAGTATCTGCAACAGTTCTACAAAGGCTTCGCGGTCTTTCAGTACCTGACCCTGCGCGGGATCCTCGGTGTGCTGACCGCGTTGGTCTTGTCGCTGTGCTATGGCCCGTGGATGATCCGCACTCTGCAGAACCGTCAGATCGGTCAATCCGTTCGCAACGACGGCCCGCAATCGCACCTGTCGAAGTCGGGCACCCCGACCATGGGCGGCGCGCTGATTCTTTCCTCCATCGGCGTCAGCACCTTGCTGTGGGCTGACCTGGCCAACCGTTACGTTTGGGTCGTGTTGTTGGTGACCCTGCTGTTCGGCGCCATCGGCTGGGTTGACGACTACCGCAAGGTCATCGAGAAGAACTCCCGCGGCCTTCCGAGCCGCTGGAAGTATTTCTGGCAGTCGGTGTTCGGCCTGGGCGCAGCGATCTTCCTTTATATGACTGCCGCGACGCCGGTGGAAACCACCCTGATCCTGCCGATGCTCAAGGACTACAGCATTCCGCTGGGCGCAGGCTTCATCGTCCTGACCTATTTCGTGATTGTCGGTTCAAGCAACGCGGTCAACCTGACCGACGGCCTCGACGGTCTGGCGATCATGCCCACCGTGATGGTCGGCGGCGGCCTGGGGATCTTCTGCTACCTGTCGGGTAACGTGAAGTTCGCCGAATACCTGCTGATTCCTTACGTACCGGGTGCGGGTGAGCTGATTGTGTTCTGCGGCGCGTTGATTGGTGCGGGCCTGGGTTTCCTCTGGTTCAACACTTATCCGGCACAAGTCTTCATGGGCGACGTCGGCGCGCTGGCGCTGGGCGCGGCCTTGGGCACCATCGCGGTGATCGTCCGTCAGGAAATCGTCCTGTTCATCATGGGCGGTGTGTTCGTGATGGAGACCCTGTCAGTCGTGATTCAGGTTGCCTCCTTTAAGCTGACCGGTCGCCGTGTGTTCCGCATGGCACCGATTCACCACCACTTTGAACTCAAGGGCTGGCCCGAGCCGCGTGTGATCGTCCGTTTCTGGATCATCACGGTGATTCTCGTGTTGATCGGCCTTGCCACCCTGAAGCTGAGGTAGAACGAGTGTCTCTGATCGCTTCTGACCACTTCCGCATCGTTGTCGGCCTCGGCAAGAGCGGCATGTCCCTGGTTTGCTTCCTGGCGAACCGGGGCGTGTCGTTTGCTGTCGCCGATACGCGGGAAAATCCACCGGAACTGGCCACGCTCAAGCGTGACTATCCGCACGTGGAAGTGCGTTGTGGCGAGCTGGACGTCGAATTCCTGTGCCGTGCCGACGAGCTCTACGTGAGCCCCGGCCTGGCGCTGGCGACCCCGGCCCTGCAGGCCGCCGCCGCCCGTGGCGTGAAAATGTCCGGCGACATCGAACTGTTCGCGCGTAACGCGAAAGCGCCGATTGTCGCCATTACCGGTTCCAACGCCAAAAGCACCGTCACCACCCTGGTCGGCGAGATGGCGGCTGCGGCGGGCAAGCGTGTTGCCGTCGGCGGTAACCTCGGCACGCCGGCGCTGGATTTGCTCAGCGACGACGTCGAGCTGTACGTGATGGAGCTGTCGAGCTTCCAGCTCGAAACCACCGATCAGCTCAACGCTGAAGTGGCGACCGTGCTGAACGTCAGTGAAGACCACATGGATCGCTACAGCGGTCTGCCGGCCTATCACCTGGCCAAGCACCGGATCTTCCGGGGCGCCAGGCAGTTTGTGGTCAACCGTCACGACGCCCTGAGCCGTCCGCTGATGGGTGAAGGTCAGCCGTGCTGGACCTTCGGTTTGAACAAACCCGACTTCAAGGCCTTCGGCATTCGGGAAGAGGATGGCGAGAAATACCTGGCCTTCGAATTCCAGAACCTGATGCCGGTACGCGAGTTGAAAGTTCGTGGTGCGCATAACCAGTCCAACGCCCTCGCGGCATTGGCGCTCGGCCATGCCGTCGGCCTGCCATTCGACGCCATGCTTTCAGCCCTGCGCAAATTCGCCGGGCTCGAGCATCGCTGCCAGTGGGTCCGCGACCTTGATGGCGTGAGCTACTACAACGATTCCAAAGCCACCAACGTCGGCGCAGCCCTGGCGGCCATCGAAGGCCTGGGGGCGGACATCGACGGCAAGCTTGTGCTGATCGCCGGTGGCGATGGCAAGGGCGCCGAATTCAAGGATTTGCGTGATCCGGTGGCGGCCAACTGCCGCGCCGTCATTTTGATGGGTCGTGATTCCGACAAGATCGGTGAAGCCATCGGCGATGCCGTGCCACTGATTCGCGTCGGCTCGCTGATCGAAGCGGTCGAGCAATGCCGCGCCATCGCCGAAAAGGGCGACGCGGTGCTGCTGTCGCCGGCCTGCGCCAGTTTCGACATGTTCAAGAACTATGAAGACCGTGGTCACCAGTTCGTCCGCGCCGTGGAGGATCTGGCATGAGCTTGAGAAACATCATCAAGCCGTATCCATCGCCGCTCATCACCGGGCGCGGTATCGACCTCGATTTCCCGATGCTCGCTGGTTGCCTGGCACTGCTCGGCCTGGGGCTGATCATGATTGCCTCGGCATCGACCGAGGTGGGGGCGGTGCAATCGGGCAGCGCCTTGTACTACATGATTCGCCACCTTATCTACGTTGTGCTGGGCCTGGGTGCCTGCATCGTCACCATGATGATTCCTATCGCCACCTGGCAACGCCTGGGCTGGCTGATGCTGCTTGGTGCGTTCGGCTTGCTGGTGATGGTGATCGTCCCGGGTATCGGCCGGGAAGTGAACGGTTCGATGCGCTGGATCGGTTTCAGTTTCTTCAACGTTCAGCCTTCCGAGATCGCCAAGGTATTCGTGGTGATCTACCTCGCCGGTTATCTGGTGCGCCGTCAGAAAGAAGTGCGTGAAAGCTGGATGGGCTTCTTCAAGCCGTTCATCGTGCTGCTGCCGATGGCAGGGCTGTTGCTGATGGAACCGGACTTCGGTGCCACCGTCGTGATGATGGGGGCGGCTGCGGCGATGCTGTTCCTCGGCGGGGTCGGGCTGTTCCGGTTTTCCCTGATGGTGGTCCTGGCCGTCGCGGCGGTGGTGTTGTTGATTCAGATGCAGCCGTATCGAATGGCGCGTCTGACCAACTTTGCTGACCCGTGGGCCGACCAGTTCGGTGCCGGCTATCAGCTCTCCCAGGCATTGATCGCTTTTGGTCGCGGCGAATGGCTGGGCGTCGGCCTGGGCAACAGCGTGCAGAAACAGTTCTACCTGCCGGAAGCCCACACCGACTTCGTGTTTTCGGTTCTGGCTGAAGAACTGGGTGCCGTGGGTTCCTTGTGCACGGTGGCGCTGTTTGTCTTCGTTTGTATTCGGGGCATGTACATCGGCCTGTGGGCCGAGAAAGCCAAACAGTTTTTTGCCGCCTACGTTGCTTACGGCTTGTCGTTCCTGTGGATCGGCCAGTTCCTGATCAACATCGGCGTGAACGTCGGCCTGCTGCCGACCAAAGGTCTGACCCTGCCATTCCTCAGTTATGGCGGCAGTTCGTTGGTGATCTGCTGTGCCTGTCTTGGCTTGTTGCTGCGTATCGAGTGGGAGAGTCGAACCCACCTGGGCAGCGAAGAGATGGAATTCCATGAGAGCGACTTCGCCGAGGAGCCGAACCATGGGCGCTAACGTACTGATCATGGCTGGCGGCACCGGTGGGCATGTGTTCCCGGCACTTTCCTGTGCTCGCGAGTTCCAGGCCCGTGGCTACACCGTGCACTGGCTCGGCACGCCCCGCGGGATCGAAAACGATCTGGTGCCGGCGGCCGGTATTGAATTGCATCGGATCCACGCCAGCGGTTTGCGCGGCAAGGGCAAATTGTCCCTGCTCAAGGCGCCGATCATGTTGCTCAAGTCGATCTGGCAGGCGCGGGCGATCATTCGTCAGCTGCGGCCGGTCTGTGTGGTCGGTTTTGGTGGTTTTGTGACCGGCCCCGGCGGCGTTGCAGCCAGACTGGCCGGCGTACCGGTCATCGTTCACGAGCAGAACGCCGTGGCCGGTACCGCCAATCGGTTGCTGGTGCCGTTGGCCGCCCGAGTCTGTGAAGCGTTCCCCGACACCTTTACCCTGTCGGACAGCCGTCGGACCACCGGTAACCCGGTGCGCACCGAGCTGTTCCTCGAAACACCGCGACCTGCCCTGGCCGGTCGCAAGGCGCGTTTGCTGATCCTGGGCGGAAGCCTGGGCGCAGAGCCGTTGAACAAGTTGCTGCCTGAAGCCCTGTCGCAAGTCGCCCCCGACCTGCGCCCGGACGTGTTCCATCAGGCCGGCAAAAACCACGATGAGGTGACTGCAGAGCGCTATCGCGCGGCTGGCGTCGAGGCGCAAGTGCAGCCTTTCATCAAAGACATGGCCCAAGCCTATGGCTGGGCCGACCTGGTGGTGTGCCGCGCAGGCGCGCTGACCATCAGTGAACTGGCGGCCGCCGGTCTGCCCTCGATGCTGGTGCCTTTGCCCCACGCGATCGACGATCACCAGACCCGCAACGCTGATTATTTGGCCCGTGAAGGCGCTGCCTTCCTGATGCCGCAAAGAACGACTGGCGCAGCGGACCTTGCCGCTCGCCTGACAGAGGTCTTGATGCAACCGCAACGACTCAACGACATGGCCAGCGCGGCACGCCGCCTGGCCAAACCCGATGCCACTCGTAACGTGGTCGATACTTGCCTTGAGGTGGCCCATGGTTGAGAACAAGAAAGCCATGCCACAACCGGAAATGCGCCGCATCCGTCGCATCCACTTCGTCGGTATCGGCGGCGTGGGCATGTGCGGCATCGCCGAAGTGTTGCTGAACCTGGGCTATCAAGTGTCCGGTTCCGACCTGAAAGCTTCGCCGGTGACCGAGCGCCTGGAATCTTTTGGTGCGCATATTTTCATCGGCCACCGTGCCGAGAACGCCGCAGCCGCCGACGTGCTGGTGGTGTCGAGCGCCGTCAACACGTCCAACCCGGAAGTCGCGACCGCGCTGGAACGCCGGATTCCGGTGGTGCCGCGTGCCGAGATGCTCGCCGAGCTGATGCGTTACCGCCACGGCATTGCCGTCGCCGGTACCCACGGCAAAACCACCACCACCAGCCTGATCGCTTCGGTGTTCGCCGCCGGTGGCCTGGACCCGACGTTCGTCATCGGTGGCCGTCTGAATGCCGCGGGCACCAATGCTCAGCTTGGCACCAGCCGCTACCTGATCGCCGAAGCCGACGAAAGCGATGCCAGCTTCCTGCACTTGCAGCCGCTGGTGGCCGTGGTCACCAACATCGACGCCGACCACATGGCGACCTACGACGGTGACTTCAACAAGCTGAAGAAAACCTTCGTCGAGTTCCTGCACAACCTGCCGTTCTACGGTTTGGCGGTGGTGTGCCTGGACGATCCGGTGGTGCGTGAAATCCTGCCGCTGGTGAAGCGTCCGACGGTCACTTACGGCTTCGGCGATGACGCCGACGTACGCGCCATCAACGTACGCCAGCAAGGCATGCAGACGTTCTTCACCGTGCTGCGCCCTGACCGCGAGCCGCTGGATGTCTCGGTGAACATGCCGGGCAACCACAACGTGCTGAACGCGCTGGCGACCATTTGCATCGCCACCGACGAAGGCGTCAGCGATGAGGCCATCGTCCAGGGCCTGTCCGGGTTCCAGGGTGTTGGCCGTCGCTTCCAGGTGTACGGCGAACTGCCGGTCGAAGGCGGCAACGTGATGCTGGTGGACGACTACGGTCACCACCCGACCGAAGTCGCGGCGGTGATCAAAGCCGTGCGCGGTGGCTGGCCGGAGCGTCGTCTGGTGATGGTCTACCAGCCGCACCGTTACAGCCGCACCCGCGACCTTTACGACGACTTCGTCAATGTGCTGGCCGACGCCAACGTGCTGCTGCTGATGGAAGTCTATCCGGCCGGCGAAGAGCCGATTCCGGGCGCCGACAGCCGCAAGCTGTGCAACAGCATCCGTCAGCGCGGTCAGCTCGACCCGATCTACATCGAGCGCGGCATCGACCTCGCGCCGATCGTCAAGCCGCTGCTGCGTGCCGGCGACATTCTGCTGTGCCAGGGCGCCGGTGATATCGGCGGCCTCGCACCCAAACTGTTGAACAGTCCGTTGTTCGCCGGGGCCGTTGCCGCACCGGTAGAGGGGAAGTTGAAATGACTGCTGCTTACGCCAACCTCGTCTCCACTATCGCGCCGAAAGATTTCGGTCGCGTCGCCGTGCTGTTCGGCGGCAAGAGTGCCGAGCGTGAAGTGTCCCTGAAGTCGGGTAACGCGGTGCTCGATGCACTGCAAAGCGCCGGTGTGGACGCGTTCGGTATTGATGTGGGCGATGATCTGCTGCAACGCTTGCTGAACGAAAAAATCGACCGCGCCTTCATCATCCTCCACGGTCGTGGCGGTGAAGACGGCAGCATGCAGGGCCTGCTCGAATGCGCAGGGATTCCGTACACCGGCAGCGGCATTCTGGCCTCGGCCCTGGCCATGGACAAACTGCGCACCAAGCAGGTCTGGCACAGCCTCGGCATTCCGACGCCACGCCACGCGGTACTGCGCTCCGAGGCCGATTGTATTTCGGCGGCCACGGAACTGGGCTTCCCGCTGATCGTCAAACCGGCCCATGAAGGTTCCAGTATCGGGATGGCCAAAGTGACTTCCGCGCCCGAGTTGATCGAGGCGTGGAAAGCGGCCAGTACCTACGATTCGCAAGTGTTGGTCGAGCAATGGATTCATGGTCCGGAGTTCACCATCGCCACCCTGCGTGACCAGGTGTTGCCACCAATTGCCCTGGGCACGACGCACAGTTTCTACGACTACGACGCCAAGTACATCGCCAACGATACCCAGTACCGCATTCCGTGCGGCCTGGACAGCGACAAAGAAAAGGAACTCATGGACCTCACGGCCAGAGCCTGTGAGGCGCTGGGTATCGCCGGTTGGGGCAGGGCAGACGTGATGCAGGACGCCGACGGGCAGTTCTGGTTCCTGGAAGTCAACACCGCACCGGGCATGACCGATCACAGTCTGGTGCCAATGGCGGCCCGTGCCGCTGGCCTGGATTTCCAGCAACTGGTTCTGGCGATTCTGGCCGCAAGCATTGAGCCACGAGGGTAAGACCATGCAAGGCGCACAGCTGAGACATCAGCCCTCCGCACCACCCGGCCGCAAGCCGGTGCCGCGGGGTGCCAGCCGAATGGTGGCCAAAGAGCCGATGTCCGTGCGCCTGCCGAAAGCCAACTTCGGTTTTCTGAAAAGCCTGTTCTGGCCCGTGCTGCTGGTGGCGTTGGGGTTCGGTACTTATGAAGGCGCACAGCGTTTGTTGCCGTACGCCGACCGGCCGATCACAAAAATCGCTGTGCAGGGCGACTTGAGTTACATCAGCCAGCAAGCGGTGCAGCAGCGGATCGCCCCGTACGTGGCGTCGAGCTTCTTCACCATCGACCTGGCGAGCATGCGCACCGAGCTTGAACAGATGCCATGGATTGCCCACGCCGAAGTGCGCAGGGTGTGGCCGGATCAGGTCGTGATTCGCCTGGAAGAACAACTGCCGGTGGCCCGTTGGGGCGATGAGTCGCTGTTGAACAACCAGGGGCAGGCGTTCACCCCGCGCGAGCTGGCGAACTACGAACACTTGCCACAGCTGTTCGGCCCCCAGCGGGCCCAGCAGCAAGTAATGCAGCAATACCAGGTGCTGAGCCAGATGCTCAGGCCATTGGGTTTCTCGATTGCACGCCTGGAGTTGCGTGAACGAGGCAGCTGGTTCCTGACCACCGGCGCAGGCAGCGCCGGTCCCGGAATCGAACTGCTGCTGGGACGCGGCAACCTGGTGGAAAAGATGCGCCGCTTCATTGCCATCTATGACAAGACGCTCAAAGAGCAGATTACGAACATTGCGCGCATCGATCTGCGCTACGCCAACGGCCTCGCCGTTGGCTGGCGGGAACCTGTAGCGCCGACGACAGCCCAACCCGCTGTCGCAAAGAATTAAGAAGAGGCAGGACCCATGGCAAACGTGCAAAGCGGCAAAATGATCGTCGGTCTCGATATCGGCACCTCCAAGGTGGTGGCGCTGGTCGGCGAGGTCGCGGACGACGGCACGCTCGAAATCGTCGGGATCGGTACACATCCGTCCCGCGGCCTGAAAAAAGGCGTAGTGGTGAACATCGAGTCCACCGTCCAGTCGATCCAGCGCGCTATCGAAGAAGCGCAGCTGATGGCCGGTTGCCGGATCCACTCGGCGTTCGTCGGCGTGGCCGGCAATCACATCCGCAGCCTGAACTCCCACGGCATCGTGGCGATTCGTGATCGCGAAGTCAGCTCCGCCGACCTTGAACGCGTCCTCGACGCCGCCCAGGCTGTGGCAATCCCGGCTGACCAGCGCGTGCTGCACACCCTGCCGCAGGATTACGTGATCGATAACCAGGAAGGCGTTCGCGAGCCTTTGGGCATGTCCGGCGTGCGTCTGGAAGCCAAGGTTCACGTGGTCACCTGCGCCGTCAACGCCGCACAGAACATTGAAAAATGCGTGCGCCGCTGCGGCCTGGAAATCGACGACATCATTCTCGAGCAGCTGGCTTCGGCGTATTCGGTGTTGACCGACGACGAGAAAGAACTGGGCGTGTGCCTGGTGGACATCGGCGGCGGCACCACCGACATTGCGATCTTCACCGAAGGCGCGATCCGTCACACCGCGGTGATCCCGATTGCCGGTGATCAAGTGACCAACGACATCGCCATGGCGTTGCGCACCCCGACCCAGTACGCCGAAGAAATCAAGATTCGCTACGCCTGCGCCCTGGCCAAACTGGCCGGTGCCGGCGAAACCATCAAGGTGCCGAGTGTCGGCGACCGTCCACCGCGCGAACTGTCCCGCCAGGCCCTGGCCGAAGTGGTCGAGCCGCGTTACGACGAGCTGTTCACCCTGATCCAGGCCGAACTGCGTCGCAGCGGTTATGAAGACCTGATCCCGGCCGGCATCGTGCTGACCGGCGGTACGTCGAAGATGGAAGGCGCGGTCGAACTGGCCGAAGAGATCTTCCACATGCCGGTTCGCCTGGGCGTGCCACATGGCGTCAAGGGCCTGGACGACGTGGTTCGCAACCCGATCTATTCCACCGGCGTTGGCCTGTTGATGTACGGCCTGCAGAAGCAGTCCGACGGGATTTCGTTCTCGGGCATCGGCAGCCGCGACAGCTACAGCAACGACGAACCGAAAGCCGCTCTGCTCGATCGCATCAAGAGCTGGGTGCAAGGCAATTTCTAAAGCTTTACCGCAACACCGCTTCAAACAGCAGTAGGCGAAAAAACTAGAGAACGTAAGGAGAGGGAAAATGTTCGAACTCGTAGACAACATCCCCGCAAGCCCGGTAATTAAAGTTATCGGTGTTGGCGGTGGCGGCGGCAACGCTGTCAATCACATGGTCAAGAGCAACATTGAAGGCGTTGAATTCATCTGCGCCAACACTGATGCCCAGGCGCTGAAAAGCATCAGCGCGCGGACCATCCTGCAACTGGGCACCAGCGTGACCAAAGGTCTGGGCGCTGGCGCCAACCCTGAAGTAGGTCGTCAGGCCGCTCTCGAAGACCGTGAGCGCATTGCCGAAGTCCTGCAGGGCACCAACATGGTGTTCATCACCACCGGCATGGGCGGTGGTACTGGTACCGGCGCGGCGCCAATCATTGCTGAAGTGGCCAAGGAAATGGGGATCCTCACCGTTGCGGTAGTGACCCGTCCGTTCCCGTTCGAAGGCCGCAAGCGCATGCAGCTCGCCGACGAAGGTATCCGTCTGCTGTCTGAAAGCGTCGACTCGTTGATCACCATTCCCAACGAGAAGCTGCTGACCATCCTCGGTAAAGACGCCAGCCTCTTGTCGGCTTTCGCCAAGGCCGACGATGTACTGGCCGGTGCCGTTCGCGGTATCTCCGACATCATCAAGCGTCCGGGCATGATCAACGTCGACTTCGCCGACGTACGTACCGTGATGAGCGAAATGGGCATGGCGATGATGGGCACTGGCTGCGCCAGCGGTCCGAACCGTGCACGTGAAGCTACCGAAGCGGCCATCCGCAACCCGCTGCTCGAAGACGTGAACCTGCAAGGTGCACGCGGCATTCTGGTGAACATCACCGCCGGTCCTGACCTGTCTCTGGGTGAGTACTCCGACGTGGGTAGCATCATCGAAGCCTTCGCTTCCGAGCACGCAATGGTCAAGGTCGGTACCGTTATCGATCCGGACATGCGCGACGAGCTGCACGTGACTGTTGTTGCCACGGGTCTGGGCGCTAAAATCGAGAAACCTGTAAAGGTCATCGACAATACCGTTCACACCTCGATGGCCTCCCAGCCACAACAACAAGCCCCTGTTCGTCAGGAACAGCCTGCGGTGAACTACCGTGACCTGGACCGTCCGACCGTCATGCGCAACCAGGCTCAGGCCGGTGCTGCGACTGCCGCGAAGATGAACCCGCAAGATGATCTGGACTACCTGGACATCCCGGCTTTCCTGCGTCGTCAGGCCGATTGATGAAATGTATCAGGGGTATTAGGGTGATTGGTGTTCAGCAAAGGTCTGGTCTGCTATCATCGCCAGCCTTTGTTGATACCAGTTCGCAATTTGCGCTGAAGCGGCCCATGCCATGATTAAACAACGCACCCTGAAGAATATTATCCGTGCCACAGGTGTCGGCCTGCACTCCGGGGAGAAGGTCTACCTGACCCTCAAGCCAGCGCCTGTCGACACCGGCATTGTGTTTTGTCGTGCTGACCTCGACCCTGTGGTGCAGATTCCTGCCCGCGCGGAAAACGTTGGCGAAACCACTATGTCGACCACGCTTGTTAACGGTGACGTCAAAGTGGACACGGTGGAGCACCTGCTCTCGGCCATGGCTGGCCTGGGCATCGATAACGCCTACGTCGAGCTCTCCGCGTCCGAAGTCCCGATCATGGATGGTAGCGCTGGACCCTTCGTATTCCTGATTCAATCGGCCGGCCTGGAAGAGCAGGACGCCGCCAAGAAGTTCATCCGGATCCTGCGGGAAGTGACAGTGGAAGACGGCGACAAGCGCGCCACTTTCGTCCCTTTCGAAGGTTTCAAAGTGAGCTTCGAGATCGATTTCGATCACCCGGTTTTCCGTGACCGCACACAAAGTGCAAGCGTGGATTTTTCCAGCACTTCGTTCGTAAAAGAAGTCAGCCGCGCACGTACCTTTGGTTTCATGAGTGATATCGAGTACCTGCGCAAGCACAACCTCGCACTCGGCGGCAGCGTTGAAAACGCAATTGTGGTCGACGCGGATGGTGTACTGAACGAAGACGGTCTTCGCTATGAAGACGAATTCGTGAAGCACAAGATCCTCGATGCGATTGGTGACCTCTACCTGCTGGGCAATAGCCTGATTGGTGAGTTCAAGGGCTTCAAGTCCGGACACGCATTGAACAACCAGCTGCTGCGCAAGTTGATTGAGCAGACAGATGCTTGGGAAGTCGTGACGTTCGAAGACGCCAGCACCGCACCGATCTCTTACATGCGTCCTGTTGCGGCCGTGTAAGCAAAAAACCTCTCTAGTTTTTTAAAGGCTACCTTCGGGTAGCCTTTTTTTATGTCTGCATGATCATTCCCACGCTCTGCGTGGGAATGCAGCTCGGGACGCTCCGCCTCCTGCCAAAGCGGACGCGGAGCGTCCGGGGAGGCATTCCCACGCGGAGCGTGGGAACGATCAACCCGTGGCGACCACCCGGTTCCGCCCGTTTTCCTTGGCCTGATACAACGCCTTGTCCGCCAAAAACAGCAACTGTTCCAGGCTGATGTCGGTTGCCGTCGTCCAGGTACTGATACCGATACTGACAGTAATCGGCGACTCATCCTTTCCAACCAACGGCAACTGTTCCACCGCTGCACGGATTTTATCGGCAATCTGTTGCGCGCCGGCGCTGTCGGTTTCAGCCAGGATCACCGAAAACTCCTCGCCACCGTACCGGGCGGCCAGGTCCGCCGGCCGTCGGATATGGATGCCGACCACCTTGGCCACCGAGCGCAAGGCATCGTCGCCGCCCTGATGGCCATGGCGATCGTTGAACCCCTTGAAGTGATCGACATCGATCATCAACAGCGACAACGGCTGACCGGAACGTTGGGCACGGAACCATTCATGGCGCAGGGCCTGATCCAGACTTCGGCGATTGGCCAGACCGGTCAAGGGGTCGGTGGCGGCCAGTTGTGCCAGTTCCTGCTCGGCACTTTGGCGTCGACGCAGTTCCCGGCAGAGCAACCAGGTCAGCCACAGCAAGCTCACGCACAGAGCAATGGTCGCAGAGCTGACCACCACTGCAGTGCGCTTCCAGGCCGCGAAGACTTCATCGCTGGACAGCGCAACGATGACGATCAACGGCAAGTTCCCGACCTTGGAGAAAGTGTACAAGCGCTTGTCATGGTATCGATCGGACATGCTGGTGAAGCTGCCGTTGCCTTCTTTGACGATGCGCTGAAAATTGGGGCGGTTACCGAAGTTCTTGCCGATCAGCTCTTCGGCCAGACGTGGCTGCTGAGCCAGAAGAGTCCCGTCCTTGCTGATCAGATTGATCGTACTGTCGCGACCGATGCTCAAGCTGTTGAACAACTGATCGAAGTAACTCAAACGCATGGCGGCTTCGGCCACACCGAGGAACTCGCCCTGGGGACCGTTCATCCGGCGGCTGAAACTGATCCGCCAATCCTGTTCCGGCGCCCTGGCCCTGAAGGGGCGACTGATGAACATGCCCGGGTCCGGGTTGTTCACGTGGGACTGGAAGTATTCGCGATCGGCAAAGTTGCTCTTTCTGGGTTCCACCGAGGCCGAGTCGGCGATCACGTCGCCCTTGTTGTCGAGCAACAAGATGTTGCCCTTGTACGGCGCGGCAGTGGCGCGGTCGAAATAGGCCAGATGGCGGATGGCAGGGGAAACGCTCTTGAGGTCTTCACGCTGGGAGGCCGCGATCAAACCCAGCAGGGACACGTCATAGAGTTCGACATTGCGCAGCACGTCGGCGTCGATCAATTGCACGATATTGTTGGCGGCGCGAGCGGCGGACGATTCGGCATTGGCGCGTTCGCGGATCAGCAGGAACGCGACGATGCTCAGTATTGCGATCACCAACAACACACTACTGAGAACCAGAAGCCGCTCCGACCGTGTCGAACGGATCGGATCACGGGATTTCGCACTGTTCACACTCATGGTTCTGACTTCTGCAAATAAGGCGTTATGAAAGTGCTTTTACAAGAATCGGGCAGAGTCCCAGAAACCGGTCGCGTCCAGCGCGTCTGTATAAATCCCGGATAAAAAAAAGGCCAGCAAAACATGCTGGCCTTTTGCTAATAGAAGCTTAGAAGACATTCAGCGGGTAATCGACAATTACCCGGTATTCATCCGTGTCCTGATCCAGCGCCCCATAACCATTGCCGCCACGGTTAGACGCCCATTGCAGACGCATCGCCAGGTCTTTGGCCTTGCCGCCCTGGACCACGTACTTGAGATCGATGTCTCGCTCCCAATGCCTGGCGTTTTTGCCGTCGGCGCTGTACCAAGAGGCGTAACCGCGGCTGTCCGGATCGACCTTGGTCAGGTCAAGTTCACCCCGGGAATAGGACACAGCCGAAGTCAGGCCGGGCATTCCGAGGCCAGCAAAGTCGTAGGCGTACTTGAGTTTCCACGAGCGCTCATTCGGACCGTTGAAGTCCGAATACTGCTGGGAGTTGTCGAGATAAATGCTGTCGCCCTGGCTGATGTAATCGAACGGCGTGTTGCCGTTGACCCGCTGATAGGCGGCGGTGACGCTGTGATTGCCCACGCCAATGGTGAAATGCAGGCTGTAGGTGTTGTTGTCGATGTTGCCCAGCAGTGCATCGCCGGTGTCTTGCGTGTGATAGAAGTGCAGGCCCGGGTTGAGGCTGACCAAGTCATTCAGCGAATAGGTGTAGTCCAGGTCGTAGTAGTACTGGTTCCAGATGTCCTTGAGTTCCGCCGCATACAGGCTGCTGGTCAGGCCCGGCAGGCCGCTCCAGGCCACGCCGGCCCAATTCAGATGCCGGCTTTCATCGCCATCGGCCAAGCTGCCATAGGACGTGCCGATGCGGGTGTGGCCGCTCTGGTTGTAGAGTTTGGTGAAGCTGGCCTGACCGCCTTCGATCATGAAACCGTCGAAACTGTGGTTGGTCAGGCTGACGCCGCGAAAGGTCTGCGGCAGCATGCGGGTTTCGCCGCCGGCGATCACCGGGTTGGCAAGGAACAGGTCGCCGGCCTTCAATTCAGTATCGAATGCACGCATTTTCAAGGTGCCGCCAGCCGTGGAAAACGAGCCCGGTGCCTTGCCGTTGCCATCGCTGATCGGCAGGATGCTCGACCCGTCGGTGCCGCCACCGCCGTCGAGCTTGAGCCCGAGCATCGCGTGGGCATCAACGCCGAAACCGACGGTGCCCTGGGTGAAACCCGATTCGAAGCGGCCGAGAAAGCCCTGACCCCACTCGATGTTGTCATCGGCTTTTTGCAGGCGATTACGGTTCATGTAGTAGTTGCGGGCATTGAGGTTGAGGCTCGATCCATCGACAAAGCCTTCGCGGCTGGATTCGTCGTCGGCCTGCGCGTTGTTGGCCATCGTTGCAGCGATTGCAATGAACAGCGGACTGAATCTGAGAGGGAAACGCACGTGCGGTAAAGCTCCTTGGGTCAACTGACTATTTCATTGTTTTGAAGTGCGGGATGTTTGTTGTCAGGGAAGACGAACTGCAGGGGTTTAAAACCACCACGAAAAAAAGCCGCTGATAGCAGCGGCTTTGAAGACAACTTTTCAAAGGGAAGAGCCGATGAACAGTGTCGAGGGAAACAGAGCGATACGTATGGATCAGCTGTCTTTCTCAACCCGTGGCTGGGCTTGAGTGCTCGACGCTTGAGGGGTTTGCGCAGCCTCTTGGGCCTTGGCTGTCAGTTCGCTTTGATACTGTTCGTAGGCTTTGGCGCGTTCGGCATTTTGTGCGACGAATGTCTGCGACTCTTCAGCCATGGCGAACGGAGACAGGAACAAGGACGACAAAATGAAAGCGCTGGCAATACCCATACGGTTGGACATCTTTTAAACCTTCTTGCTTGGCAAGTGCTGTTTGATGGGACAACGATAAGGGGCTTGGGCGAGGGGAAAAAGAGTGGATTGCATAAAGGACTATTGCGGTAAAAGTAACAGTCCGCAGTTGCAAGTGGTTTGGCTTTTTTTGTGGCGAGGGAGCTTGCTCCCGCTCGGCTGCGCAGCAGTCGTAATCGGAGTATGTGGTCTGTCTGATTGAATGTAGTCGTATTTTTGGGGCCGCTTCGCAGCCCAGCGCGAGCTCGCTCGCCACAGGGAGTGGGGGTCAGACTGGAAGGTGAATCCCGAAGGTATTCATCCCATGATCACTGCGCACAAACACATCCCCGCCATGCATCAGCGCAATCGCCTTGACGATCGCCAACCCCAGGCCATGGTTGTTGCCGCTGTTACTGCGTGACGCATCGACCCGGTAGAAGCGTTCGAACAGGCGCGGCAGATGCTCACTGGCAATCGGCGATCCCGGGTTGGCGACGCCGATGCTGACTTGGTGCTCTTCGACTTCGATCCGCACCTGAATCACTTGCCCTGGCGCTGTGTGCTGCACCGCGTTGCTCAGCAAGTTGATCAACGCCCGGCGCAGGTGAGCGATCTCTATTCGCACCTGCGCATCGCCACTGACCTCGACCTGAACCTGTGCATCCTCAAGAATGAAATCCAGATATTCCAGCGTCGTCGCCACTTCGTCGGCCAGTGAGGTGGACGTCAGTTGGGTGGCCTTGCTGCCCTGGTCGGCGCTGGCGAGGAACAGCATGTCGTTGATGATCGAGCGCAGCCGCTCCAACTCTTCGAGGTTCGATTGCAGCACTTCGAAATAGTGTTCGGCGGAACGCCCGCGTGTCAGCGCAACCTGGGTCTGGCCGATCAGGTTGGTTAGCGGCGAGCGCAGTTCATGGGCCACGTCGGCGTTGAACGATTCAAGTCGCGAATAGGCCTGTTCGACCCGTTCCAGTGTGGCGTTGAACGAGCTGACGAACTGATCGAGCTCAGGGGGCAATGGCGACAATTGCAGGCGCCCGGACAGCCGTGGTGGCGCCAGGCGCTGGGCTTCCTGCGACAACTTGATCAGCGGTTTGAGGCCGATCCGCGCCACCCAATAACCGAGTAGCGAGGCCAGCAATACCCCAATGATCGCCAGGCTGATCAGGGCGATCAGCAAGTGGTGCTGCGTCTCGTAAAAGGTTTCGGTGTCGATGCCGATCATGAAGCGCAGCGGCGGGCGCTGATCCTTGGCCGGCAACTCGGTTAGCAGCACTTTCAGCGGGTACGGATGGTCGGGCAACACCATGTCGCGCATGCCCAACGGGCCTTGGGCGAATGCGCGAATCGACGCGTCGGCTTGGCCATATTCATAACCGGGATTGCCGCTGACCACCCAAAAGCGAATGCGCTTGTCTTCTTCGCTCAGCAGTTTGAGTTTGGCGTTGATCTTCACCCAATGCTCGGGCGTGCCGTAACGGTTGAGCGCCGATTCGAGCACGCTGTAGCGGGCGTCGAGTTCTGCCTCGGGCAGCAGACCCAAGCCCTTGTCGACCTGTTGATACAGCGCACCGCCGATCAACAGGAACACCAGCAGCGCCACCAGCGTAAACATCCCGCTCAGGCGCAGCGCGATGGAATTACTGGACACCACGGCTCTCCAGCACATAACCCATGCCACGAATCGTGTGCAGCAATTTCTCGTCGAACGGCCCATCGAGCTTGGCCCGCAGGCGTTTGATCGCGACTTCGACCACGTTGGCGTCGCTGTCGAAATTGATGTCCCAGACCATCTCGGCGATGGCGGTTTTCGAGAGGATTTCCCCTTGTCGCCGCGCCAGTACGCTGAGCAGCGAAAACTCCTTGGCGGTCAGGTCCAGACGGGTGCCAGCGCGGGTGGCTTTGCGGCTGATCAAATCTATCCACAGGTCGGCGATGCTCACCTGCACTGGTTCATGACCACCACTGCGACGGGTCAGCGCTTGCAGGCGCGCCACCAGTTCGAGGAAGGAAAACGGTTTGCCGAGGTAGTCGTCGGCGCCATCGCGCAGGCCTTTGATGCGGTCTTCAACCCGCTCGCGGGCGGTGAGCATGATCACCGGGGTTTGCTTGCGCGCACGCAAGGCCCGCAGCACGCCGAAACCGTCGAGGCCCGGCAGCATGACGTCGAGGACAATCACCGCGTAGTCGCTTTCCAGCGCCAGGTGCAGGCCTTCGACGCCATCGCGGGCCACGTCCACGGTGTAGCCCTGTTCCGTCAAACCACGGTGTAGATAATCCGCGGTTTTTTCCTCGTCTTCGATAATCAGAACGCGCATGACCCCGCCTCAGTCTGTGGTCGCCAGCACCGGCTGCTGTGCTGGTGTGGGTCTATGGAATAGCCGCTCAAGCCACAAGTATATGACCGGCGTGGTGAACAGCGTCAGCGCCTGGCTCACCAGCAAGCCGCCGACTACCGCGATACCCAATGGCTGGCGCAGTTCGGCGCCGGTGCCGTAGCCGAGCATCAACGGCAGGGCGCCGAGCAGGGCGGCGAGGGTGGTCATGATGATCGGCCGGAACCGTGTGAGGCAGGCCTCATGGATCGCCTCTTGCGGCGGCAGGCCACGGTTGCGCTGGGCTTCCAGCGCGAAGTCGATCATCAGAATGCCGTTCTTCTTGACGATGCCGATCAGCAACACCAGCCCGATCAGCGCCATGATCGAAAAGTCCTGGCCGCAGATCCATAGCATGATCACCGCCCCGAGCCCCGCCGAGGGCAGGGTCGAGATGATCGTCAGCGGATGCACGAAGCTCTCGTACAGCACGCCAAGAATGATGTACACCGCCACCAACGCCGCCAGAATCAACCACGGCTGGCTGGCCAGCGAACTCTGGAACGCCTGGGCCGCGCCCTGGAAGTTACCGCTGATGGCGGCCGGCATACCGATGTCAGCCTTGGCCTGGTTGAGCATGATCACCGCATCACCCAACGCCACGCCGGATGCCAGGTTGAATGACAGGTTGGCCGCCGGGAACATCCCGTCGTGAGCGATGGACAGCGGGCCGATGGTCGGCGCATCAAATTTCGCCAGGGCCGACAGCGGCACCATTTCCCCACTCAGTGGCGAGCGCAGGTAGAAATAGTTGAGGCTTTCGGCCTTGCCGCGCTGTTTGGTGTCCAGTTCCAGAATCACGTTGTATTGATTGGTCTGGGTCTGGAATTCATTGATCTGCCGCTGACCGAAGGCGTCGTACAGCGCCTCGTCGACATCGCTGGCGGTCAGGCCGAAACGCGCTGCGGCGCTGCGGTCGATGCTGATGTGGGTGATGCTGCCGCCCAGTTGCAAGTCGTTGGAAATGTCACGGAACGCCGGGTTGCTGCGCAGTTTTTCCGTCAGGCGCTGGGTCCAGGTACTCAGGAGGGCACCGTCGTTGCTCTTGAGCACATATTGGTACTGGGCGCGGCTCGGGCCGGAACTGAGGTTGATGTCTTGCCCGGCGCGCAGGTACAGCACGATACCCGGGACTTTCATCAGTTGCGGGCGAATCCGGTCGATGAACTGGCTGGCGGACACATCGCGGTCGCTGCGTTTTTTCAGCGAAATCCAGAAGCGACCATTGGCGATGGTCTGGTTGCTGCCCGAAACACCGACCGAGTGAGAGAACGTCTCGACGGCGGGGTCGGCGGCGACGATTTCGGCCATCGCCAAGTGTTTTTTCACCATGTCGCCGTAGGAAATGTCTGCAGCTGCTTCGGTGGTGCCGAGGACAAAACCGGTGTCCTGCACCGGGAAGAAACCTTTGGGGATGAAGATGTAACCGGCGATGGCCAGACTGAGGGACAGGCCGAACACACCGATCATCAACTTTTGATGGGCGAGGGCGCGGCTCAGGCCTTTCTCGTACAGCGCCAACATACGTTCGCCGAAACCCGGTTTGCCGTGGGCGTGATGCGCCGGTGCGCGCATGAACAGTGCAGCCAACGTCGGTGCGAGCGTCAGGGACACCACCACCGAAATCATGATGGTCGAGGTCGCGGTCAGGGCGAATTCCTTGAACAGCCGCCCGACCACACCGCCCATGAACAGCAGCGGAATGAATGCTGCCACCAGTGAGAAACTGATCGAGACCACGGTAAAACCGATCTCGCCGGCACCCTTGATCGCCGCCTCGCGCATGCCATCGCCGGCCTCCAGGTGGCGGTGAATGTTTTCCACCACCACAATCGCATCGTCGACCACAAACCCGACGGACACCACGATCGCCACCAGCGTCAGGTTATTCAGGCTGAAGCCCATGATGTACATCAGGGCGAAGCTGGCGATCAGCGACACCCCGAGCACCGCCGTCACGATCAGGGTCGCCGACAACTGCCGCAGGAACAGCGCCATCACCGCCACCACCAACAGGACCGCGATCAGCAGGGTGACTTCCACTTCATGCAGCGAGGCGCGGATGGTCTGGGTGCGATCGATCAACACCTTGACCTGCACCGAGGCCGGCAGCATGGCATCCAGTGTCGGCAGGGCCGCTTGAATACGATCAACGGTCTCGACGATGTTGGCCCCCGGTTGCCGGAAAATCACCAGGTTCACCCCCGGCTGGCCGTCAGCCCAGGCCTGGATGTAGGCATCTTCCGAACCGTTGACGACTTTGGCGACGTCCTTGAGATGAACCGGAGCACCGTTCTTGTAGGAAACGATGAGTTGGCTGTAATCCTCGGGGTGGAACAACTGGTCGTTGGTGGACAGGGTCGAAATGCTCGACTCGCCGTACAACGCACCTTTGGCCTGGTTGAGGCTGGTTTGCTGGATCGCCAGGCGAATATCCGCCAGGGTCAGGCCAATGGCGGCGAGTTTGTCCGCCGAGGCCTGCACGCGAATCGCCGGACGTTGCTGACCGGTGATATTGACTTGGCCGACACCGTCGATCTGACTGATCTGACGGGCGAGCAGGGTTTCCACCAAATCGCTGAGTTCGGTGCCGGGCATTTGCAGTGAATTAATGCTGAGGATCAGCACCGGGCTGTCGGCCGGGTTGACCTTGCGCCAGGTCGGCAGGTTCGGCATGTCTTTGGGCAGCTTGCCGGCGGCGGTGTTGATCGCGGCCTGGACTTCCTGGGCGGCGGTGTCGATGCTTTTGTCGAGGGTGAATTGCAGGGTCAGGATGGTCGAGCCCAAGGCGCTGCTCGAGGTCATCTGGGTCACGCCGGGGATGGCGCTGAATTGCACTTCAAGCGGCGTGGCCACCGACGAGGCCATGGTCTCCGGGCTGGCGCCGGGCAGTTGCGCGGCCACCTGAATGGTCGGGAATTCCGCTTCCGGCAGTGGCGCAATCGACAGTCGCGGGAAGGCGATGACGCCGAGCAATACAAGGGCAAAGGTCAGCAGGACTGTCGCCACCGGATGATCGATGCACCACGCGGAAATCGAACCGTGGCCCTTCATGGTTTTGGCTCCGACTGGACCACTTGCGGCGGCTCGGTCAGTACCTGAACCGTGGCGCCGGGCTTGAGCCGTGATTGGCCATCGCTGACCAGTACATCGCCTGGTTTCACGCCTTTTATTATGTTCTGGCCACTACCTTGGTAGACCATCTGCACCTGCACGGCTTCGACCTTGTCGCCGTTGACCCGGTAGACGAAATGTTGATCGAGGCCGCGTTGTACGACGGTGGGTGGCACCACCAGCGCATTTTTATCCAGTGCAGTCTGAATCTTTACCGTCACCAGCAGGCCCGGCCAGAGTTTCTGTGCCGGGTTGGCGAATTCGGCCTTGGCGCGGATGGTGCCGGTGTTGGCGCTGATCTGGTTGTCGATCAGGGTCAGGTGGCCTTCGCCCAGCAGGTTGCCGGTTTCACCGTCAGTGTCGGCGCCGATGTAAGCCTTGACCGGTGCTTGCTGTGGATTGTTGATCAGGCCTTGCAGGGTCGGCAGCATTTGCTGCGGCAGGGAAAACTCCACCGCGATCGGGTCGATCTGAATCACTGTGAACAGGCCTTGGGTATCGGTCATGCGCAGGAAGTTGCCTTCATCCACCGTGCGAATCCCGACGCGACCGGTGACTGGCGAGCGAATCTGTGTGTAGGAAAGCTGCACCAGAGCGGCGTCGATCGAGGCCTGATTGCCTTGGGCGGTGGCTTTGAGTTGGTTGACCAGGGCTTGTTGCTGGTCGTAGGTCTGTTTGGACACGCCGTCGTCGACACTGAGCAATTTGTAGCGCTTAAGGTTGACCTGGGCCACTTGCAGTTGCGCCTGGCTTTCGCCCAGTTGCGCCCGGGCCTGGTCGAGGCTGGCGCGGATCGAGCGGTCATCGAGGGTGGCCAGCAGGTCGCCTTGGTTCACCAGTTGGCCTTCCTTGACCAGCAGTTTGGTGAGGATGCCGTCGATTTGCGGGCGCACGACCACGCTGTGCAAGGACAACACCGAGCCGATGCCGCTGACGTAGCGGGGCATATCTTTTTCAGCGACGCTGACCACACGCACGGGGATGGCGGTGGGGGCGGCCAGTTTGGCGGTGGTGGGTTTGGTGGCGTACCAAACGCCCGTCGCTGCCAGGGCGATCAGAAGGGCGGCGAGCAGGGCGGTTTTTTTCTGAATTCGCATGCGAGTGGGGCGCCGGGCTGAGTGGTCTGGGTTTTGTCAGGTTTATACCTTCCTTTATAAACCTGTTCGCCGGTCAGGAGCGTGACTGGTAACTGACGGCTCTGTCAGTTTGGACCTCTCCTGATTGCTGCTGATCCCCTGATCTTGTCGGTCTGACAACCGCCCCATCTATAACGGGTGTACACAAACCCATGTAGGAGCTGCCGAAGGCTGCGATCTTTTGATGTTGATTTTCAAGATCAAAAGATCGCAGCCTCGTTTCACTCGACAGCTCCTACAGTAATCAGTGTCAGACGAGAACTCGGTGTTGGACGTGGGGATGTGGGGTGAATGCTGTTTTTGAATGTTTAATGGATGTATCAGAACGCAGACCTTTCCCACGCATCTTTCAGGTTGTCCGTCGGAAGCGGGCTCTCTAGTCTTTGGCTGTCGCTGCAAATTCAGCGGCCGGGCGTGAGATCCCCGAAACGCAGGCGAAAGCCTCACGACCATAACGGCAAGTGATGGCTCCAATTGAGATTAGGAGCTACAAATGGAAAACGATGATTCTGATTCGAACTTCAACAAAACCAGCCCCGACGCCCCTCGCGCCGAAGAATTACTCAAAGACCGCGAAGCTATAAAACGCGCGCTCGACTACTACCTCGATCCCCCAACGCCCTACACCGAAAAAAAACGCCGCCCCAGCACCATGTTCATGGTCGCCCCGAATATGGATACCGAAAGCCTCTTGGCCCACGCCTACGAATCGTTAGCCACGGCGAGTGTCCTGGCCAGCGATTTCGCCAACGACCTGACCGGCCCGCAGCGCTACACGGCGCTGGCGATTCAACAGAGCATCATGCTGGCGGAGCTGGCGGTGAACCGGGCGCTGGATAACGTCGATCCGCAGACGTAGGCAGGCGTTCAGTCAGATTGACCGCGTTATCGTTCTTCGCGGGCAAGCCTAGCTCCTACAGAATTCGATGTGATCGACACATGACCTGTAGGAGCGAGGCTTGCCCGCGAAGGCGGCAGGTCCGTCAGCACAAAACCCGACGGACTCGCTCGCGGCTTGAAGCTTGCGGCCCCCGACACAGGTATACTGCCGCCTTTCGCGGCTCGCCTACCGGGCCCGACTCTTTAGCATCACCCGGAGCTTTCATGACTTCCCCGACACAACCGCCGGTTGCCGACGCTTTGCGCGACGACCAGGCAGACCTGCCCGACAGCGTCGACTCCAGCGCCGACAGCGAAACCAAAGCGGCGATCCCGGCGTTCAAGTTTCCGTTTAAGCCGGGCGAACTGGCCGCAGCGAAGGGCGCCAGCCAGCCTTGGTACAAGAATGGCGCCAAGAACGGCCACACCAAGACCCCGGGCGCAGCGCCTCCCGGCACTCGTCGTTCGATGGGCAAGCGCTGAGTTTTTACCTGCGCGGTGCTTGATCTGCCGTCATCGCGAGCCTGCTCGCGATGACGGCCATTCAATACAACACACCCTCTGGCTCAGGTCGCCCGCAACGAAATAAACGCGTAGTTCAGCGGCGCTTCAGTCACCACCTGCGCCCCGGCCGCCAGCACTTGCCCGGCGATATCATCGCCAGACACATGAAACACCCATTCACCGCCCGACCCCGCCTGCGATTGCTGCGCCACCTGATCGATAACCATGGCGAACGCGGTCATGTCTGGCAGATAAGCAGTAAACCCATCGCCCTTCAGCGCTGTCGTCCGAATCCCCAATAGCGCGCAAATCGCATCTTTAGCCTGAATCTCATCGCGATCCGCCTGGCGGGAACGCTGGATCAATCCTGCGAGTTCCTGATCGACCAATTCACCGCCAACAATCAGATCCGGGCCTTTTTCCCACGACTCGGACGGACAATCCTTCGCCGCCGGGTTGAGCGAGATGTGCGGGTTGATTTCCATTGGATAGATGCGGCACACCAGCGGTCGGCGTTCGTAGATGCGGCAGAGGTTGTCTTCGTCAAGATTCCGGCAAGGGCCGACGTTGTAGGCGGCAAAGGTGATCGCCACGTGCGCCTCGCAGGCGCCGCTGCGAACCGGCATCGAACGGCGTTCGGCGTGTTCGCGTTGTTGTGTTGGCAGGCCCAGGCCATTGGCGAGAAAGGCTTCCACCAGCACGATCACCTGGCCGCCATCGGCCGCCCACATGCGGGCTTCAGCCAGTGTCAGGGGCACGTGGTGGTCGGTGCAGCATTTGCCACAACCTACGCAGGAAAACGGTGTATTCATTGAACGGCCAGTGACCTGTGAGGGCATGAAACGGCGACAGAAAGCCACCGCAAAGGCCTGTGCCAAAGCAAGTTATGCGCCATTCACTGCACTTTTGTGGTTGGACGGATGGAGTCCCATTCGGTGACGTAGGCGGTTTTGCTTTTCTTGTTGTAGAGGCACAGCTCGGTGCCTTGCTGGCCTTTCATGTGTTTTTGCGGGTACTGGCCTTGCAGCAGGAGTGCGGTATAACCGACCCGGTCATCGAACTGCGCGGCATTGCCGACGGGTTTGGTGTTTTTCAGGCCGCTGGCCTTGGTGCAACTGGCGAGCACGGCTTTGTCGAAGGCGGCCCAGGCATCGGGGCTGGAGGCGTGGGCCTGGGCGGCGAGGGTGGTGAGACAGAGGAAGGTCAGGGTGGTGGCTTTCATGATCGGGCATCCTTGGCGTGTAGTGGTCAAGGTCGGAGTATGCCTGATGGTTTGCTCGCGAAAGCGGTGTATCAGACAGGCACCGGCTCCCGCCGGACCACATACATCCCGGCACTTTCATACAAACCCCGCGCCCGAAGGTTGTCTTCCCGCACCTTCAAATCCACAAAACCTTCGCGGCTCTGCGCAAACACCTTGAAAGTATGGAGCAGCAGCGCACGGCCAAGTCCGAGGCCTCGAGCACGCGGGTGCACCACCAAATCCTTGATGTAGGCACTGGTCCAGCACTGGGCGACGCCGACGATGCCTTCGGCATCCAGAGCGATGAAGCACAGGGTCGGATCGTATTCAGGATCGGCTTCAAACCGCTGTTGCCAGACTTCCAGCGCCGGTACGCGGCCGCCACCATCCCGATAGCCCAGTTCCATCAAGTGATGAACGGCTTCGGCAAGTTCGGGACGGTACTCGGTCAGCTCAACGCCATTTGGCCAAGTGGAAAGCGGCACATCCTCAGCGAGGTTGCGCCGCATCAGAGAGCAAAATTCCTCGGCCAACACTCAGTGACCTTGTTCGGCGACGACCCTGGCCGCCTCGATCAGGCACTTGGTCAGTTCTGGCGAGGAGAACTTGGTCAGCACCGCGTTGGCCCCGGCCAGTCGAGCCTTCTCGCTGTTCATCGCGCTGTCCAGCGACGTGTGCAGCAGCACATAGAGGTGCGAGAAGTCCGGGGTTTCCCGCAGGGTGCGGGTGAAGGCATAGCCGTCCATCTCCGACATTTCGATGTCCGAGACGATCAGGTTGATCTGCTGGGCGGTGCCTTGCAGGTCCAGCAGGCAATCGATGGCTTCCTTGGCGCTGCGCGCGGTGTGGCATTGCAGGCCGAGGTTGCGCAGGGTGTGCACCGATTGTTGCAGGGCGACCTGGCTGTCATCGACCACCAGAATCCGTGCATTGCCCAGCACTTCGGCGTCTTCCATGCTCAATTCGGTCGGGGCCATTTCGATCTGTGCCGGCGCAATGCCGTGGATGACCTTTTCGATGTCCAGCACCTGCACCAGCGTGCCGTCGACCGACGTCACACCGGTGATGTATGAGCGCACGCCGCCAGAGCCGAAGGGCGGTGGACGGATGTCGGTGGTCAGGCAGTGGACGATCTTGCTCACCGCCTGAACATGCAGGCCCTGTTTGGAGCGGCTGACGTCGGTGACGATCAGGCAGCCACCGTTCGGGTCTTCCAGCGGTCGTTCGCCGATGGCGCGACTCAGGTCGATCACCGACAACGAGGCGCCGCGCAGGGTGGCGATGCCTTTGACGTGGGGATGCGACTCCGGCAGCTTGGTCAGCGGCGGGCAGGGGATGATTTCGCTGACTTTCAGCAGGTTGATCGCCATCAGCTTGCCGCTGCGCAAGGTAAACAGCAGAAGCGAAAGTGAATCTGCGCGGGCTTTGTTGGAAGACATAAAAACCTTCTGTGGAAAAGGTGAGGCGATTATGAGCATCGCCAACAGCTATCGATGCCGGGTTATCGACTTGTTGGGGGCTGGCTTTAGGGGAAATGCCCATTGCCAGCCAAACGGTGACCCCTGTGGCGAGGGAGCTTGCTCCCGCTCGGCTGCGTAGCAGTCGCAAAACCGGCAACTGCGTATTGCCTGATACAACGCGGCGACTGATTTAGGAGCGCTGCGCACTCCAACGGGAGCAAGCGCCCTCGCCACAAGAGTATTACTTCATTCTGGTGAAACTATTTCATGCCCAACCGCTTGGCCATCCGCCCCAGGTTCGCCCGATCCAGACCCAACTCCCGCGCCGCGCTGGCCCAGTTGTGGTGATGCCGTTCCAGGCAAGCGCTGATCAGTTGGCGCTGATAGTGCTCAGTGGCTTCACGCAAATCCCCTGAAACCAACTCAGCCGCCGGCGCAGCAACCACGGGTTCCGACACGTGCTCAACGCCGCCATTGGGCAAATCCAGATCCGCCGCGCTCAAGCTGAGAATCTTCGGCCGTTGCGTGCAATTACCCAGCGCCTTCAACGCGCTGCGGCCAATCAAGTGCTCAAGCTCCCGCACGTTCCCCGGCCAACCATACCCCAACAATGCCGCTTGGGCATCGCTGGTCAGGCGCAGGCTGTTGAGGCCCATGCGTGAGCGGTTTTGCTCCAGGAAATAGCCGCTGAGCAACAGCACATCCCGACCGCGATCTCGCAATGCGGGCACCAGCAGCGGGTAAACGCTCAGGCGATGATAGAAGTCGGCGCGGTAGCGGCCGCTGCGTACTTCCTCGGCCAGGTCGCGGTTGGTCGCTGCGATCAGCCGCACGTCGACCTGATGTTCCTTGTCCGACCCCAACCGCTGCAATTGCCCGCTCTGCAGCACCCTCAACAATTTGGCCTGCACCGCCAGCGACAGTTCGCCCACTTCATCGAGGAACAACGTGCCGCCGTTGGCCAGTTCGAACTTGCCGCGACGATCGTTCATCGCGCCGGTGAAGGCGCCACGCACATGGCCGAACAGTTCGCTCTCCACCAGGGTGTCCGGCAGGGCGGCGCAGTTGAGGCTGATGATCGGTTTGTCGGCCCGGGGCGACGCGGCGTGGATAGCCTGGGCCACCAGCTCTTTACCGACCCCGGTTTCCCCGGTGATCAGCACCGTCAGATCACTGCCGCCCACCAGGTTGATTTCTTCCACCAGGCGTTTGTAAGCCTTGCTCTGGCCGATCATTTCGCGGCTCTGCTGGCCGCTGGCCTGTCGGTAAACCTCGGCGCGCTGATGTTCGTCTTCTGCGCGATTGGCCAGCCGTTCGATGCGCTCGGCGGCGTTGACCGTGGCGGCGGCGAGGCTGGCGAAGGCTTGCAGGGCGTCCAGTTCGATCGGTTCAAAACGTTCAGGGTCAAGGGCGTCGAGGGTCAGCAAACCCCACGGGCGCTCGTCGATAAACAGCGGGCAGCCCATGCAGTCGTGGACTTCCAAATGCTCGTGCAGGCCATCGACCAGGCCGTCATAAGGGTCGGGCAAGTCGCTGTCGGCGGCGAAGCGGGTCGGGCCGGGACTGCTGAGCAGCACTTCGAAGCGCGGGTGTTCGCTGATCTTGAAGCGTCGGCCGAGGGTGTCGGTGCTCAACCCGTCCACGGCCAGCGGCACCAGCCATTCGCCGTCGAGTCGCAGCAGGGCGGCGGCGTCGCAAGGGAGCAGGGCGCGCATGGCTTCGAGCAAGCGCCGATAGCGCTCGCCTTCGGGCAGCTCGCGGGACAGGTCGGAGACCAGGGGCAGCAGGGTCGTGAGCAGTAATTTTGCAGTCATAATGACTCCGTGTAGTCGCTATGACTATAAAGCGATGTGTGTCGATATGACTACTATGTTTTTAACTTATTGATTTATAAGGTTTTAATTGTTGGCATGGAAACTGATAAGCAAAGGGTATTCATATAAAGCCCAGGAGTTGCTCTTATGCTTAGCGTTCAAGACCGTGCCATCGTCAAATCCACCGTACCGTTGCTGGAAAGCGGTGGCGAAGCGTTGATCACTCACTTCTACCGCATGATGCTCTCCGAATACCCGGAAGTCCGCCCGCTGTTCAACCAGGCCCACCAGGCCAGCGGCGATCAGCCTCGCGCCTTGGCCAACGGTGTGTTGATGTATGCGCGGCACATTGACCAGCTCGATCAGTTGGGCGATCTGGTGGCCAAGATCATCAACAAGCACGTGGCCCTGCAAATCCTCCCGGAACATTACCCGATCGTGGGCAGCTGCCTGTTGCGAGCAATCTCTGAAGTGCTGGGTGAAGAAATCGCCACGCCTGAAGTGATGAGCGCCTGGGGCGCGGCCTACAACCAATTGGCCGAGATTCTGATCGGTGCTGAAGCCAGCATTTACGACCAGAAAGCCCAGGCACCGGGCGGCTGGCGCGGCGCGCGGGAATTCATCGTGGCGGCCAAGGTCGAGGAAAGCGCGGAAATCATCTCGTTCTACTTCGAACCGGCGGACAAAGGGCCGATTCTCGAGGCCGAGCCTGGTCAGTACATCGGTATGAAACTGATCCTCGATGGCGAAGAGATCCGGCGTAACTATTCGCTGTCGGCGCTGGCCAACAAGGGCCAGTACCGCATCAGCGTCAAGCGTGAAACCGGCGGTCGTGCCTCCAACCATTTGCACGATCAATTGCACGTCGGTGCGAGCATCATGCTGTTCCCGCCAGCGGGCGACTTCACCCTGACCGCCAGCGACAAACCGCTGGTGCTGATCAGTGGCGGTGTTGGCATCACCCCAACGCTGGCGATGCTCGAAGCGGCGCTGGCGACCGAGCGGCCGGTGCACTTTATCCACTGCGCGCGCAACGGCAGCGTGCATGCCTTCCGCGACTGGATCGACGGGCTGGCCGAACGTCATCCGCAGCTCAAGCGTTTCTATTGCTACGCCGAAGACGATGGTGTCAGCCCTGCGGCGGACAAGGTTGGCCTGCTGAGCCAGGAGCAACTCGGCGAATGGTTGCCGCAGCAGCGTGATGTGGATGCTTACTTCCTGGGGCCTAAAGGCTTCATGTCGGCGATCAAGCGTCACCTCAAGGCCTTGGGTGTGCCGGAGAAGCAAAGCCGTTACGAGTTCTTCGGACCGGCAGCGGCGTTGGAGTAAGGTTTTTTAAAAGATTTGCAGCCTTCGGCAGCGCCTACAGAGGATCGTGTACACCCCGTAGGAACTGCCAGAGGCTGCGATCTTTTGATTTTCGATTCGTAAAAAACGCTTAAAGGTTAATCCGTTCTTAACCGGTTTATCGTTTATTCCCCGATGCTGATGATAGGCGCTCGTTCGTTTACATGATCAGGATCGCCCCATGACTCACATCTCTTTCTCCCGCCGTTTAACCCTGGCCGGCCTCAGCCTGACCGCTGCGCTGCTGGCGAGTCCGTTTGCTTCTGCCGAATCGGCCTTGCTCCAGCCGCAGAGCCTGATCGTCGATCAGAGCCTGCCCAAGGCGCAGCGCGATTCCATGGAATTGGCCGCCCGGCGTTACGGCAGCTTCTGGAACACCGGGGAGGAGGCATTGGCCAAGGCGGCCTTATCGGAGCAGTTCGTCGACAAGACCCCGCCCGAAGGCCGGGGTCAGGGGCCGACCGGGCCGCTGCTGGCGTCGAAGTTCTTTCGCACGGCGGTGCCGGACCTGAGCTGCGAGATCGAGCAAATGATCATTGCCGGTGATCGAGTGGTGGTGCATCTGCACTTTCGCGGGCACTTCACCGGCCCGTTCAAGGCTCTCAAAGGTCAGGGCCAGCGTGTAGACTTCCGGGCAACCGATATCTATCAGATCGACAACGGTCGCATCGCGGCCAATTGGCATATCGAAGACAACATCAGTCTGATGCAGCAGCTGCAAGCGCAGCCGCCAGCGAGCTGATCCACGGACACAGAAGGGAAACGCGATGAGCGAGGAAACAATGCGGTTGGGACGTGAACGGCGCTATCTGGTGTTGCTGGGCATCATCTGCCTGGCGCTGATCGGTGGCGCGCTGTACATGCAAGTGGTGCTGGGCGAGGCGCCGTGCCCGCTATGCATCTTGCAGCGCTACGCATTGTTGCTGATCGCGCTCTTCGCGTTTATCGGCGCGGCGATGCGCACCCGCCGCAGCATCACGCTGTTCGAAGTGTTGGTGGTGATCTGTGCCATCGCGGGCGCCGGGGTGGCTGGGCATCACGTCTATACCCAGCTGTACCCGGAAGTCAGCTGTGGCATCGATGTGCTGCAACCGATCGTCGACGGTCTGCCGCTGGCGAAGATCTTCCCCTTGGGCTTCCAGGTCGACGGTTTCTGCTCCACGCCGTACCCGCCGATCCTTGGCTTGTCCCTGGCACAGTGGGCGCTGACGGCGTTCGTGCTGGTCGTGGTGCTGGTGCCGCTGCTCACTTCACGTAACCGCAAAGCGCTGCGCTGAGGCCGTCCGCCACACCGTTGCAGGAAACAAAAAACGCCCCGGTCCTCGTTGAGAGGCCGGGGCGTTTTGCATGTTCAAAGCTCAAATGAAAAGACCTTGATTCGCGACAATTATGGATGCGGCATGTGTGCGACATGTTGTCACAGCTCGAGTGTCGCAAGTCATTTCAAGACATGGAATCGGGACACCTCCAGGTACCCAAAACAGGCTCTGCAAGCCACTAGCGCTTTCAGCGCCAATCAGCCCAAACAGGCAGTTTTAACAGGGGCTGGCGAATTGCCAAAGCCCTTGTCACATAGGGGGTAGAGCAGGGTCTGAGGCGAGCGCAGAGCCCAGGAAGCTGTCTGAACTTCGCGCGGTAGACCTACATTTTTTGGTGTTTTTGTTGAGAATTAATTTCGATACCATGGCCCACTTTTGCAAAAACCGTGAATGATTGTTGCTGGAACGGATAAAAATTATTTCGGGATGAGACATGGTTTATGAATCGCTACATATCTACAATCGCCCGCACTGAATTCCCGGCACTGCTCGCCCTGACTCAGGTGCATGAGCAGAAATAGGGTGTCGAGAGGCCTGATGGCTTCATGCGACTCCCATTTGTCGGTGCCTTCCGACAATCCGCACCAAATGGAATTGGTCTGTAACAAGGCCCTTGACCACGAATTCGAATAAGAACTAACCGCAGGCCCAGCAATTGTCGAACAGCGTCTGATGCGCGACGGGCAGGCCCTTATTCAATCCAAGAAAAATGCCAACCCTTGGCAGGGTGAAGTGTTGGCGATCAAAACCCAACTGCATTGCGCAAGCTGCTTTAGAGGTCGTGAGATGAGTAAAAACAGGTACCCCAGACTACTAGGCTTATTGCCGCTGCTCGGCACGTTGTTGCTGGGAGGCTGCAACATGACCTTGCTCGATCCCAAGGGCCAGGTCGGCCTGGATGAGCGAAACCTGATCATCACCGCAACGCTGCTGATGCTGTTGGTCGTCGTGCCGGTCATCGTCATGACGTTCCTGTTCGCCTGGAAATACCGCGCTTCCAACCAGGACGCCGTCTACACGCCAAAATGGTCCCACTCCACCAAGATCGAAATCGCGGTGTGGACTATTCCGGTACTGATCATCATTGCCCTGGGTTACGTCACCTACAAGTCGACCCACGCACTGGACCCTTACAAGCCGCTGGAATCCGACGTCAAGCCGGTCACCATTGAAGTGGTCGCACTGGACTGGAAGTGGCTGTTCATCTACCCGGAACAAGGCATCGCCACGGTCAACAAGATCGTGTTCCCGGCGCACACCCCGATCAACTTCAAGATCACTTCCGACGCCGTGATGAACTCGTTCTTCATCCCTGCTCTGGGCGGTCAGATCTACGCGATGGCGGGCATGCAGACCAAACTGCACCTGATCGCCAATCAGAACGCTGAAATGGACGGTATCTCCGCCAACTACAGCGGCGCGGGTTTCACCGGCATGAAATTCAAAGCTATCGCCACTTCTCAGGAAGATTTCGACGCCTGGGTAAGCGAAGTCAAAAAGGCACCTAAACAGCTTGAACAAGCTGAATACGCAGCCCTGTCCAAACAAAGCCAGAACAACCCAGTCGAGCTTTACTCCTCGGTCACGCCGAACCTGTTCCAGATCATCGTCGACAAGTACGAAGGCATGAAACCGGGCAAGCCAGTGCACCACGAGAAGAAAGAGCACGAAGTGGCCGCCATGGAAGGAATGGACATGAGTTCGCATTCAGCTGCCGGGGCAGAGGAGTAAACGATGTTTGGTAAATTAAGTTGGGAAGCGGTCCCGTTCCACGAACCGATCGTAATGGTGACCATCGCCATGATCGCGCTCGGCGGTCTGGCACTGTTCGCTGCAATCACCTACTTCAAGAAGTGGACCTATTTGTGGACCGAGTGGTTGACCTCGGTCGACCACAAAAAAATCGGCGTGATGTACATCATCGTCGCCATGGTCATGCTGCTGCGTGGTTTTGCCGACGCCATCATGATGCGTACCCAGTTGGCCATGGCCACCGAGGGTTCGCCTGGCTACCTGCCACCTGAACACTATGACCAGATCTTCACCGCTCACGGTGTGATCATGATCATCTTCATGGCGATGCCATTCTTCACCGGCCTGATGAACCTTGCAGTGCCGCTGCAGATCGGCGCGCGTGACGTTGCCTACCCGTTCCTGAACTCCCTGAGCTTCTGGCTGCTGGTTTCCGGCGTGGTGCTGATCAACCTGTCCCTGGGCGTTGGCGAATTCGCCAAGACCGGTTGGGTTGCCTATCCGCCGCTGTCGGGCCTGCAATACAGCCCGGGCGTGGGGATGGATTACTACATCTGGGCGCTGCAGCTATCCGGGTTAGGTACGACGCTGACGGGGGTCAACTTCCTGGCCACCGTGCTGAAAATGCGTACCCCTGGCATGAAGCTGATGGACATGCCGATCTTCACCTGGACCTGCACCTGGGCCAACGTCCTGATCGTGGCTTCGTTCCCGATCCTGACCGCTACCCTGGCTTTGCTGACACTTGACCGTTACATGGATTTCCACATTTTCACCAATGAACTTGGTGGCAATCCGATGATGTACGTCAACCTGTTCTGGGCCTGGGGTCACCCCGAGGTTTACATCCTGATTCTGCCGGCGTTCGGGATCTTCTCCGAAGTCATCTCGACCTTCACCGGCAAGCGTTTGTTCGGCCACCACTCGATGATCTACGCCAGCGGCGCGATCTCGATCTTGGGCTTCATGGTTTGGCTGCACCACTTCTTCACCATGGGTTCGGGTGCCAGCGTCAACGCCTTCTTCGGTCTGGCGACGATGCTGATTTCGATCCCGACGGGTGTGAAGCTATTCAACTGGCTGTTCACCATTTATCAAGGCCGTCTGCGTTTCACCAGCCAGGTTCTGTGGACCCTGGGCTTCATGGTGACCTTCGCCATCGGCGGCATGACCGGCGTACTGCTGGCCATCCCGGGTGCTGACTTCGTACTGCACAACAGCCTGTTCGTGATCGCGCACTTCCACAACGTGATCATCGGCGGCGCAGTATTCGGTTACATCGCAGGTTTCGGCTTCTACTTCCCGAAAGCGTTCGGCTTCAAGCTGCACGAAGGCTGGGGCAAGGCAGCATTCTGGTTCTGGATCTCCGGTTTCTTCGTCGCGTTCATGCCGCTCTATGTACTGGGCTTCATGGGCATGACCCGTCGTCTGAACGCCACCACCAACCCTGAGTGGGTACCGTACCTGTACGTGGCCATGTTCGGTGCGGTGATGATCGCTGCGGGTATCGCCTGCCAGCTGATCCAGCTGTATGTCAGCGTGCGTGACCGCAACAAGCCAGAAAACATGTGCGAACACGGCGACCCGTGGAATGCCCACACCCTGGAATGGTCGACCTCGTCGCCACCACCGTTCTACAACTTTGCCGTGCTGCCAAAAGCAGACAGCATCGACCCGTTCACCGAAGCCAAGGAAAACGGCACTGCGTACAAGGCACCGGCCAAGTACGAGCCGATCCACATGCCAAACAACACCGCGACCGGTCTGGTCATGGGTGCTCTGTTGACCGTGTTCGGTTTCGCGATGATCTGGCACATCTGGTGGTTGGCCATCGTTGGTCTGGTTGGCACCGTGGGCTACTTCGTGATCCACGCTGCACGCGATGATCAAGGCTATATGGTGCCGGTCGACGTGATCGAGCGCATCGAAGCCGAGCAGCACAAGCGTCTGGTAGCGGCCGGGAAAGTTCCAGCCACCGCCACCCGTGTTGAAACCTCGTTGGAACAGGCTTAAACCATGTCGAACTTAGTGACCAATGCTGGACACACCCATGTCGATGGACATGGGCATGATGACCATCACCACGACTCGGGCGAGATGACCGTATTCGGTTTCTGGCTCTACCTGATGACCGACTGCATTCTGTTTGCGTCGATCTTCGCAGCGTACGCGGTACTGGTTAACAACGTAGCGGGTGGCCCGTCGGGCCACGACATCTTTGAACTGCCATACGTACTGGGCGAAACCGCTCTGCTGCTGTTCAGTTCGATCACCTACGGCTTCGCCATGCTGGCGTTCTTCCGTGGCAACAAGAAGCAGGTCCTGGGCTGGCTGGCCCTGACCTTCCTGTTCGGTGCCGGCTTCATCGGCATGGAGATCAACGAGTTCCACATGCTGATCTCCGAGGGCTTCGGCCCTAGCCGCAGCGGCTTCCTGTCCGGGTTCTTCACCCTGGTCGGCACCCACGGTCTGCACGTGACCAGCGGTCTGATCTGGATGGCGATCATGATGTACCAGGTGCAGAAAAACGGCCTGACGGCGACCAACAAGACCCGTCTGAGCTGCCTGAGCCTGTTCTGGCACTTCCTGGACGTGGTGTGGATCTGCGTATTCACCGTTGTTTATCTGATGGGGACTATGTAAATGGCTAACGCGCACTCTCATGACGACGCCGGTCACGGCAGCGTCAAGTCCTACGTCATTGGCTTCGTCCTGTCGGTGATCCTGACCCTGATCCCGTTCGGTCTGGTGATGTACCCGTCGCTGCCGAAGTCACTGACTCTGTGGATCGTACTGGCTTTCGCCGTTATCCAGGTGCTGGTGCACCTGGTGTACTTCCTCCACCTGGACCGTTCCACCGCGCAGCGTAACAACGTGATTGCGTTTGTTTTCGCCGCGATCGTGATTGTCCTGCTGGTTGGCCTGTCGCTGTGGATCATGTTCAGCATCCACACCAACATGATGGCGAAGTGAGGTAAGTCCGGATGTCCTTTAAGCACTTTATCCAAATCACCAAACCGGGGATCATTTTCGGTAACGTGCTTTCTGTGGCAGGCGGATTTTTCCTGGCCTCCAAAGGGCATGTCGATCTGGCCATTTTCCTGGCCGCGATGATCGGCACGTCCCTGGTCGTGGCTTCCGGTTGCGTGTTCAACAACTGCATCGACCGCGACATCGACCTGAAGATGGAACGCACCAAGAACCGGGTGCTGGTCCAGGGCTTGATCTCCCTGAAACTGGCCCTGGCTTATGCGACCGTCCTGGGTGTTGCCGGCGTTGCGTTGTTGTACAAGGTGGCCAACCCGTTGGCCGCGTTGTTCGCGGTGATCGGTTTTGTCATCTACGTCGGCTTCTACAGCCTGTACCTCAAGCGCAAGTCGGTTCACGGCACGCTGGTGGGCAGTCTGTCAGGGGCGATGCCGCCGGTGATCGGTTACGTCGCAGTCAGCAATAACTTCGACATGGCCGCACTGACGTTGCTGGTGATGTTCAGCCTGTGGCAGATGCCGCATTCCTACGCCATCGCGATCTTCCGCTTCAACGATTACCTGGCCGCATCGATTCCGGTGCTGCCAGTGAAGCGCGGAATTGAAGTGGCCAAGAAACACATCCTGCTCTACATCCTGGCCTTCCTCGTGGCGACCTTGATGCTGACCTTCAGCGGCTACGCCGGCATGAGCTACCTCGCCGTCGCCGCGGCCATGGGCATGTACTGGCTGTACATGGCCTGGACCGGTTACAAGGCAGTGGATGACACGGTCTGGGCACGCAAGCTGTTCGTGTTCTCGATCTTCACCATTACCGCGTTGAGCGTGATGATGTCTTTGGACTTCAAAGTGCCGAGCGAGTTGTTGCTGACGTACGCGCCTTAAGCGTCGGATGCTGTAAAGAAAAGCCCCGCCCTTCGAGAGAATGGCGGGGCTTTTTGTTGGGGGCGATTCGGGTGGTTCTGAGCAAGTGCAACCTAGACAAATGAATTGAGTCCCTTCGTCTCAACATGATCCGTACGACGATCCTCCGCAGGAAGACTTTTTCAACGTCTCACTTGTCTCCCACTTCGTCGGATTGCACTGTATTCCAGGCTTGTAGTTGTCTTGAATGAAGCGGATGAAACGTTCCGCTTGTTCGGTCCACGTCAGATATCCATGGTTTGCCTGGCCTTTTGGTACCTGGGGCCGGTACACGGCAGGGATGCTCAATGGACAAGAACCAAAGTAGTAAAACGTATCCGCTACCAGTACGTACTGACCGGAGAGGTCTTCCTCTAGGTGATGTTTACTTGGTCCGCAGTCGGCCCAGTGGTTTACATTTTTCAGCTGTTCAAAATGAGAAAGCTCGAACGCGCCGGGTACTAATGGACGGTAGATGTTGTCCCCTGCTTTGGCGACTGGGTCAATCAGATGAGTGTCCGGAATCTTGTCCTGAAAACGAGGGTCGATGAAGTAATCGCGCATATGAACTTTTTCGCCAATTCGCATCAAGTACACCAATCGCTCTTCACCGACAGGATCACGGTTCAGCATTACTGAAGTGAAGCCGGCGATCCACTGGCCCACACGTTTGCACAGACGAATCGATGGCTTGCAAGTAGCCAGCGTGAGCGTATGGCCAAACGGGTTAGGCGCGAACCCGGTGTCATGGGTCATCTTGTAGCTGAACAATTCCATCAAGGCTTCCTTACTCATAACTCTCGGTTTGTACGAAGGATCAGATTGTTTAGGAAAACGGAGTACGGCATTTAGGAAATCTCCTAACGCCAGCACCTGCTTTGCTCGCTACGGTTTAGCTGGGCCAGGCAGGGATGAATGACCATCTTCGGGTCAGACGACTTCGGCGGCACCAGCGGGGGCAGGATGAAAAAACGCGATCTGTTTGCAGAGTTGATATTAGGTGTTGATGAGATGGCGACCCAACGGGAAGGCAAGAACACGCGGCGCAACAATACGGTTGAGGACGCGTCGATCCCCGATGTGGGAACGCCAGAAATCGTGACGCTGCAGGCAAAGTTGCATACGTCTCCAAACGATTAAGTATCGTGATGGGAAATGGAATCTGAGGGCAAGGACGTGCAGGATTTTCAGCGATCTCTATTATTTTCAGTCGTGTTGTCGATCACCTTTGGGCCGATTGCCTTGATTATATTGAGGCAGTCCATCTTGCATGGACGATTGAGCGCCGTACCTGGCGCGTTCGGAGCGGCCTTGGCGGATGCACTGTATGCCGCAGTCGCGTTGATGGGGGTAGCGCTGATCAAAATCTTTGTATTGGGCTATTTGGATCTTCTGACAGTTGCCTCAATAGCCTACCTCTTCTATTTGGGTGTAAGGATCACTGCATCCTCTGATTCGACAATGAGCGTCACACGCCAATCAGGTTTTTTCTCTGTGTTTGCGTTAACGCTGACCAATCCGTTGACCATTGTGGCGATCACCTCTTATGTCATCGCTAATCACTCAGACGAAGCGACTGTTAACGTGCCTCTTTCGCTCGCTGGTTTTTTCATCGGTAGTCTTGCCTGCCAGATGATGTATGTAATGGGGGGCGATGTTATTGGAAGGGCATTGTCTGGAAGGAAAAGCATTCGCCTATTGAATTGGTCTAGTGGTCTTTGTCTGATCGTTTTCTCTTTATGGAAACTACAAGACTTCATCAGGGCTAAACCGTTTTTGTGGGCGGGCTGAGTTATTGATGCCGACAGGCTTTGACTTAGCATCAGAGGCTGCACAAAAAGCCCCGCCTTCGAGAGAAGAGCGGGGCTTTTTCGTTCACGCGTGGTTGTTACACGGAGCTTCGAGCACCTTCACCACATCATCGATGATCGCCTTGCTCATACCCTGCAAGTAATGCGAGGCCCAGGCATGTCGGTCGGTGTCGCGAACCATGGCGGCATCGGAGGCGAGAAGTTTGGAAACGTGAAGCAAGTCGGATGCGTGGGAGAGGGCTTCGATCACCGGGACTCCGGCGTTGATGCGGAACAAGGGTTCGTTGGCGTGGAGGGAGAAGTGGGTGAGGCCGATGGTTTTCAGGTCTTCGGGGTTGGTCATTGGGCATCTCCGATAGTTGGGAGCTGGTGAGTTATGACCGGAGGGGCAGAAGCATCAATTTTGAACGGATTGCTGGCGTGCATCTGGAGAACTCCGATTGGTTCCTGCATCTGTTCGAGTTCTCAGGCCCGGTCGCTGAATTGGCAGCGACGGTGTGAGGTTAGCGGGCAAGGGGAGGGGGCACAATCGTAGCGACGTGCTGGCCTGTGTAAGATTTTGTGTGTGGTTTGAAGTGGCCTGCAGCACCCGCGCCGGGTGCCAATCCGGGGCTCACGCGCTCCGATGGCGCAATGCTGTTCACTTAAGAAAGTCTTGAATCAGAGGAACCTGTGGCGAGGGAGCTTGCTCCCGCTTGAGTGCGTAGCACTCACAAAAATCGGCAATGGTTGTCAGATTTTTGGGGCCGCTACGCAGCCCAGCGCGAGCAAGCTCGCTCGCCACATTGTTACTGCGCGGCGATGCTGTAGCCGTCGAACGCGGTTTGTTGCTGAAGAGCGGTGATGATGTTCTTGCGGTTGACCGCTTGTTCGGCCCCGGCATTGTCCAGGAACGTCTCGCTTTCCAGCTCCGCTTCTTCGCCTTCGCCGACGAAAGTGAAGCCCAGGAATTCCAGCGCTTCACGGTCAACGTTCAAGCGCGAGCGCGGGGTGCGCAGGGGCAGGGTGACGCTGATGCCGTCCTTGCTGATGGTGAACACTTCGACTTCTTTCTTGGCGCGAGCCGCTTTGCTCTTGCCGCTGCTCGGGTTGCTGATGGCTTGGTGAGTCTGGTTCAGCACTTTCAGCGCCAGGCCATAAACGATTTCCTGGAACGCTGGGTCGTCCTTGAAGCTGGACAGAATGCGGCTGATCGGGAATTTGCTGCTCAGGTCTTCCAGGGCGGCAATATCGGCCGCTTCGGCGTCTTTCAATTGCTTGAGTTCGCCCATCAATTCGTAGGCTTTATCGTCATCGAAGCTGTCGTGAGCCTGGCGAATCGCGGCGCGCAGTTCGCGGATCTGGTCGCTTTCCCGGGTGGATTGAAAAGCGTCCAGAACCATCTCGCTGATGGTCTTGGCCTGGGGTACGTGTTGTGAAAGATTGATGGAGTTTTCGTATTCCGCTTTGGACGACAAGGTGACTACGGATTCAGCGGTATTGGAATCGGACATTGAAATTTCACTACTTCTTTAACTTGGATTGAGGCGAGAAAGCACGGGGCCTTTTCAGGCCGCCTAATCTATTGGACCAGCGCTGCGTTGTCACGGATGAACAGGTGGCTGGTCAGTATTTTTGGTGAGAGAGTTTTTAGCCGGCTGACATCTGCGGGCGTTTTGCCTGGAGTGTCAGCAGCACCCGATAAAATTTCACCGCCCGCCCGCTGATCAATCCGCAGACAAAACCCGACGCCGTAGCCTTGAGCAGCACCATCTCAACCGTGACGGCGAACTCCGGATGCACCTCATCCTGATAGCCGAAGTAATAGTTCACGGCAAAAAACAGCAGGTAGAGCACCAGTGTTTTAGCCGTGCCCGGCACGATCAGCCCGGTTTCCGGATCATCCAGCTCAATACCCTTGCGCGCAAATACAACCAGTGCCGCGAGGCTGCCCAGAATGACGGCGGCCAACCAGCAGCCAATCGATAATTGAGGGCTCAGCGTCAGGTTCAGCGAGTACAACGACCATCCGAGCAACAGCGGTGGAGTGACAAGCAGTGACGTTTTGCTTTCATGGGTTGGGGAAAAGGCTTTGACGCCGTAGTAACAGAGCAGCAGAAAGATCGCATAAACCCATAGCGGGGTGTTTTGCAGGATGTTGAGCATTACGTAGCGTCCGTGCCGGGAATGAAGAGCCCGGATAATAGCTGCTGCCATGGCAGAGGCTATCGACTATTTCCCCATCGAATTCATATTCATCGAACGAGTCATCCACTGCTCCGCCGTTTGCTCATCCACCGGCAAGGAGAAGCGAAAGGTCGCGCCGCGCCCCGGCACATCGATCAGCTCGATCTCGCGACCGTGCAATTGCAGGATCCGGTGCACGATCCGCAATCCCAGCCCGCCATCGCGCCGTGCGCCACCGATGTTGAACGGACGCAGGAACAGACCTTCGCGCAATTCGGGGTCGATGCCGGGGCCGGTGTCGCTGACGGTCACTTCGATAAAAGACCCTTGAGGGCGGAGACTGAGTTCGATTTCTCCACCTTGGGGGGTGTGGCGCAGGGCGTTATCGAACAGGTTGGTCAGCACCCGCTCGATCAGCCCCAGGTCAGCGCAGGCCACGGCGACGTTGGGGGCGAAGGTGGCCTTGAGTTCAATCTGGCGCGCTTCGGCGCTGAGTTCGAACTTCTGAAAAATGTCCTGTACCAGATCGGTCAGGGAGAAACGCTCCAGTACCGGTTGCACGAAACCGTGTTCCAGCCGCACCAGTTCCAGCAGTGATTGCGCCAGGCCGCCGACCTTGCGGCTCTGATCCAGGGCGATTCCCAGATAACGGCGGCGATCGGCGGGGGACAAAGTGGCGTCCTTGAGCGATAGGGTTTCCAGGTAACCGTGCAGTGAAGCCAGCGGTGTGCGCAGGTCGTGGGAGATGTTGGCCACCAGTTCGCGACGCTCCTGATCCTGACGGGTCAGCGAGCGCCACTGCTCTCCGAGGCGCGCTTGCATCTGCCGAAAGGCGGCGTCGAGTACGGCTATCTCATCGTGGCTGGCGGCCTTTTCTACCGGCTCCGGCTCAGGTTCGGGCGAAGTGGTCGGAACGCCGTTGATATCGAATTGACTGACTTTCTCGGTCAAACGACGCAATGGCCGGGTGATCAGGGCAAATGCCGTGAGGCCGGCAATCAGGCACAGCAACGCCACCAACCCGATGGACAACAATGCGGTATTGAGCGCCGCGCTGGTGGCACCGCGTTCGGCGAAGCGGTCATGCTCTTCGCTGAGTAACACCACGTAAAGGTAACCGGCCGGCTGACCGTTGACCCGCAAAGGCGCGGCGCTGAACACCTTGCGGCCATCGACGCTGCGCGGATCGTCGCCGAGAATCGGCAATGCCTCGCCTTTGAGCAACCGCTGGATCGGCGCCAGATCGACCTGCTCCCGGCGTATCCGACCCTCGGGCGCGGCGCTGCCGACAATTCGGCCCCCGGTATCCAGCAGATAGACTTCTACACTGGGATTGACCAGCATCAGCTGGCTGAACAGTTCGCGCACGGCATTGGGCATCGGGCCATTGCGGTCCATCAGCACGGTGTCGTGGGCAATGTGTTGCGCCAGATCCCGCGACAAGCCTTGCACCACTTCCAGTTCATGCATCTGACTGGAACGCACCTGCATCCATGCCGAGGTGCCGCAGCACACCAGCAACAGCACGGCGAACACCAGGGACAGGCGCTGGGTCAGGGTCAGCCTCATGGCTGCTCTCCGCTTGCTGCAAATTTGTAGCCACGGCCCCACACCGTGAGGATGCGCGCCGGTTGCGCTGGATCGGCCTCGATCTTCGCCCGCAAGCGGTTGATGTGGGTGTTGACCGTGTGCTCGTAGCCTTCGTGACTGTAACCCCACACCGCGTTGAGCAGATCCATGCGCGAGAAGACTTTGCCAGGCTGACGGACAAAGAAGTACAGCAGGTCGAATTCCCGTGGCGTGAGGTCAAGACGCCGGCCGTCGAGGGAGACTTCACGGGTGATCGGGTCGATGGACAGGCCATCGCTGATCAGACTGCCGGAATCCATTTTCAGATTGCGGGCCATGGCGTCGACCCGTCGCAGCAGTGCCTTGACCCGTGCCACCAGCTCGAGCATGGAAAAGGGTTTGGCCAGGTAATCGTCGGCGCCCAGCTCCAGCCCCAGAATCCGATGCACTTCGCTGGAGCGCGCACTGGTGATGATGATCGGTGTGTAACGGGCCATGGCCCGGGCGCGGCGGCAGATTTCCAGGCCATCGACGCCGGGCAGCATCAGGTCGAGGATCAGTGCGTCCCAGCTTCCTTGCTGCAACAGACGCATGCCCTCGTCGCCGTCGGCGCAGTGCACTACCTCGAACTGCTCATCGCGCAGATGCAGGCAGATAAGGTCGGCGATGTGCAGGTCGTCCTCGACCACCAGGACGCGTTTGGTCTGTTCCATGGAGCTCGATCCTTTGTGACGCAATGAACACATTGTGCGGGTTTTCCTGAGGTTGAGTTATCACGAATTATTTAACTCCTCGTGAGGATTTGGCGATCAACTCAAGCCTAGGCTGTGTTCCAAGCAAGGCACCTGGAATTTTGGAGAAGGCCATGTTTTCACGGCGACAGTTTCTTGTAGCGAGCGGCGGGCTGGGGGCTGCAGCCCTGGTGATCGGTGTATTGCCAAAATTTTCCACAAGCATTGCGCTGGTCGATGAAGCCCGCGCGCAGGAGGTTTTCGAGGTGACTCACAGCGACAGCGAATGGCGCGCCCGGCTCAGCGCCGAACAGTACGAAATACTGCGTGAAGAGGGCACCGAACGGGCCTATAGCAGCCCGCTGAACAACGAGCACCGCAAGGGCGTTTTTGCCTGCGCCGGTTGTGATCTGTCGTTGTTTTCTTCCGACACCAAGTTCGACAGTCGTACTGGCTGGCCGAGTTTCTGGGCTCCCCTGGACAACGCGGTGGCCACCCGACAGGACCGCTCTTTCGGCGTGCTGCGCGAAGAGGTGCACTGTCGTCGTTGCGGCGGTCATCTGGGACATGTCTTCGAGGACGGGCCAAAGCCCACCGGTCTGCGCTACTGCATGAACGGCCTGGCGCTGACCTTCCAGCCACAGGCGTGATCCATGGGCACTTCCTTTCACTCACTTCATGCAGGTCGACGTTATGTGGCTTCTGGTCCTCGCTTATCTCGGTGGTGTGCTGACGATTGTCAGCCCGTGCATTCTGCCGGTATTGCCCTTTGTCTTCGCTCGCACCGGGCAGCCGTTTATGAAGAGTGGCTTGCCGTTGCTGGCGGGGATGGCGCTGACCTTCGCGCTCGTCGCCTCGTTGGCGGCGGTGGGCGGCGGTTGGGTGGTGCAAGTCAATCAGTACGGTCGCTGGCTCGCGTTGCTGTTCGTTGCACTGTTCGGATTGACGCTGTTGCTGCCGCGGCTGGCCGAACGCCTGACGCGTCCATTGGTGGCGGCCGGCGGTCGACTGTCGGAGGCCGCGGGCGTAGATTCCCGGCCGCATCCCGGCGCTTCATTCCTGATCGGCGTCGCCACGGGCCTGCTCTGGGCACCCTGCGCCGGGCCGATTCTGGGTTTGCTGCTGACCGGCGCGGCGCTGCAAGGGGCAAGCATCGCGACCACCCTGTTGCTACTGGCTTACGCGGCCGGTGCCGCAACTTCTCTCGCCGCGGCACTGCTGCTGGGCGGTAAAGTCTTCGCCGCAATGAAGCGCTCGATAGGCGCTGGCGAGTGGCTACGTCGTGGCCTGGGCGTCGCGATGCTGGTCGGTGTGGTGGCGATTGCCCTTGGGCTGGACACCGGGATTCTGGCGCGAGTTTCAACGGCGTCCACCGGCGGTATCGAACAGGCTCTGGTCAACCGGTTGGCCAGTCGTACACCGGCCGACAGCGGAGCGATGATGGCGCAGATTCCACGGGCCGGTGATCAACCTGCTGGCAGCATGATGGCCGCTGGCGACGCCATGAAAATGACCGCGAAGACGCCGGACGCGCTGCCGATTGAAGGCAACCTTCCATCGCTGGACGGCGCTGTGCAATGGCTCAACTCGCCCCCACTCACCACCCAGGCTTTGAAGGGCAAGGTTGTGCTGGTGGATTTCTGGACTTACTCCTGCATCAACTGCCTGCGTACCTTGCCGTATGTGAAGGCCTGGGCCGAGAAGTATCGCGATCAGGGCCTGGTGGTCATCGGTGTCCATGCGCCCGAGTTTGCCTTCGAGCGGGATGTAGGCAATGTCACCAACGCCATGAAGGACCTGGGCATCACCTACCCGGTGGCAATCGATAACGACTACAAGATCTGGCGTGCTTTCAACAATCAATACTGGCCGGCTCACTACTTTGCCGATGCTCAGGGGCGCATTCGTTATCACCATTTCGGTGAAGGCAAGTACGCCGAATCGGAGAGAGTGATTCAGCAACTGCTGCGTGAGGCAGGCGCCGCGAAAGTCGCGGACGGGCTGATCAATGCCAACGCCCAGGGTGTTCAACTCGCCGCGGACATGAGTGAAGTGCAATCGCCCGAAACCTATGTCGGCTATCGGCGGGCGGAGCATTTCGTTGCTAAAACCGGCCTGGTTCCGGATAAGGCGACTGCCTATAGCCCACCCTCACAACTGGCTCTCAATGACTGGAGTCTGAGCGGCCAATGGACTGTCGGTCCGGAACGTGCCGTCTCAGGTGCCCCGGACAGTCGCATCGTCTATCGCTTTCACGCTCGCGACCTGCACTTGGTGTTGGGCCCCGGAGTTGACGGCAAACCGGTGCGTTTCAAAGTGTCGATTGACGGCAAGCCCCCAGGCGATGCCCACGGTATCGACGTCGCGCCTGATGGCAGCGGCAGCGTCACCGAGCAGCGGTTGTATCAACTGGTACGCCAGACTGCTGGTGTAAAGGACCGGACGTTCAGCATCGAGTTTCTCGATCCGGGCGTGTCGGCGTATGCGTTTACGTTTGGTTGATAGCCCCCATTCATTCAGGAGACTGCCCATGAAAACCCCATTCAACTGGCGTCGCACATTTCTGGGTTTGGCCGCCGCCAGCGTTATCGGTCAGTGCTCTGCATTCTCTTTCGCAGGCGCCGAAGAGGCGGTCATCATCCCGGCGCCGACGCTTGACGAAACCACCCAGGCGCACAGCGAAACGGCGGTTTTTGCCGGCGGTTGCTTCTGGGGCGTCCAAGGCGTGTTTCAGCATGTCAAAGGGGTGAAGAATGCGGTTTCCGGTTATGCCGGTGGCGCAGCCAATACCGCTCAATACGAACGGGTCAGCGAGGGGGATACCGGCCATGCGGAGGCCGTCGAAGTGACCTTCGATCCTGCTCAGGTCAGTTACGGAGCTCTGTTGCAGATCTATTTTTCGGTGGCCCACAACCCCACCGAACTCAACCGCCAGGGCCCGGACCGAGGAACTCAGTACCGGTCGGCGCTATTCCCGAAAAGCACCGAACAGCAACGCGTCGCCCAGGCCTACATCACCCAGCTCGGTGCTGCCCATTCGTTCAACAAACCGATTGTCACCAAGCTGGAAAGCTACAACGGTTTCTACCCGGCGGAGGAGGAACATCAGGATTTTCTGACCGCGCACCCGACGTACCCCTACATCGTGATCAATGACCTGCCGAAAGTGTCGCAGTTGAAGCAGCTATATCCGGATCGGTATCAGGAGAAACCAGTGTTGGTGAAAGCGGGCATGTAGGCAGGCGGCTGACAGGACGGAATCGCCTCACCCCGAAATCAGATTCTTGCCCGCGATCTTCGACCGATACAGCGCCTGATCGGCCCGGGCCAGCAACCCGGTCTGTTGTTCTTCTTCAAAGCGCTGCACCACGCCAAAACTCATGGTCACTTGATAGTCCCCGACCGGCAGCAGGCTCGCCAGGCCATGACGGATTCTTTCAGCGAGTGACCTGGCGTCGGCCAACAAGGTATTGGGCAGGATCAGGATGAATTCGTCACCGCCCCAGCGCGCCAACAGATCGCCTTTGCGCACGCAGTGCTTCACACTCTCGATCACTTGCACCAACGCTGCATCTCCCAGGGCGTGACCGTAGTGATCGTTGATGTTTTTGAAGTCATCGAGGTCCATGGCGATCAGCGACAGGGGTTCGCGAAAGCGTTGGGCGCGGTCGCATTCCTTGGGCAGGGCTTTCTCCAGTCGATAGCGATTGGCGATGCCGGTCAGCACATCGGTTTCTGCCAATTTGCGATTTTCTTCGAGTTGAATCTGTAACTGCTGATTGACCCGGGACAACTCCCGAGTGCGTTCTTTGACGATGGCTTCAAGGGATTGATTACGCCGCTCCATTTCTTCGATCAGGCGTTTCTTGTCTTCGATGCTGCGGTGCGCGCCGATCATTCGCGCCACCGAGCCGTCGGCATTACGTGCCAGCACGTAGCCGCGATCCTCGATCCAGGTGTAAGTGCCATCGCGCATGCGGCAGCGATACTCGGCCTGATAACCGGGAGCGCGCTGATCCAGGTAGTCATCAAACAACGCCATGACCCGCGAATAATCGTCGGGGTGGATCACGTTTTCCCAGGTCAACACATTGTTATCCAGGGAATGAGGCGTATAGCCGAGCATCTCGTACCACCCGGGGTTGCGATAGACGAAACCGGTGTTGGCGTTCCAGTCCCAGATGCCATCGCTGACCAGTTCCAGAATGGTGTGCAGCATGTCTTCGTTAAAATCTGACAGATCGAACTTCAACGGCTCGATATTCGATGCCTCACTCATCATCGGTCTCCCTGCCGTCCTGATATCAACGTGACTCGTCAGTCGGGAGATTAGTTCATGGCGCATTGCTGCGGCTAGTGCTTGCCCCACCACTGCAGTGCAAAGTCGACGAAGCTGCGCAATTTCGGCAAGCGGTAGCGGTCCTGGGCGTACACCAGGTTCATCGGCCGACTTGGCAGTTGGTAGTCCTGCATCAAGGCCACCAGTTTTCCGTCCCGAAGGTCTTGCTCCACCAGCGCATCGGGCACCATCACGATGCCCATGCCGGTTCGCGCCGCTTGATGCAGCCCCGCCGAGCTGTTGATCAACATCGGCCCGCTGACCGCCACCATGACTTCGCCTTCGGGCCCCTTCAGGCGCCATTGTTTGGCTACCGAGTGCCAGTCATCTCCGGCCGGGTAGGCGAAGGCCAAACAGTCATGGTGTTGCAGGTCGGCGGGTTTCTCCGGTGTGCCTCGACGCTCCAGATAATCCTTCGATGCGCACAGGGTCATCGTGTAGTCGATGAGCGGGCGAGAAATCATGTTGGACAGTTCGGTAGTGCCCAGACGAATCGCCACGTCGAAACCGTTGTCGAGCAAGTCCAGGCGCTGGTTGGTCAAAACGACGTCGAGTTTGACTTGCGGGCAGCGCAGGGTGAATTCGCTCAGGGCCGGCGCGAGCCGTTCGGTGCCGAAGGTCAGCGGTGCGGTGATGCGCAGAGTGCCGCTCGGCTCATCGAGGGTTTGTTCGGCCAGGCGTTCGGAATCAGCCACCAGCCCCAGCACCTCGAGACACCGCTGATAGTACGCCGTGCCGAATTCCGTCAAACGCTGACGCCGTGTCGTACGGTTGAGCAAGCGCACACCCAGGCGTTGCTCCAGAGCCCGCAGGTGATTACCGACCATGGTCGTGGACATTTCGCACTGCAAAGCGGCGGCGGTCATGCTGCCGGCCTCCACCACTCTTACGTAAACCGTCATTGCCTGGAATAAATCCATTATCAAGCCCAGCTTTAAAATGATTGAAGTGTTGCAGTGTTTATCCAGCTCAGGTGGCTAACCATACTGCAAAAACACCGACCATTGATGGAGCTTGATGTCATGACCGCCACCTGCCTGATGAGCACTTACCAACCACTGGCCCTGAGTTTCAGCAAAGGCCTGGGCACGCGCCTGTGGGATCAGGCCGGTCGTGAATACCTGGACGCGGTGGCGGGTGTGGCGGTGACCAACGTCGGCCATTCCCATCCGCGAATCGTGTCGGCCATCAGCGAACAGGCCGGGTTGCTGTTGCACACTTCCAACCTGTACAGCATCGACTGGCAACAGCGGCTGGCGCAGAAACTGGTTCGGCTATCGGGCATGGAGCGGGCGTTCTTCAATAATTCCGGCGCCGAAGCCAACGAAACCGCGCTGAAACTGGCGCGGCTTTACGGCTGGCACAAAGGCATCGAGCAGCCGCTGGTAGTGGTCATGGAGAACGCTTTCCACGGCCGGACCCTCGGTACCTTGTCGGCCAGCGATGGCCCGGCGGTGCGCCTGGGGTTTAACGAGTTACCGGGGGATTTCATCAAGGTGCCGTTCGGCGACCTCGCCGCCCTGGAGAAGGTGCAGAAAGCCCACGGCCCACGCATTGTGGCGATCCTGATGGAGCCGATTCAGGGTGAAAGTGGTGTGCAAGTGGCGCCGCCCGGTTATCTCAAAGCGGTGCGCGAGCTCTGTGACCGGCGCGCCTGGTTAATGATGCTTGACGAAATCCAGACCGGCATCGGCCGTACCGGCCAGTGGTTTGCGTTCCAGCACGAAGGCATCATCCCGGACGTCATGACCTTGGCCAAAGGCCTGGGCAACGGAGTGCCCATCGGTGCCTGCCTGGCTCGGGGCAGAGCTACGGATTTGTTCACCCCCGGCAGCCACGGCAGTACGTTCGGCGGCAATCCGCTGGCGTGTCGGGTGGGTTGCACCGTGCTGGAGATCATCGAGGAACAAGACCTGCTGGAAAACGCCAGACTTCAGGGCGAACGCCTGCTTGCCAGATTGCGCGTCGAACTGGCCGACGACCCGAACGTCCTGGCGATCCGCGGCCAGGGCTTGATGATCGGCATCGAACTCGCCCAACCAATCCGCGACCTGACCCTGATCGCCGCACGGGATCACGGTTTGCTGATCAACGTGACACGGGGCAAGACCATTCGCCTGCTGCCACCGCTGACGATCGATGAGCGGGAAGTGGAAATGATTGTCAGAGGGGTGGGGCGGGCGGTGAAAGCGGCCTGAATGTGCTCAGTAGTGATACCTGCAAAGCACGATGCGCACCTCACCATTCTCGATTGCATAAACCAGGCGATGCTCGGAGGTGATTCGGCGTGACCAGAGGCCGCTCAGATTGTGTTTGAGCGGTTCAGGTTTGCCCAATCCTTCGAAGGGCTCACGCAGGATCGCCTTGATCAGCAGGTTGATTCGTTTGAGCCCGGCCTTATCGTTTTGCTGAAACCACAAATAGTCGTCCCAGCCTTCAGGAGTGAACTCGATATTCATTCTTCAATGAGTTGCCTGACTTTGGTTTTCCCTGCTCGTAGGTTGCCGATTGATTTGATCAGTCGCTCGGCATTGGCTGGAGAACGGAGCAGATAGGCAGTCTCTTCGAGAGCGTTGTACTCCGCCAGAGACATCATCACCACAGGTTCGCCTTTCTGGCGGGTAACCAGCAATGGGGCACGGTCTTCGTTGACCCGATCCATGGTTTCGGCCAGATGTGCACGTGCGGTGGTGTAGTTGATGGTTTGCATGTTGTAGTCCTCGCTCAATGCAAAGAACGTACAGAAATGAGTACATGATGACAAGGCGACACCTACGAGTGGTCATTACGCAGACGACATATCCACGCTTGGGTTAAAGTATCGCTGAAGCTTCTTCAAGACGTTTCTGCGAACGATGTAATCCCATTCTGACAATCTCGCCAGCTAGTCGTGTCCAATGTAGGAGTCCGATTCGCACGCAGAAAACGGCAGGGACGATCAGTCGGTTGGTTGCACCGCACTGACGAAAGCCGAGACTTCAGCCTGGTTCATCAGTTGGCGTTTCGAACCGCTAAACCCTTCAAACAAACGCTCATGCGCGGAAAATCCACTGGAGTCTTCGCGACTACGGTAGCTACCGGCCCAGTCGAGTAACGCTATCAGCCACTCTTCTTTCTCGTCCCGCGTCGCTTCTCGCTGGCGAATGTTGCTCACGCAATCTTCGTCCTCCAGACACAGCCAGATCAGCGCAGTGGCCTGCTCCACAAGTTCGCTGACCATCCAGCCATAAACACCCTCGATAACCCAGCGCTCTTCACTCGCCGCCACCCGCGCCATTCCCAGTGCTTCGTTGCGGGGACGGGCGATGCTGTGTTCATCGGATACCCAGTGAATCAGGTCGAGATCAATCCAGGGCACTTGCAGATGCTCGGCCAGTCGTTTGGCCAGCCAGCTCTTGCCCGAGCCGGAGTTGCCGATGATCAGGGTTCGGGTGAGGTTCAGGGTGGGCAGGTAATGATTGCTCATGGCAACTCAGGCAAAGTCAGTCTGTCGTTTCGGACGTTTCTGGCGCAATCATTCGCGTCTTCGGCGATCCATCCGCATTGAATTGATAAATATCCTGTGGCTGGCCCTTTTCATTGAAGAACACTTGGCCGATTCCTGCCGAGTTCCACAGCCGTTCCCCTGCTTCGGCGTGTTCGGGGATGTGCGGAACAATGCGCATGCGTCGGCGTTTGGTCAGCCAGTTAAGCGGTGAGCGGGGCGAGTAGAGCCAACGGTTGAGGCGGTCGAACCATTCGAGCAGGGCGGGCGGGAATTCGTTTTTGATGCCGCTGCTGGTGATCTGCCAGATACGCGGGCCGGCCTTGCGGTGTCGGATCAATACTTCATAGACGAAGGAATAATGCACATCACCGGACAGCACCACATAGTTACCGGGTGTGCGGGAGTGTCGGAAAATGTTCAGGATCACCTGCGCCGCGCCGCGATGGGCCATCCAGTTTTCGGCGTCCACCAGCAGTGGATAACCGCACCAGCTGAACACCCGCTGCACCGTTTCGATCAGTTTGACGCCGAAGATCGGCGCCGGTGAAACGATGATCGCCGAAGGGTGATCGAGCAATTCCTGTTGCAGTTCACTGAGCGCTTCCCAGTCCAGCAGGCCCGACGGCTGCTTGAGGTTCATCTCGCTACGCCAGCGCCGGGTGCGGGTGTCGAGCACCACCAGCGCCGGGCGGGTGGGCAGCACGTAATGCCACTGCTGAAAACTCAGCAGCTCATCGATCAAGCCGTCCTGGATCTCGCTGTCGAGGTAATGGTCTTGCCCAGTGGCGCTCAATAAACGGGTCTTTTCCAGGACGCTGTGAAACGCATCCGGGTTGTTGCCCCAACCCTGACACAACATATAAGCAAGCAGCGCGTTGCCGATGATGCGTTTGGAGAACGGATGGTTGTAGGCCGTTTCCTCCCATTGCGCGGAAAGATTCCAGTCATCGGTAATATCGTGGTCGTCGAAAATCATCAGGCATGGCAAATGCGCCATCGTCCGCGCGACGCCACCCAACCCCGCCTTGAACCCATCGATGCGCGTCTGCTCCAGGGCATAACGCTTGCGTCGTTCGGGCGTCAGGGCCGGTGGTTGCGGCGCGATCAGCGTCCAGGACGTTGGCGACCACACAAGCAGGTACATCGCCATGACTTCGGCGAAGGTCACCAAATGATTGTCGGCGCTGCTGCTGGTGAAAATCGGCTTACGCGCCCCACCGAAAAATCGCTCGCGCAGGGTTTCGTTGCTCTCAAGCACCGGTAACAAATCCGCGCGATGGTAGTAACTGGCAGGATGTTCGTAGAGTCTGGCGCTGTCGCTGACCACTGCGCCGTCGAGGTGTTCGTCGAACAACCCCAGGCGTTCGATCAAGGCATGAATCGCACGCAACATTGGTCCCGCGACATCATCCGCATACACCTGGTCGCCGCTCATCACTAACAGCGCGGGGCGCTTGCAAGCATCCGGCTCGGACGCAAGCAATCGGTCGACGCACAGCAAGCCGTCGGCCGCCGGATGGTGAGGTTTACGGCAGGAGCCATGCAGCAGGTGATCGATTCGCGAGCGCAACACGAAATTCGGGCAACGCGCTTCGCCATATAGTAGGTGAGGTGCCCACTCGGCAATGCCCGACGGAGCGCCATCCGCCTCGGTGATCAGCAGGTCGTACTCGATCAACGTGTCGCAGGGCAGGGCAGTGTTCAGTGATACATCTATTAAATGAACAAAGGCATGAGTGCCGACGGGAATGATCGTGCATCGATCCGCACTGAGGCGGATATCAATGCCTTGCAGGCGCAGTGTCAGCGCAAGCGCACGCGACCCCACCAGCCAGAGCACCAGCCGCGTAGGTTCCAGGCGCCGCAATAGCGGGCCGACGAGGACGGGTGGCAGTGATTGATGAGCGTCAGCTAATGGCAAAGACATTGGACATCCAGTTCAAGACTCTTGGCGCAGAGGGGCGCGATCATAGCGCAGCTGGTAAAGAGGGCGGGTTTGTCGACGGGTAATGCAAGCAAAGCCTGGACTGCTCATGAGGCAGAAGTCGGTACTCGGCCTAAGCCGCATGGATTAGGTAAAAATAATTACAACAGGTGGTTGACCACCAAATAAAATACTGTACTATTCGCCTCCCGCTAACGAGGAGTTTGAAACCGAGTTAGCGGCAAGTAGTTGAATTTCATGAAGAAAATTTGAAATTTACTACTTGACAGCAACAGAGGCTGCTGTAGAATGCGCGCCTCGGTTGAGACGAAAGATCTTAACCAACCGCTCTTTAACAA